>NZ_CP050191.1:1185990-1485990 GCF_011745145.1 Mycobacterium sp. DL440 | reverse complement strand
CCGTGCGGGCGATGTTCTACAACCCCATGCAGTTACCGGGGATGTCGGAGACAAGTGCGTGCGGCGGGTACTACCACCACGAGTTGGTGCGTACCCCCGACGGCTGGCGCAGCCGCAGCCTGCGTGAGGAGAACCTCTGGTTCACCAACCCGCCGCACTAGCACTCACGCCGACCACGTTGACATTGAATCTACGCAGACGTCTACTCGATCTTTTGCGACCTCAGTTCAAAGTCAACGCCGCGGCTCAGCCCTCGGCGGCCAACTGGCCGCAGGCCGCGGCGATCTCTCGCCCCCGGGTATCGCGCACGGTGCACGAGACTCCCTTGGCCTGAACGCGTTTGACGAACTCCCGCTCGACCGGTTTGGGACTGGCGTCCCATTTGCTGCCCGGTGTGGGATTGAGCGGGATGAGGTTGACATGCACAAACTGACCCAGCTTGCTGTGCAGCCTTTTACCGAGAAGGTCTGCGCGCCAAGGCTGGTCATTGATATCGCGGATCAACGCGTACTCGATGGACACCCGCCTGCCGGTGACATCGGCGTAGTACCGCGCAGCCTCGAGGACCTCGTCGACGCTCCACCGGTTGTTCACCGGCACCAGGGTGTCGCGCAGCTCGTCGTCAGGGGTGTGCAGAGACACGGCCAGGGTGACACCGAGGCGCTCGTCGGCGAGTTTCCGGATGGCAGGGGCCAGACCGACCGTCGACACCGTCACCGAGCGGGCGCTGATCCCGAAGCCGTTCGGCGGTGGCGCGATGATCCGTTTCACGGCTGCCAGCACCCGGTTGTAGTTGGCCAGCGGCTCACCCATGCCCATGAAGACGATGTTGGACAGCCGCCCATCATGCTCGAGTCGCATGGCCGACGACGCCGCCCGGACTTGCTCGAGGATCTCGGCGGTGGACAGGTTGCGCTTCAGACCGCCCTGGCCTGTCGCGCAGAACGGGCAGGCCATGCCGCAGCCGGCCTGCGAGGAGATGCACACCGTGTTGCGCTGCGGATAGCGCATCAGCACCGACTCGAACGTCGTGCCGTCGCCCGCGCGCCACAGCGTCTTGCGGGTCTCCCCCGCGTCGCACTGGATCTGCTTCACCGGATCGATCAACGTCGGGAACAGGGCCTCGGCCACCTGGTCGCGCACGGCAGCAGGCAGGTCGGTCATCTGCTGCGGGTCGGCGATCAGACGGCCGTAGTACTGGTTGGCCAGCTGTTTGGCCCGAAATTTCGGCAGACCCAGCGCGGTGACCGCAGCGGCTCGGCCGTCCTCGTCGAGATCGGCAAGGTGCGGCGGCGGCATACCGCGTCGCGGGGCTTCGAAGACCAATTCCTGCTTCATGTCTTTTCCAGTATCAGGCTTGTCCGGCGAGAACGTCGTGAACGGTCCGCTCAACGGTGTCGAGGAGCTCGGTGTCCACCCCGGCGCGGCCACGGACAAACACCGAGGCGCGGCTGGCCGGGGGCAGCCCCTCGGCCAGACACAACCCGTCCGGTAACCGGCCGATCATCGGCAACAGTGCCACACCCAGGCCAGAGCGCACCGCAGCGAACAGGCCGGACAGATTCGCCGATTCGGCGGCGATGCGGTAGTCGGTCCCGCACCGGTCGAGCGCGGCGAAGGTGGGTTCGCGCAACGTGCAGGGTTCGGAGAACATCACCACCGGCAACGGCTGGTTCGCCGCGGCAGCGAAGCTGCGGCCCGAAACCCACTTCAGCGCAAGGGTTCCGGAGGCATGGGCGGGATCCAGTCCGGAACCGTCGAGCATCACGGCAAGATCGACCAGACCGTGTTCGAGGGCGTCGGCGAGCGTGACGTTGCGGTCGAGACGAAACCGCAACCGCCAGTTGGGCAACCGCTCGCCCAGCGCCGCCGTGAGCGCGGGCAGCATCACATCGGCGCCGTGCTCGGTGGCACCGATCAGCAGCACTTGTTCCTCGGCCGCACCGAGATCGGTCAGCGCCGCATCGTGCGCGGCGAGGATGCCCCGGGCGTGACCGAGGACGCGATGTCCCAGTTCAGTGAAGGCGACACCGCGGCCGGATCGTTCGACGACCGGGCCGCCCACGACGGCTTCGATACGCCGCACATGCTGGCTGACGGCGGACTGCGTCATGTGCAACACCGCGGCTGCGCGGTGAAACCCGCCACAGTCCGCCACCGCCGCCAGGCTGCGCAACGGTGCAATGTCCAGCACCTGTCCCATGCGATCAAGGTACTCCGATCAGCACTTACGATCAAAGAGCAGGTATTTCTTTCTATTCAAGGAGTTATTCCGCCTTATTGATTAGCATCATCGATCGATCGTGATTGCCGATAATCGTTGGACCGCGCGCACGAGGCTGGCTCACGATGGGGATCATGCCGCCCAAACCGATGCCGACGCACACGGCGACGACCGTGACGTTCTTCTACGCCCTGGGTTATCCGATCGGGAACCTGGCCGTGCACGCCCTGTCCCCGATGGCGGTGCTGGCCGTTCGTTTCGGACTGGCAGGGCTGATCCTCGGCACCTGGGCCGGGCTGGCCCGGGTCGGCTTCCCCACCGGCCGCAAGCTGTTCCACGTCGCAGTGGCGGGTCTGCTCATGCAGGCTGTGCAGTTCTGCGCGCTCTACATCGCGATTCAGCATGGCGCGCCGGCAGTGCTGTGCGCAGTGGTCATCGCGATGAACCCGGTGGCGACCGCACTGCTCGCCGCGATGTTCCTGGGTGACCGGCTGACGCCGCGCCGGGTGGCCGCGTTGGTGCTCGGCATCGCCGCAGTCCTGGCCGCATGCGCGACGCGACTGGTCACCTCAGGTGGAATCGACCCGGCGGTCGGATTGCTGCTGGTGGCGTTGCTCGGTCTGGCTGCCGGAGGGGTTTATCAACAGCGGTTCTGCTCTGATATCGACTTCCGGGCCTCAACCTCAATACAGAACGCCGTCGCGTTCATCCCCGCTTTGGCGCTTGCCCTCAGCACACCGATCGAGGTGCATGACGCCACCCAAGCCGTGCTGGCGGTGACCGGCGTGGTGTTCCTCAACGCCATACTCGGGGTGTCGCTGTACGTGCGGGCCATCAACCTACACGGCGCCTCGGCGGTCGCGATGCTGTTCTGTGTGATCCCCGCAGTCGCAGGGGTGTTGTCCTGGCTCATGCTTGGCGAGCGGGTGAACATCGGCATCGCCGCAGGACTGGTCCTCGGTGCCCTCGCGTGCTGGCTGAACGCATCTGGCGCGCGCAGCGAACGCGGCCTACGCCAGCACCGTCAGCACGATCCAGCCGACGACGGCGGACGGCAGCATCGCGTCGATCCGGTCCATGATCCCGCCGTGACCGGGTAGCAGCGTGCCCATGTCCTTGATCCCGAGGTCGCGCTTGATCTGCGATTCGACCAGGTCGCCGAGCACACCGGTGATCACCAGCAACAGGCCGAGCGGCACACCGACCCAGGCCGGCTTGTCCAACAGGAACGCCACGGAGACCACAGCGGCGGCGATACCGAACAGCAGCGAACCGCCGAGACCCTCCCAGGACTTCTTGGGGCTGATCGCCGGTGCCATCAGATGCTTGCCGAACAGGACACCCGCGACATAACCGCCGATGTCGGCGAAGACGACCGTAACGATGATGGTGAAAACCCGGGCGCCGCCGTGGTCGGCGAAGATGAGAAGCGCGGTGAAGGCCGCGAACAACGGCACCCAACTGGCAAGCAGGACCGTGGCGGCAATATCGCGCAGGTAGTTGACGGGTTGCTGGTCCAGCCCTTGGCCGATCAGCCGCCACACCATGCAGACAACGATGGTGCCGCCGTAGGCGCCAAGCAGACCCGCCGCCCCGAACGGCCAGGTCAGCCAGATCATCGCCTGCCCGCCGAGCAGCAGCGGCACGGTGGGCAGCGCATAGCCGTGTTCGCGCATCCGCCGGATCACCTCGTGGGTGGCGATGGCGATGGCGACTGCCAGCAGCGGCAGCCACCAGATGGGTGCGAAGAGCAGGGTGCCTATCGCAAGGGCGCCAAGGACCACGCCGACGGTGATAGCGGCCGGCAGGTCGCGGCCGGCGCGCGAGGTCTTCTGCGGTGGCTCAGTCTGTGCCACGGGACTTGGGTGCTGAAGGTCGCCTAGACCTCCAGCAACTCGCCTTCCTTGTGCTTGACCAACTCGTCGATCTGGCCGGTGTAGGTGTGGGTGGATTTGTCGAGGTCCTTTTCCGCGCGCCCGACTTCATCCTCGCCGGCCTCGCCGTCCTTCTTGATCCGGCTGAGTTCTTCCATCGCCTTGCGACGGATGTTGCGCACGGACACCTTGGCGTCCTCGCCTTTGGATTTCGCCTGCTTGACCAGGTCGCGGCGGCGCTCCTCGGTGAGCTGCGGGATGGAGATCCGGATGATGTTGCCGTCGTTCGTCGGGTTGACCCCGAGGTCGGAGTTGCGGATCGCGTCTTCGATCGGCCTCAGCTGCGATGCCTCGTAGGGCTTGATGACCACGAGGCGCGCTTCGGGAACGTTGATGCTCGCCATCTGCGTGATCGGCGTCATGGACCCGTAGTACTCGATGTTGATCCGGGAGAACATGCCCGGATTAGCGCGGCCGGTCCGAATTGTGGACAGGTCGTCACGGGCCACACTCACGGCCTTTTCCATCTTCTCTTCGGCGTCGAAGAGAGTTTCGTCGATCACTTCGGGTTCTCCATCGATCTTGCTCCTCGCGTGCGCGGCGGGTCAGGTGGTGGTGACCAGTGTTCCGATCTTCTCACCCGCCACTGCACGGGCGATATTGCCTTCGGTGAGGAGGTTGAACACCAGCATCGGCATCCGGTTGTCCATACACAAACTGAAGGCGGTGGCATCGGCGACCCGCAGGCCGCGGTCGATGACCTCGCGATGGCTGACTTCGGTGAGCAGTTCGGCGTTCGGGTCTTCCCGTGGGTCGGCGGTGTAGACGCCGTCGACAGCCTTGGCCATCAGCACCACGTCGGCCCCGATTTCCAGGGCGCGCTGCGCAGCCGTGGTGTCGGTGGAGAAGTACGGAAGGCCCATGCCGGCACCGAAGATGACGACGCGACCCTTTTCCAGGTGCCGCACGGCACGCAAGGGGATGTACGGCTCGGCGACCTGACCCATGGTGATGGCGGTCTGCACACGGGTATCGATGCCTTCCTTCTGCAGGAAGTCCTGCAGCGCAAGGCTGTTCATCACGGTGCCGAGCATGCCCATGTAGTCGCTGCGGGTGCGTTCCATGCCGCGCTGTTGCAGTTGGGCTCCGCGGAAGAAGTTACCGCCGCCGATCACGACCGCGACCTGGACTCCGCTTCGCACCACGGCGGCGATCTGGCGGGCCACCTGATGCACGACGTCGGGGTCAAGGCCGACCTGGCCACCGCCGAACATCTCTCCGCCGAGCTTCAGCAGAACCCTTGTATAGAAGGGACGAATGGATGCTGCGCCCTCGCCGGCGACATTCGGATCCGCCATCGGTTTCCTCGGCACTCCTCGATGTAGAGAGCCACCCGGGTTACCCCTGGACGGCCTCTCCATCCTGCCCTATGGCGGGCGGCACACCTAGTTTGGGTGAACTCCCGAGGACCGAGTGTCGCCGGCGGCGCAGATCGGCCGGCGACTATCCCAGATGCGCCTGTAGCAACCAGGCCGCCATGGACTTGCGATCGGCACCTTCGTCGCGGAGGTCCATTCGGGCGAAATCGGCGAAGTTGGCGAATTCCGCTGGCACGTGGGCGTGGATGCGGGCCGGTCGCACGTCGTCGATCACCCAGTACTTGCCGACGACCTCGCGCAATTCCTCCTCGCCGACCGGGTTGGCCGGTCCGGAATCGCCCATCGTCCCCTTGTCGAACACCAACACGAAGTAGGAGGCGCCGGGAGCGGCGGCCCGCACGATCGACTGCTGGTAGCCGTCGCGAAGTTCGACGGGCATGGAATGGAACAGCGTGGAATCCACAATCGTCCCGAAGCGACCGTCGTAGCCGGTGAACGCGCTGATGTCGGCCACCTCGAAGCTTGCGTTGGTCAGCCCGCGTTTGGCGGCTTCGGCCCGGGCCAACTCGATGGCGGTGGCCGACTGGTCCAGTCCGACCGTGCTGAATCCGCGCTCGGCCAGATCGAGCGCGGTGGCCGCCTCACCGCAGCCGGCGTCGAGCACCTCGCCGTGGAACTTGCCCTCGGCGATCAGTGCCGCGATCTCGGGCTGCGGTTCGCCGATGCTCCACGGCGGGCGCACCCCGGCAAACTCCGGAGCCTCACCGCGGTAAGCGGATTCGAACATTGCGTCTGACATTTCGCTTGGTGTGGTCATGCGTCCGGTATATCAACCTGATTGATATGTGTCAATATGCTTGATATGAACTCCGACATGGGCGGCATCCTGGAGGAACAGCCACTTGGATATTTGATGTATCGCGTGGTCGCGGTGTTGCAGCCACGGGTCTCCGCGCAGCTGCAACCGCTGGGCCTCAAACTGCCCGAGTTCGTCTGCCTCCGCGTCCTGTCGATGGCCCCAGGCCAGTCCAACGCTGAACTGGCCCGCCACACGAATGTGTCGCCACAGGCGATGAACAACGTGGTGCGCGGCCTTCAGGACCGCGGCGCGGTGCGCAGGCCGGCCACCGTCGACTCCGGACGGGCACTGCCCGCCGAGTTGACCGCCGAGGGCGTCGAACTACTCAAACGTGCCGAAGCGGCGGTGCTCGCCGCCGAGGACGAGGTGCTCGACCGCCTCGACACCGAGCAGCGACGCGAGCTCAAGCGGCTCCTGGCGCACGCGGTCAGCTGAGCCGTCCCGACTTCCGCCGCGCCGAGCAGCGCCACAGTCGGTAATGTCCGCAGCCGATGAAGATCGTGCTGGCCCCGGACTCCTTCAAGGAGTCGATGACCGCGTCGCAAGCGGTGGCGGCGCTGCGCGAGGGCGTCCGGTCGGTACTGCCCGACGCCGAGTGCATCGGGGTGCCGATGGCCGACGGCGGTGAAGGCACTGTGGATGCCGTCGTCGACGCGCTCGGCGGCGACCGCGTCGCGGTCGAGGTCAGCGACCCACTGGGTCGGCCTACGCGCGCCACCTATGGCTACGTCGCCGGGCGCCGCCTGGCCGTGATCGAGATGGCCAGCGCCTCCGGTCTGGAGCTGGTGACCCCATCTGACCGGGATATCCTGCGCGCCGGCACATTCGGCGTCGGGCAGTTGATCACCTCGGCCCTGGACCACGGCGTGACCGAGTTGCTGATCGGCATCGGCGGTTCGGCGACCAATGACGGCGGGGCCGGCATGCTTGCCGCCCTGGGCGTCGCCTTCACCGATGCCGACGGTGCCGCCTTGCCGCCCGGCGGCGGGGCGCTGGCACGGTTGCAGCACATCGACGTCTCCGGCCTGGACCCCAGACTGGCCGGTGTTCACGTCCGGATCGCCTCCGACGTGACGGCGCCGCTGCTCGGAACCGGTGGCGCCAGTGCAGTTTTCGGCCCGCAGAAAGGGGCCACCCCGGCTGATGTCGCGACCCTCGAATCCGCGTTGACCCGCCTGGTCGAGGTGACCGAGGCCTCGCTCGGCCACGCCCGACCGGATCGAGCGGGCGCCGGGGCCGCCGGCGGTCTGGGCTTCGGACTGATGGAATTCCTTGCCGCCGAATGCGACCCGGGCGTCGAGGTGATCGCCCAGACGGTGGGACTGGAACGGGCGTTGACCGGAGCGGACTGGGTGTTCACCGGCGAAGGCAGTGTCGACGCTCAGACCATGCTGGGCAAGACGCCATTCGGCGTCGCGCAGGTGGCTGCACGCACCGGTGCCCGGGTGGTGATCTTCGGCGGCCGGGTGGCCCCCGACGCTGACGTCCTGCTGGCCAACGGCGTCGACACGTTGGTGGCGATCACCGCACCCGGCACCCCGCTGGATGAAGCGTTGCGTGGGGGTCCGGCCGCGTTGGCGCGCGCAGCCGCCGAGATCTGCCGGACCCTCTAGCGCGAGCGGTGGGAGCTAGAGGATCGCGGCCGCCACGATCAGCCCGAATGCCAGGTAGGAGGCCGTCACAACCAGGACCTGTGGGGTAAATCGTTCGGCGGCCAGCACCCCGCCGATGTCGATCCCTTTGATCGCGCCGACCAGCCGGACCGATAAGACCTGGGCCGCAATGCCCAACAGCCCGAACACCAACGTGGTGATCAGGCCCTGGACCAGATCACCCGACGAGCTGTAGATGGCCAGCACGATGATCAGCGCCATCGAGACCACGCCGGAGGCAGCCACCGCGGCGGCGTTGGGCCGGCCGGCCTGGACCAGGGTCCGCAGCGGTCCCGGGGTGGTCCAGTCGATCACGTAGAAACCCAGGACCATCAGCGCCACACCGACAATCGAGTACAGCAGGATGGCCGATACCCCATGGCCGAGGACCGACCAGTAATCGGAGCTGAGGGCAACCAGGGTGGTTGTCATAGGTTAGTCCTTCCGGGTCACTGCGGGATGCGGTGTGGCACAAAGGCAGCGCCGTTGTCGGTGACGAGACCGGAGGTCTCGCGGATCCCGAGTCCGGCGGATTCGTCGCCGACGATCCATGCGCCCAAGGCGGGGCGCATGTCGTCGAATTGCGGTAGCGGATCGAGCAACTGGTACACGTAGCCCTCCTCGCCGTACACACCGCCGGTCTCGGTTTCGTACCCGGCGCCGACGATGGTGATGTTGGCGCCCTCACGGCCGAGTTTGGGTTTGCGAACGTACTCGGTCAGCTCATGCGGGTCATCGACGTAGGCCGGCAACAGGTTCGGGTGCCCGGGATACATCTCCCACAGCACCGCCAGGATCGCCTTGTTGCTCAACAGTGTCTTCCACAACGGCTCCACCCACATGGTGGCAGGCAGCTGCTCGATCGCCCGGCGGCCGAAATCGTCGTCGAGCATCCACTCCCACGGATAGAGCTTGAAGACCGACGACATGGGAGCTTCCTCCAGGTCGACGAACCGGTCGAGGTCCTGGTCAAATCCGATGTCCTCGATCGCCAGGCCCACGGTGCGCAGACCGGCCTCGGCCGCGCACTCCTGGAGATAGGCCACGGTCACGTGATCCTCACCGCTGGTCTCGGCTCCTGACCAGGTGAAGTAGGTCTCGGTGCCCGGGAGGCGGTCACGGATTTCGGTCCAGCGGGTGACTAGCCTCTCGTGCAGGGAGTTCCACTGATCATCGGCCGGGTAGACATCGGTCTTCCAGTGCCACTGCAGGATCGCCGCCTCGAGCAGTGTGGTCGGGGTGTCGGCGTTGTACTCCAGCAGCACCGGCGGCCGACGACCGTCGTAGCGCAGGTCGAAGCGGCCGTACAGGTGTGGATCGCTGCGCCGCCAAGACTTCTCGATGTGCTCCCAGCTCCATTCGGGAAGCCCGAAGTCGCGATAGCGGCCGGTCAGCACGACGTTCTCGACGGCCTCCAGGCACATCGAGTGGAGCACCTCGACGGAAGCCTCGATCGACAGCACCTCGTCCATGTCGAAGACGTAGTGCACCGATTCATCCCAGTACGGGCGGTCGGCGCCCGTCGCGTCGCGCGCCGGAGTTCCGTAACACATGCCCTGGTCGGCGATGATCTGTTCCCAGCCGGCTCGCGGGGAACTACGTTGACGGCGCATTCAGCTTCCCGAGCTTCCGCCGTAGCTTGATGACGAGCCGAATCCGCCCCTTTTGATCGACGTCCCCGATTTGGTCTTGGGCGTGGTGCCCTTGGGAACCTCCAGCGTTCCGCCCCGGGCCACGGTGCCCACCCCGCCATTGTTGCCGCCGTAGTAATAGCGGTATGGCGAGCCGAGATAGATGAAAGTACCGCCGGAGCTGCTGTGGCCACTGGAGCAGTACGAGTCGGGCACTACCTCGTTGGACCCGTCCTTGACGCAACTGGCTGCGATTTCCTCTTTGTGCAGCAATTGGTAACCCAGCGCGACCACCCCGACCACACCGACCACCGCCACCGAGCCCATCAGGACCTTCTTGCCGGTGGCGGCCCGCTGCTCGCGCCTCTCCTCCTGCAGCCTGGCCCACTCCTCGGCCGCCTCACGGGCCTTCTGTGCCTTGTCGCGCTGCCGCGCCTCGGCCACGGTCGGGGGCCGCGGCGTGGCGGTACTCGGATCCTGCCAACGGATCGATCCCCGACCGTCGTCGCCCGACTGGTCGTCTGGTCCAGACGTCATTCACACCCCCGCAACAGTGACACCTGCCGGTCATCATAGGAGGACGCGGTCACCTGCGCGCCCAGCACCTGGCCAAAATCCGGACGGACAGGCGGGCCGGCATTCGCTTCCACCACAGTGGATGCCAAAGAACGTCTATCTCACCGCTTTTCGCGCCCGTTTCCGCGGGGCTGGCGGGGCCGGTTCTTGAATGCGGGGCCAGGGTCTGGCCTCCTCCAGCTCGTAGGCCAGCTCCAGCAGCAGGGCTTCGCGGCCACGGGTCGCCGACAGCATCATTCCTACCGGGAGGCCGGACTCCGTCTGGGCCAGCGGCAGCGAGATGGCCGGGTCTCCGGTCGCGTTCTGCAGCGGCGTGAAAGCCACCCAGCCCAGCAATCGGTCGATGATCTGCTCGTAGTCCGCGGTCGGATCGAGGCGGCCGATCTCCAGGGTGGGCTCGGCCAGGGTCGGCATGAGCACCGCGTCATAGCTGTTGGACAGCCGCTCGGTGATCCGCCGGGACCGGGCCAGCCGGGCGATCGCCGTGGGGACCCGATACAGGTTGCGCGACGCGAGTCGTTCCAGTCCGAGGGTGAGCTGGTCGAGCTTGTCGCGGTCGAAACTCGGGCCGAAGGTCCGCTTCCCGCCCCGCACGAGCGCGTACGCCAGAAACGCCCAGTACAGCAGGAAATCATCCTTGAACCGGGCCGGGACCGGGTTGCCGATCACGGTGATCTGGTGGCCCAGTTCCTCCAGCAGCGCAGCCGTCCTGTGGGTCAACTCGGTCATCTCCGGACCGGCGTCATGGACGACCGATTGTGTGCACACCGCGATGCGCAGGCGCTGCTTGCCCGGGCGGCTGACATCGCCGATCGGCGGCAGCTTGGGGTTGCGGTAGACGCGTTCCATCTCCCGGTAGAGCGCCGCGGTGTCACGCACCGATCGGGTGAGCACTCCGTCGGACACGATCCGCAGCGGCATCATCCGCAGGTCCTTGTCCTGCGGCAGCCGGCCCCGGGTCGGCTTGAGGCCGACCAGACCGTTGCAGGCGGCGGGGATCCGGATCGAGCCGCCCCCGTCGTTGGCGTGGGCGATGGGCACCGCACCCGCCGCGACGAAAGCACCCGAACCCGACGAGGAGGCGCCCGCGGTGTAGGCGGGGTTCCACGGGTTGCGAACCGGCCCCAGGCGCGGATGCTCGCAGGAGGCACTGAAGCCGAACTCCGAGAGCCGGGTCTTGCCCAGCGGCACCAGGCCGGTGGCGAGGTACGCGCGGGCAAAGTCTCCATGGGCGGTTTCGGGACGGGGTTCCCACGCGTCGGTGCCGCGCATCGTCGGCATGCCCTCGACCGCGGCGTTGTCCTTGACGAAGGTCGGGACACCGTCGAAGAACCCGCCATAGCGGCTGGGCCCCGCGCCGCGGGCGTGGGCCCGGTCGAACGCTTCGAACGCCAGCCCGTTGAGGGTGGGATTGACCGCCTCGACTCGCGCCACCGCGGCCTCGATCAGGTCGGCCGCCGAGACCCGGCCGGCTCGCAGTTCCTCCACCAGGCCGACGGCGTCGTGCTCACCCAGGGCATCGTCGCCGAAGGCGAAGATTCGACTCATGCTCAGACGGTACCAAGTAGTACCGCTCGGGCAGTCGTCACTGCGTCCGGGCCACGCTCTGCAGCACGGCCAGATGCTCGTCGACGGTCCGCAGACCCGCTCCCATGGTGTTCACCGTGACGTGTGTGGCTCCGGCGTCGGCCCACGCGGCGATGTCGGCCGCGGCCTTGTCCGGATCACCGGTCCAGCCCACCCGACCCTCCATGCCGATGCTGGCGGGATCTCGCCCGGCGGAGACCGCGGCACGCTCGACCCGCGCTCGTGCGTCATCGAGTTCCAGCCCGGGCCCGACCATCGGGAACCAGCCGTCGCCGAGTCGCCCGGCCCGCTCCAGGGCCCGCGCAGAGGCCGCTCCGAACCACACCGGAATCGGACGCTGCACCGGCAGCGGCGCCAGACCTGCACCGGTCACCCGGTGGTGGCGGCCCTCGAAGGTCACCGACGATTCGGTCCACAACCGGCGCATCAGCTCGACTTGCTCCTCGGAGCGCCTGCCGCGGTTCCCGAATTCCTCGCCGAGCGCCTCATACTCGACCGCATTCCAGCCCAGCCCGACACCCAGACGCAGGCGCCCGCCGCTGAGCAGGTCGATCTCGGCAGCCTGCTTGGCCACCAGAACCGCCTGGCGCTGCGGCAGGATGATCACCCCGGTCACCAATTCCAGTGAGGTGACCGCGGCCAGATAGCCGAACATCACCATCGGCTCGTGAAAAGTGGTGTAAAGGTCATAAGGGCCTGCCCAGTCCCGATGGACAGCCGGATCTGCGCCGACGACATGGTCGTAAGCCAGGATGTGGGTGAAGCCCAACTCTTCGACACGCTGGCCGTAGGTTCGCACGGCTCCTGGATCCCCGCCGAGTTCTGTCTGCGGAAAAACAACCCCTACACGCATGCTCACCTCCAACACCATTGGTACCTGCCACACTCCCATACCGGCAAAGCTCCTCGCGCCGGCGTGAGCAACTACCCGGCACCGACCAAGTCACGAATGAACAAAACCCCGCGCTTTCCGGGATCGCCGGAATGAGCGCGGGGTTTTGCGGCGGGCGGCGACGGCTGAGCCGTCAAACCGGGTGTGGTGTGCCGCCCGGGTCTCGGTGTACTGCTAGGCCTGGCCGACCTCGAACCGCACGAAGCGGGTCACGGTGACCCCGGCCTCGTCCAGCAGGGCCTTCACGGTCTTCTTGTTGTCGGACACCGACGGCTGGTCCAGCAGCACGACGTCCTTGTAGTAGCCCGTGACGCGACCTTCGACGATCTTGGGCAGCGCCTGCTCAGGCTTGCCCTCTGACTTCGCGGTCTCCTCGGCGATCCGGCGCTCGTTGGCGACGATGTCCTCGGGCACGTCCTCACGGGTGAGGTACTTGGCCTTGAGCGCGGCGATCTGCAGGGCGACCGAGTGAGCGGCCTCCTTGCCCTTCTCCGCGTCGCCGGCCTCGTACTCGACCAGCACGCCGACGGCCGGCGGCAGGTCCGCGGCACGCTTGTGCAGGTAGGTCTCGACCGTGCCGTCGAAGTAGGCGGCCCGACGCAGCTCGAGCTTCTCGCCGATCTTGGCGGACAAGTCCGCGATCGATTGCTCGACGGTGGTGTCCCCGGCCTTGGCGGCCTTGAGGGCATCCACATCGCCGGCCTTCGCAGCGGCAGCAGCCGCGACGACCTGGTCGGCGAGCTCCTGGAACTCGGCGTTCTTGGCGACGAAGTCGGTCTCGGAGTTCAGCTCGATAAGCGCGCCGTCCTTGGCCGCGACCAGACCTTCGGCAGTGGCGCGCTCAGCGCGCTTGCCGACGTCCTTGGCGCCCTTGATACGGAGCAGCTCGACCGCCTTGTCGAAGTCGCCGCCGGCATCGACCAGAGCGTTCTTCGAAGCGAGCATGCCGGCGCCGGTCAGATCCCGCAGTCGCTTGACGTCGGCAGCGGTGTAGTTAGCCATGTAAAGACTTCTCCTGGAATTACGAAGCGTCAGTGGATGTTTCGGGTGCAGCCGCCGCGGCCTCGCCCTCGGCGGTGCCGGCGGTCGCACCGGCGAGCAGCTCCTGCTCCCACTCGGCGAGCGGCTCGACACCCTCGGTGGCCTGCTTCTCACCGGCACCTGCGCCGGCCCGGGCCTTCAGACCCTCGGCGACCGCGGAGGCCACCACCTTGGTCAGCAGTGCTGCGGAGCGAATGGCGTCGTCGTTGCCCGGGATCGGGTAGTTGACCTGATCGGGGTCGCAGTTGGTGTCCAGGATCGCGATGACCGGGATGCCCAGCTTGATGGCCTCGTTGACGGCGAGGTGCTCCTTGTTGGTGTCGACGACCCAGATCGCCGACGGCACCTTGGCCATGTCCCTGATTCCACCGAGGGACCGCTCCAACTTGTTCTTCTCACGCGTGAGCATGAGGATTTCCTTCTTGGTGCGACCCTCGAAGCCACCGGTCTGCTCCATGGCCTCGAGCTCCTTCATCCGCTGAAGGCGCTTGTGCACGGTGGAGAAGTTGGTGAGCATGCCGCCCAGCCAGCGCTGGTTCACGTAGGGCATGCCGACGCGGGTGGCCTCTTCGGCGATGGACTCCTGCGCCTGCTTCTTGGTGCCGACGAACAGCACGGTGCCGCCATGGGCCACCGTCTCCTTGACGAACTCGTAAGCCTTGTCGATGTAGGTCAGCGTCTGCTGCAGATCGATGATGTAGATGCCATTGCGGTCGGTGAAGATGAACCGCTTCATCTTGGGGTTCCAGCGACGGGTCTGATGCCCGAAGTGAGCGCCGCTATCCAGCAGCTGCTTCATGGTCACAACAGCCATGAACTCATCCTTTATGTTGTCGGTTGTCGCCCAGCGTCGGGGTGATGCCAGGCCCTGGTGCCTGCCGGCTGCCGAACCCGCTCCGGGAAATCCCAGGTCAGGACCGTCGGCATCCGTGTACGACCCCGTTGAGGCAATCGATATGCGCAGACACGCGAAGTCAGCCCGCTAGCGAGCTGCGGGTAGAAGTTTACACGCTGCACCGGCCTGCTTTTACCACGCGGCAAACGCGGACCCGTTCATCCACAGCCCCGGGTTTCGGGACTTCCGATCCGCCCGGGTTGACGCTGAACTGGGGTGGTGAGGTTTGCCGTGATGGCGCTGCTGGTGAGTATGACGTGGATGTGGCCGACCGGCGCCCACGCCGAGGGCTCCCGTCTGCACTGGCCGGTATCTCCGCGACCGGCAGTGACCAGGGGTTTCGATGCCCCCTCCCCCAATTGGAACCGCGGCCACCGTGGCGTCGACCTGGCCGCCGCGCCGGACCAACCGATCTATGCCGCAGGGCCGGGCACCGTGGTGTTCGCCGGCGTGCTGGCCGGCCGTCCGGTGGTCTCACTCGCCCACCCGGGTGGGCTGCGCACCAGCTACGAACCGGTGCAGGCCGCGGTACGGCCCGGACAGACCGTCACGGCCGGGCAAATGCTCGGCCGGCTGCTGGCCGGCCACCCCGGTTGTCCGGCGACGGCCTGCCTGCACTGGGGAGCGATGTGGGGCGCGGCCGCCCGGGCGGACTATGTCGACCCGTTGGGGCTGCTCGCCGAGACGCCGATCCGGCTCAAGCCGCTGGGCTGAGGCCGCGCAGGAATCCGATGATCGCATCGAGCACGACATCCGGCTGGTCACGCTGAACCCAATGTCCGGCACCGGCAACGATTTTCAGGTGTCCGTTCGGGGTCAGCTCGGCAGCGGCGCGGGCCCGCGCGACGGGTACGCCTGGGTCACGATCGCCGTGGATCACGAGCACGGGGCACCTCACCTCGACCAGCCGTGGTGTGTAGTCCGTGCGCAGCCGATTCCACCGAACCTGGTCACGCTGCCACTGTTCGAACGCGCGGAACCCCTCGGGTCGGCCCGCCTGGGCCATGATCTCGTCCATCAACGCGTCGGTGACCTGCGCGGGGTCGGTGATCAGTGCCTGCATGCTGCGCACCATCGCCCTGCGATTGGTACCCACCCAGCGGGTCACCGCGCCCAACAGGCCGGTACGCAACGTTGCCCAGGTGACGAGTTGCCGCACTCCGGACAGCGGTCCGTCCGACAGCCGGGGCATCAAGCCGTAACTGCCCAGGAGCATCGCGCCGGTGACGCGGTCCGGTCGGTCCAGTACATGGCCGATGGTCATGCCGCCGCCGAGCGAGAGTCCGCCGACCGCATAGCGCTGCAGATCGAGCGCGTCGACGAACTCCCCCACGTAGCCGACCAACCGTTCCTGTGTCACCAGCAGCCGGGCCGGCGCACTGTGGCCGTAGCCGGGATGGTCCGGTGCGACGACGCGGTAACCGGCCTGGGCCAGCCGGGGGCCGATGCCGCCCCACGACAACGATGCACTGTCCACCCCGCCGCCGTGCAGCAACAGCACTGTGGATCCAGGTTCGGAGGGTTCCCAGGTGAGATAGGAGACGGGGCCCGACGGCAGGTCGATGCGGGCTCGGATCGCGGCGATGACGTCTCCTCTGATCAGGCCCGTGGGTGGGCCTTGTCGTGCACGGCACGCAGTCGCTCCACGGTGACATGGGTGTAGAGCTGCGTGGTGGCCAATGAGGTGTGGCCCAACAACTCCTGCACGATGCGCAGATCCGCACCACCTTCGAGCAGGTGCGTGGCCGCGCTGTGGCGCAGTCCGTGCGGGCCGATGTCGGGGGCACCGTCGACGGCGGAGACCGTCTGGTGCACCACGGTGCGGGCCTGCCGCGGATCGAGCCGTTTCCCGCGAGCCCCGAGCAATAGTGCGGGCCCGGAATCGGCGGTGGCCAGGGCCGGCCGGCCCTCGGTGAGCCACGCTGTGAGCGCGTGGCGTGCGGGCTCGCCGAACGGAACCGTGCGCTGCTTGTTGCCCTTGCCCAGCACCTGCAGCACCCGACGTGCGGTGTCGATATCGTCGATGTCCAGCCCGCACAACTCGCTGACCCGGATCCCGGTGGCGTACAGCATCTCCACAATCAACCGGTCCCGCAATGCCAGCGGATCACCTTCCTGCACAGCGGAATTCATCACCTCCATGGCGTCGATCGCCTGATCGCGACGCAGCACCGAAGGTAGGGTGCGGTGGGCCCTGGGGACCTGCAACCGGGCCGCGGAGTCATCTGGGAGAAGCCCCCGCCGGGCCGCCCAGGTGCAGAAGGTCTTGACCGTCGAGGTGCGCCGCGCCAGCGTGGTCCGTGCCGCTCCGGCCGCCGCCTGTGTGGCCAACCATGACCGCAGCGCCGGCAGGGTCACGGTGTCCAGACCACCGCCGGTGTGGTCGAACAACGCCCTCAGATCACCCCGGTACGCCCGGCGGGTGTGCTCAGACCTGCCGCATTGCAGCGCGAGATACTCGTCGAACTCGGCGAGTACGTCTCCGACTGCGGCCATCGTGCCACCCTGGCAGAACCGGGCCCGGCCTGCACCCGACGCGCCGGGCCTCTACCGTCGCGTGACCATCACGGATTCATCTCGTAGCGGTCGGCCAGTCCGCGTACAGCGGTCACCACGCGATCGCGGCGGGCGGAATCTGCCACGGGCTGCTTGACGATGTCGAGGGCACGCTGCTGTTGCACGGCGGTGGCATCCGCATGGCAGTGCAGCTTGGTCGCGTGGGTGGACATGTCGGTGACGAGCACCTCGAACAGCTGGCCAATCAGATCGGTAAGGCTGTCGGTTCCATCGTTTTCGATCTCGGCTTGCTCCAGGATCAGCTGGGCATACGGGATGAGAGTGAACATCTCGCCGATGGCGAGCAGGAAGTCGACGTTGCGCTGTTGTTCGGCGTTCGGTGCCGCCACCGCCAGCAGCGTCTGCAAGGCCTGTGCCTGGGCCAGGAACACAGCGACATTCGGCGTCGTCGCAAATCGGCGCAGCACAGCCTGCCAGTCCCCGAACCTGATTTTCGCCAACCCACTGCTGGGACCCTGTCGGAACAGGAAGTCGTCATTGACACCGTCTCGCCGGGTCGGCACCTCGGGCACCTCGGACAGCAGCGGTTTGAGTTGTGGAATACGCTGCGCCAAGGGCGATTCCGCAAGGGCGCCACCGACGGTGCGCAAGCCTCCGGCGAGTGCGCTCACCAACGGTGCCGGGGCCCGGCCGACCGGCAGCACGTTCAGCGCGGCGAGCGCTGCATCCGATGCGCCGAACATGTAGTTCTGCATGAACTTCAGTGACAGCGCCATGTTGACGTGCACCGTGCCTTCCAGCCGTGGTAACCCGGTGACGCCGAGCAGTGCCATGGTGAAGTACATGTCGGATTCGAAAGCGCGGGCGGCGATGGTGTCGGACAGCAGCGTGACAATTTTCTCGCCCTCGCGGGTGACGTTCATCTTCTCGATCGCGTTGAACAGCAGGTAACGCCGGTCGTCCAGGCTCGCACTCCGCATGTAGTCGATCGCGCGCTCGCTGTAGAGCTTCATGCCGACCAGCCGGGCGTAGCCGTCGGCCAGCATGCGGCGGATCTGCGGGAACTCGGTGACTCGTTGGCCGAACAGCACGCGGTTCTCCGCGTGGGTGACGGCCTCGTACATGGCATGCTCACAGGCCCCGACCGCACCGAATCCGAGGTTGAATTTGCCGATGTTCACGGTGTTGATGGCGGCGTTGAAGGCTGCTTTGCCCTCATGCAGGATGTCGTCGGGACCGACCGGGTAGTCCTCCAGGTCGAACGCCGCGACGTACATCTGGCCGTCGACGACGTTCTTGCGGAGGTGGTAGTTCGAATGCTGGCTGTCGGCGGCGAAGAACAGGTATCCCTCGAAGTCCTGCTCGGGACGGCGCCGGTCGAGATCGGAGCTGTCGATGATGGGTTTGTCGGAGCGACGGCCGAACACCGAGACCATGCCGGCCAGGTTGCCGTTGCCGATGTAGTACTTGCCGCCGGTCGCGGTGTACGACCCGTCTGCTGCGTTGTCGGGGCCGGGCGTCAGCACCATGTCAGTCGAATAGACGTCGGCGCCATGCGCCTGCTCGGACAGCCCGAACGCGAAGATCTCCCCCGAATCCAGCAGGACGGCAGCCTTTTTGCGCGCCACGATGTTCTCCGACTGCCAGATCGGGCCGAGCCCGAGGATCGTGACCTGCCAGACGTACCAGTACTGCATGCCGTAGAACCCGAGGATCTGGCTGTACATCGCGTTGCGGGCGGTGTCCCAACGCTTGTCGGCATCGCCGCCGGCCTCTGACGCCGGGGTCAGGAACGTTGCGAAGATGCCCTCCCGCTTGACCAGGTCGAGAAAGTCGCTGTACCAGACCCGATCCCGGTCCTGCTGCTTGAGCCACCGCTTGCCGTGGGACTCGAAGAAGTCGATGGTGGCCCGGAAGATCTCCCGGGTTCTCGTATCGAACTGGTCGAAGGCGGTCCGGTTCGGATCGAACAGGACATCGGATCGTGCGGTCACGCCAAACTCCCTAGGTAGGACTGAGATTCGATGAGGCCCTCGTCGCTGGGTCGCTGACCCTGGCCGAACACCCGCTCGTGTTGTCGCGCCCGCAACTCCTTGTGCGCATCGGCGGGCTTGACGTAGCCATAGCGCCTGCGGCCTTCTTCGGGACTGAGCACTTCGGTCGACCGCGGCGGTATGCCCATGATGTAGGGGCCTGCGATAGGCACCACCGACGGGGCAATGATCTTGGAAACCAACAGCTTCAGCCGGGGAACCCGGTCAACCACGCCGAAGCCGAGTCTGAGCACCGGTCGCACGGCCACATCCACCAGGCGGGGCTGATCAAATCCACTGAGCCGGCGCATCCAGCGCGGCATGGTGGCGATGGTCCCGGCGCGCAGGAACCAGTTGAGGATTTCGACGGCCGGGTTCGCGATCCGAGGCGCGGGCGGCAACACCACCTTGGCGTTGAGCAGATGGTCCATCATCGCGCGGGCGGCCTCGCTGACGGCGAGGTGCGGCCGCATCTGCTCGAAGTACTCGTTGATGCCGTCACGGGTCCGCGGGACGTCGACCGGATCGCAGGTCTGGAACTCGGCGGCCCGTGCGCAGTCCTGCCAGTAGCGGGCCTCCTCCTCGGCCGTCAGCTTTCCGCCGCCGTACAGTTCGTAAGCCTTGAGCACCGAGTGCCAGCCGGTGAGCAGGATCCACAGCTGCGACTTGGGGTCGTTGGCGTCGTACTTGTTGCCGCTCAGGGGTTCGGTGCCAATGGCTTTCGAATGGACTTTCACCAGAACATCCGCGGTCTTGAGCACCGATTCGGTGTCGGCGAAAGCGACCATCGCGAAGTAACGCACAGTCCGGTCGTATCGGGTGCGGGGCCGATCGTAATTGGCGCCGGTGGTGTCGACCGCGGCGATCAGGGCAGGGTCGAGTTCCTCGACCACCACGGCGCGTTGCAGTCCGATGATCGGCGTCGTCGCATGCCCCCAGACCTTCCAGGTCACCGAATCCGGTCCGAAGAACCCGTAGTCAGCCATCGGCTGAAGATCGGACATAGTGAGTACTCCTCTGCAGTGGGTCAGGCGGTGCGAAACGCCCGATAAGTGGCCGATCCGATGAATTCACCCAATGTGGTTGGGGTCCAGTATTTTCCGTCTTCGTTCAGTAACGTTCGCACCGCGCCTTCACAGGTGGACACGAAATGCTCGACCAGCACCGGCAGCTTTTTGTCGGCATCGGTGGTGCCCCAACGTGCCAGGGTGGGCGCCAGCCGTCGGGAGACCTTGCCGACCATCAGTGCGCGACCGTTGCGGAAGTGTTTGGCCACGGCCGGGTCCGGGTCGGCACTCATCACGAGCCGCCAGGAATCGGGCCGGCTGGCGACCGTCTCAAGCAACGACTGGAAACCCTCGACGAAGACGGTTTCGTCGGCATCCGCGCGGCCGTAGGGCAGCGCATCGATCGCCCCCTGAACCAGCAGTGCCAATTCCCGCTCGAGCAGTGCCCTCAACAATTCAACCCGGTCGGGAAAACACGAGTACACCACCGGGCGGGTGACCTTGAGTCGCTGCGCCACCGCGCCGATCGTGACCGCGGCGACCCCCTCAGTCACCGCAATCGCCAGGGCCGCATCCAGCACCTGCGGGCGCCGCCGCTCGGGCCCCAGGTGGGCAGCCCTCTCGCGAACGGTTTCTACACTCATGAAGGAAAATGCTACATGGCTGAATAATCATTGGCCAGGGGTCGTGAGCAGCCTTGTTACCAGCGGTTCGTCACGCTGGAGTGGCTACGCAGCTCGAACGCCACTCCAGCGTGACAAAAGAATGCACGGAATCGACCCCGCAGAACGCGACGTCGTGCACGGTTCGGCGGTCAGTCGACCCGTCGCAGTGCCTCGGGCGTGAGATCGGCCAACGTCGGGTATCCGTCGACCCCCATGATCAGGTCGGCCTCGGCGAGCAGCGACCGCAGCACATGCACGATGCCGTCAACGCCACCCAAAGCCAGCCCGTACGCGTATGGGCGGCCCACCCCGACCGCGGTGGCGCCCAGCGCGAGGGCCTTGACGATGTCGGCGCCGTTGCGGATTCCCGAGTCGAACAACACCGGCAGCCCGTCTGCCGCCTCGACCACACCGGGCAGGCAGTCGATCGCGGGCAGGCCGCCATTGGCCTGGCGCCCACCGTGATTGGAACAGTAGATGCCGTCGATGCCACCGTCCTTGGCGCGCCGGACGTCGTCGGGGTGGCAGATGCCCTTCAGGATCAGCGGCAGTTTCGTCAGCGACCGCAGCCACGGCAGGTCGTCCCAGGTCAGCGGATTTCCGAACAGGCTCACCCAGCGCAGAACTGTCGCCTGCGGGTTCTCCTCGGGCGGCTGCTGCAGGCCGGCTCGGAACACCGGATCACTGGTGTAGTTGGCCAGACATTTACCGCGTAGCTGCGGGAAGTTCGAGGTGGTCAGGTCCCGCGGGCGCCACCCCGGAACCCAGGTGTCCAGCGTGACGACGATGCCCTTGTACCCGGCCGCCTCGGCGCGCTGCACGAGGCTGGCCGCCAGGTCCTTGTCGGTCGGGGTGTACAGCTGGAAGAAGCCTGGGGTGTCGCCGAATTCGGCGGCGACGTCTTCCAGCGGATCTTCGGTCAGGGTGGACACCATCAGCGGCACCCCGGTACGTGCGGCGGCCCGGGCGCCGGCCAGGTCGCCGTGCCCGTCCTGACCACAGATGCCGAGCACCCCGATCGGTGCCATGAACAGCGGCGAGGGCAGCGTGAGGCCGAACACGTCGACAGACAGATCCCGTTCACGATGCGCGTTGAACATCCGCGGCATCAATCCCCACCGGTCGAAGGCGGCGCGGTTGACCTGCTGGGTGCGCTCGTCGCCGGCCCCGCCGGCCACATACGACCAGATGGATGCCGGCATGGCTGCCTGGGCCTTGGCCTCCAGGCTCGCATAGTCCATCGGCATGGTCGGCAGTACGCCGGACAGCCCCTGCAGGTAGATCTCGAGTTGATAGTCGCCGTAGGCCATGACGGCTACCTTTCCATCCCGGACCGCCGGCCTGCCATCAACCTGCGGTGTCGGCCTCCGCTTTGGCCAGCTCGGCCTTCCACTGCCGGAAAGTCTCCTCGGTGCGCCCACGACGCCAGTACCCCGAGATCGACGCGGCCCATTTCGCCGCGACGCCGCGCTCTTTGCGGATGTAGGGGCGCAGGTTGTGCATCACGGCCTGGGCCTCGCCGTGGATGAACACCTGAACCTGACCCGGCAGCCAGGCCGCCTCCTTGACCGCGGCGATCAGCGGTGCGTTGTCTCCGGCATGTTCGTCGCCGACCAGGTCGGCGCGCCCGCCCCGGTGGATCCACGTGACCTCGACGCCATCGGGAGCGGTGAGCTCAACTTCGTCTCCTGGGCCGGCCACCTCGATGAAGACCTTGCCGATCGCGTTGTCCGGCAAGGATTCCAGCGCCGTGCTGATGGCGGGGAGGGCGGCTTCGTCACCGGCCAGCAGATGCCAATCAGCGGCCGGGTCCGGGGCATAGGCCCCGCTGGGTCCCATCAGGTAGGCGGGCTGACCTGGTTGGGCTGCGGCGGCCCAGGGTGCGGCCACGCCCTGCTCACCGTGCACGACGAAGTCAACGGTGATCTCGCCACGCTCGGTGTCGACCTCGCGCACAGTGTAGGTGCGCACCGTGGGTCGTTGTTCGGCAGGCAACTCCTGAAAGCTGTCCAGTGTCAAGGGTTTCGGCAGCACCGATACGTCGACACCGTCGGGAACGATGACAAACTTGACGTAGGCATCGCTGAACTCGCTGGGCGAGAACGTGCCGAAGCCGTTATCGCCGTTGCCGCCCAGCACCAGTCTGACCGTGTGGTCGGTCAGTTGCTCGCGACGCACCACCTGAAAGGTATGCACGGGTCGTGCTGCCATACCGCCTCCAAAACTCGCTCGGCCGATCTCTTTGTTAGCCGACCTCATCGACTATACGGAGGTGGGGCCCGTGCATGGGGTCTACCGGCGCCGGCGCAACCGCCAGCACCCGTCCTCGCCGACGACCATCCCCGCGAGCTCCAACGTCGTCAACGGCCCCAAGATCTGATGTGGTGGAAGTGCGGCGAGCACCGCGATCTCGTCCACGGTGTGGGCGCCTCGCGACTGCAGCGCGTCGTAGACCTGTTTCTCGGTCGGCGAAAGCCCGTCGAGCGGCCCAACGGGATGGGGCTCATCCGGGGCGAGTTCGCCTACGCGGCCGACGAGTTCGACGATTTCCTCGGCACGGCCGACCAGGTGGGCATCGCCTCGGAGCAGCGCATGACACCCCGCCGATGCGGCCGAGGTCACCGGGCCCGGCACGGCGCACACCGACCGGCCCAGCAGTTTGGCCCACGCCGCGGTATTGGCCGCGCCGCTGCGTAACCCGGCCTCCACCACCACCGTCGCGCCCGAGAGGGCCGCGACCAACCGGTTGCGGGTGAGAAACCGCAGCCGGCCCGGCGCGACCCCCGGTGGATACTCACTGACCAACAGGCATTCCTGGCGGATCCGATGGAACAGTGCGCTGTGCCCGGCCGGGTACGGATTGTCGATGCCGCCGGCCACGATCGCGACGGTCACGCCCTCACACGCGAGCGTGGCGCGATGCGCTGCCCCGTCGATGCCGTAGGCACCGCCGGACACCACCGTGACGTCGCGGTCAACCAGACCGGCGGCCAGGTCAGCGGCAACATGCTCGCCGTACGCGGTGGCCGCACGGGTACCGACGATCGCCGCGGCGCGCTCGCTCACCTCGTCAAGCCGCGCCGGCCCGCTCGCCCACAACACCAACGGCGGATGATCGTTGGAACGCTTGCGATCCTTGTCCACGCCCAATGCGCGGAATCGCAGCAACGGCCACTCATCGTCATCGGGGGTGATCAACCGCCCGTCCATTC
Source organism: Mycobacterium sp. DL440 (assembly GCF_011745145.1). Taxonomy (NCBI): domain Bacteria; kingdom Bacillati; phylum Actinomycetota; class Actinomycetes; order Mycobacteriales; family Mycobacteriaceae; genus Mycobacterium; species Mycobacterium sp. DL440. Next base: position 1,461,946 of record NZ_CP050191.1, on the reverse strand, counting down.
TGTCGAGGACAGCCAGATCCTTGACCGCACAATCTAATTCCCGGCGGGCTTCGACCCGACTCGACAACTCCGACTCGACGTCACCGGATTTGACCCGGCCGGCCGCCTCGACGGGACCCACCTGAGCGACCAAGGCGGTCAATTCCCGGCACGGCGGCTCGGCGACCCGTGACAGATAGGCCCACGCACGCCGGACCTCGTCGGTCATCACACGACCCCGGCCTGGCGGAAGCTCAACGCCGTGGCGACGTCCTCGCGAGCCGGCATGGACCGCCCGGCCAGATCGGCCAAAGTCCAGGCAACCCTCAAACTCCTGTCGGCGCCGCGCATGCTGATCACCCCGCGGTCGAGTGCGGACCGCAGCGGCTCCATGGCGGCTTTGGGCAATCGGAATTCGCGCCGCAGCAACGGACCGCCGACCTCGGCATTGGTACCGATCCCATACGGTTTCCACCGTTCCTGAGCGGCGAGGCGCGCGGCTGCAACGCGTTCACGCACCACGGCGCTGGACTCACCGGCCTGCGGGGGCGTGAACGCTCCGGCGCTGACCGGGTACAACTCCACCCGCAAGTCGACACGGTCTACCAATGGCCCCGACAGCTTGCCCCTATACCGCAGCCTGGCCTGAGCCGAACAGACGCAGTCGACCGATTTGGGTGGTGCGCACGGGCACAAGTTCGCCGCCAGAACCAGTTGGAAGCGGGCCGGATAACACGCCACCCCATCCCGGCGAGCCAGCCGGATCTCGCCGTCTTCCAATGGGGTTCGCAGTGCTTCCAGAGCACTCGAGCCCATTTCGGCGAATTCGTCGAGAAACAACACACCCCGGTGGGCGCGACTGACGGCTCCGGGACGGGCGTAGCCACTTCCACCTCCGACGAGAGCGGCCACGCTGGAGGTGTGGTGCGGAGCCACAAACGGCGGCCGCGTGATCAATGGGGTATCCCCCGCCAACAACCCCGCCACCGAATGAATCCCTGTCACCTCAAGCGATTCCGCAGACGACAACGGCGGCAACAGACCCGGAAGGCGTTGCGCCAACATCGTTTTACCAATCCCGGGCGGACCGGTGAGCATCAAATGATGGGAGCCCGCGGCCGCCACCTCAACGGCGTAGCGGGCCTGGGCCTGCCCGACGACGTCGGCGAGATCCGCCGCCGCCTCCGGGGCACGCCCCGGCGCCGAGACCCGTGCCGGTAGGTCACCCTTGCCGTCGAGCCAGGCCTGCAGTTGCCGCAAGGTTGTTACACCGCACACCTCGATGCCGTCGACAAGGCTGGCCTCGGCCAAGTTGTCGACCGGCACCACCACCGTCGGCCAACCCTCGTTCTTGGCGGCCAGTACAGCCGGCAACACGCCGTGCACCGGACGGACCCGGCCGTCGAGAGCGAGTTCACCGAGCAGCACCGTCTTCTCCAGCCGCGCCCAAGCAGTCTTGGTGTGCGCTGACAGCACCGCCGCGGCCAAGGCCACGTCGTAGACCGAACCGACCTTGCGCAACGTGGCCGGGGACAACGCCAAGGTCAGACGCGACATCGGCCACGTGTTTCCGCAGTTGGTGATGGCGGCCCGTACCCGATCCCGCGATTCCTGCAAAGCGGTGTCGGGAAGTCCCACCAGGTTCACGCTGGGCAGCCCTGAGGTGATATCGGCCTCGATCTCCACGATCACACCCGCCACCCCACGCACGGCCACCGAATAGGCTCTGCCCAAACCCATTTCAGCCCACCCCCTTCAGGTGGGTCAGTTCCGGTTCTCGGCGGCGACCGACGCGTACCCCGATCACATCGATACGCAGTGCGGCGAAGCGGACCCCCTGCTCGGCCAGCCACAGTGCCGCCAGTCGTCGGATGCGGCGCACCTTCTGCGGCGTCACCGCCTCGGCCAGCCCACCGAAACCGTCCCCGGTACGGGTCTTCACCTCGACGAACACCACCGTGTTGGTGGCGACCTCTTCGACGATCACGTCGAGCTCGCCGTAGCGGCAGCGCCAATTGCGCGTCAACGTGCGCAACCCCTGCGCCGCCAAATGCTCGACGGCCAGCTGTTCACCCAGTGCGCCGATCTCGGCCCGTGTCAAATAACTCATGCCCACACCGTGCGGACACCGTCCGACAGAACCGGCTCAATCAGGCCGAGTTATCCCCAGCGCGGAGTTCATCCACAGGCTGCAGCAACGGGTTGGCTGCACGCGTGGGCATATGAACGATTTCCATGTCGCTGCAACCGATATTCTGGTCGGCGTCAATGGCTGGCGGGCATATCGACGAATCCCATTGCGCGCCGGCCTGAGTCGATCAGTTGGGATCGCAGGGCCTCATCGTCGATACGCCGGTCCGCGGTGGCAGCACCCCCGGCAAGGCCGGTGAGAACGACGGCGGCATTAACTGTTCCCCGATCAGGCGTGTCAGTCGCCGCCAGCAGTGCGATCTGGCGGTCGATCAGCGCCGCCCATTCGGGATGATTCCGCAATACGGCGCGCACGCTCGGGTCGAAGGTGGTGACGGGAACCAAGTTCCGGTTTCTGGCGACGATGTCGGCATAACCGACGAGCATCGATTCAGCGCGGGCTCGCACGGTTCGCTTGCGTTCTGCGATTTCGACCACCGTGGCGATCTGGCTGAAAATGGGCTCCATCAGTGCGATCAGCAGTTGTTCGCGGGTGCGGAAGTGGTAGTAGATCGCAGCCTTTGTCAGGCCGAGTTCGTCGGCGATCATCTGCAGGGAAGTCCCGGCGAAGCTGTACGTGAGGAACAGTTGCATGGCCGCGTCCAACATCCGGCGCCGAGTCGTCGCCGGTCCGACGGCGTCCTCAACCTCTGTGCCCATCGCGAACTCCTCAACCGATGCACTGTTGTCCAGCAATGTACTAGCTGATCGTAAAGATCATCATAAACTTGTTTGCAATATTCCTTACTTTCTGAACGGCTAGGGCTTACTTTACGATCAGCTAGTCGCGCCGCTCGGGTGCGCATCCAAGGTGAGACGTTGGAGACCCGCTATGCCGCACTTTCCCAAGCCGTCCGAGGGGCCCTTGACGCAGCTGAACACTCGCGATATCAAGCCACGCATCGGAACCGAGATCCTCGCAGACAAAGCGGCGCTGCTCAGCGGTGCCTTTGCCGCCGAACTCCGAGAACTTCTCGAACAACGTGGCGTGCTGGTGTTCCCGCAAATCAGTTTCACCGACGATGAACAGGTCGCGTTCACCGAGACACTTGGCGTGTTCGCGCCCGAACGCACCGGAGAATCGGTGTACAACGTCACCCTGGACACCAACGTGAATAGTTCTGCCGACTATCTCAGGGGCTCGCTGTACTGGCATATCGACGGAACCATGAACGATGTTCCGATCCGAGCGTCGCTGCTCTCCAGTCGGGTATTGCCCAGTGACGGCGGCGGTGACACCGAGTTCTGCAACACCTATGCGGCCTACGATGGCCTGTCCGACGACGATCAGGCGGCGCTTGATCAGCTGACGGTGATGCATTCGGCGTGGAACTCATTGTTCTACTTCGAACCCGAACCCACCCTCAAGCATTTGCAAGCCATGATGCGCATCGGCGACAAGGAATTGCCGCTGGTGTGGACCCACCGGTCAGGCCGCAAATCGCTGGTCCTGGGCTGTACCGCCCGGCATGTCGTCGACATGGATTACCGCAGGAGTGCCGAGCTTCTGGTGCGGTTGCGCGACTGGGCAACTCAACCCGAACTCGTCTACCGCCACCAATGGTCCGTCGGCGACCTGGTGATCTGGGACAACACCGGCACCATGCACCGTGCGATGCCCTACAACCCGGACTCCGGTCGGTTGCTCACCCGGACCAAACTCGTGGGTGAGGAGGCGTTCACCTGACATGAACAGCCTCACGCATGAACTCTCACAACTGCTGGATCGGGAAAAGATCCGGGACTGCCTGGCCCGGCTGGCCCGCGGTGAAGACCGCCGCAATGCCGAACTCATCTCCAGAGCGTACTGGCCCGGCGCGATCGTCGACCTCGGCATCTTCTCCGGGACGCTCGAGAAGTATCTCGATTGGGTCGTACCGGGATCACCGGACATCCCTGTCACACAACATGTTCTGGGGCAGATCCTGATCGATCTGCATGATGAAACCGCCCTGGTGGAGACTCCCGTGCTGGCCTATCACCGGACGATTACGCGCGGCACAGAACGAGACTTGGTCATCGGAGGCCGGTATCTGGACTGGATGGACAGCGTCAGCGGCGACTGGCGCATCGCCAAGCGCACCATGCTCTATGACTGGTGTCAGGATCTGGGCACGTCGGCGGATTGGTCAGCCGGCCTGATGGGTATGCCGTTCGACATCGACAGCTACGCCGGCCGGGCCACCAAAGATCCAAGTGAGGGCTTCCTCGGCGACCGATGGCCCTACCACCACACCAGTGATGTTGCGGAATGACCGCGCTGACAGGCAAAGTCGTGGTGGTCACCGGCGCGAGCCGCGGCATCGGCAAAGGCATCGCCCTGGCATTGGGCGAAGCCGGCGCAACGGTGTACGTAACTGGCCGCTCGACATCCGGCGCGCAGCACGAACTGCCGGGAACGGTCGATGAGACATCCGACGAGATAACACGGCGAGGCGGCACGGGAATCGCTGTGCAGGTCGACCATGGCAACGACAACCAGGTCGCGGCGCTGTTCGACCAGATCCGGTCTGAGCAAGGCCGCCTGGATATCCTCGTCAACAACGCCTTCGCTCTCCCCGAGGATCTCACCCAACCCCGAGGATTCTGGGAGAAGCCACTATCCAACTGGCAGATGATCGACGTCGGAGTGCGATCGAATTTCGTTGCAGCGCACCATGCTGCGCGGATCATGGTCCCGCAGAGATCCGGGCTGATCGTGGCTACCTCCGGCTACGTCGGCGTCACCTATACCTACGGCGTGGTCTTCGGCCTGTGCAAGGCGGCCGTCGACCGGATGGCACGGGACATGGCCATCGAACTGCAGCCACACCGCGTGGCATCGGTGTCGTTGTGGCAGGGCCTGACTATGACCGAACGAGCTCGGCGCAATCTGGCCGTTACTCCGGAAATGACCGAATCGATCGTCACGAATCCGGCCATGAGTTCTTCGCCGGAGTTCCCCGGAAGGGTCATCCGTGCGCTGGCGACCGACCCAAGCCTGATGGATCTGTCCGGCGGAACGTTCATCACTGCCGAGCTCGCACAGCGCTACGGCATCACCGACATCGACGGAAAGACAGTGCCGTCACTACGGGCTGAACGGGGATCCCCGATCTGGGAGCCCATCACGGAGGACGAACATGGACGTTGACCGACAGTCACGGCTCGAAGCGCTCCTTGACCGGCAAGACATCATTGATTGCCTTACCCGGTTCAGCCGCGGTCTCGACCGGTTCGACCGGGGCCTGTTTCTCACGGCATTCCACGACGCTGCCGTAATCGCCGCAGGCGATTTCGTCGGTGGGCCGGCCGATCTCTACGAGTGGGCCCGAGCCATGCACGAACAGGGACAGATCGCCACCCAGCACCATCTCCTCAACCACACCTGCGAAATCGACAGTGACACTGCGCATTGCGAGACCTACTACTTGTTCGTTGCCCGCAACCGCGACGATTCGAACTGGATGGCCGGCGGCAGATACTTCGACCGGCTGGTACGGAGCGACCCGGGATGGCGAATCATGCTTCGTACGAACGTTATCGAATGGTCGGGCATGCTACCGACCATGCCCATGCCCTTTGCCGACGTCCCTGACATCGCGGTGAACGGTCAGCCTGCCCGCGACCGGACCGACCCGTCCTATCAGCGACCGCTACGCAACCTTCGGGAACATCACATCCCGCACGCGAACTGAAGCAGCGCACTTGCCTTGGCGTGGCTCAACCGCAACGGGTCGTCGATGACCGCAGTGGAGCGCGGCGTTTGTCGACCTCCGCCGCGAGTAGAGCACCGATCTCGGCGAACGTAGCTCGTCTCCGGCCCGGATGATTCCAGAGGGTGGTGTACGTCGCTGCGAGCAGTCGCCCGACGGTGAACAGCTTGTCAGAGAGAACGTCCCGGTTGAGGACCTTCAGGAGGGTGGTAGCACCGTTCGGGTCGCAGGAGATTCGCCGAAGCACCTCGGTGATCAACGGTGACGAAGGGCCGGGCCGGCCCATCTGCATTGCGAGCCAGTACATGTCATAGGATCTGCGGTCGCGGTGACGCCACCAGCGGTACAGGGCCTCGTCCTGCGCGACGGCCCTGCCCATCGTCGCCTGGATGACGGTCGACAGTGACTTCGCCTGGCACAGCGCGTCGGCGATGCCCTGCGCCGGAGTGAAATCCTTGAAATGCCCCGCGTCACCGACGAGCACCCACCCCGGTCCCGCCGATTCCCGAAAATAACTGTGCCAGTTCATCATCACCCGCAACGGCCCGACGCGCTCGGCGCCGCGGACGATCTCGTCAAGCTCGGGCCAGGCGCGAAGGGCGTCGCGAAAATTGGCTTCTCGGTTCCGATTGAAGTCATGGGCGTCGGCATGGTCGACGGCGAGCCCGGCCATGTACAGGCTCGAATCCGTTGGGCTGGCTAAGAATGCCAGATTGCCCTTACGCGCGATCCGCAGCCGAGGTTCCTGAGGCCCGGCAGTGAAGTAGCCCCAGACCGGGACCCGCCCGGGTGGTTTGACCAGATACTTGTGCGCGCCCACAGCCTCGGCGACCACCGACCTGCAGCCGTCGGCACCCACCACGAGGTCGGCGCCCAGCGACCCGTCCGCAGTCTCGACACCGATCACTCTCTCGCCAGACATGCGGATACCGGTCACGCGGCATCCGTTCCTCACCTCGACACCTGAGCGAATGGCCCCTTGTTGCAATTCCTGATCGAGGATCGTCCGGCGCGCGTTGAGGCCGGGGCAGGCGAATCCATCATCGAGGACCCCGTCGATGCGCACATCGTCATTCACCAGGCTGAAGCGGTCCAACTGCACCGCACCGTGCGTCAGCACCGGACCCAACACGCCCAGTTCGTCGAGGATCGCGACCCCACGGGGCTGGATCACGTGAGTCGACGGCGTCTCGCTCGGAAAGTTCGCCTTGTCGACGAGGCAGACCCGCATACCCGCCCGCGCCAGATAGGTGGCGAGCGCCGAACCGGCGCAGCGCCCGCCGACCACCACGACGTCGAAGGATTCCATCGGCACCCTCCTGGCTCGTCACACGAACTTACCATTGGTAAGACTAGCGTTGAGCTGGAAACTTATCAATGGACAGATTGGCCCCAGGCGTACTCTTGGGCGATGACCGAAGCCGATCACAGGTCGTACCACCATGGCGATCTGCGCACTGCAGCCGTGGCCGCAGCGATCTCCGAGGTCGAGGAAGTCGGCGTCTCGGCGGCCTCCATGCGCAGGATCGCCCGGCGGGCGGGCGTGTCGCACGCGGCGCTTGCCCACCACTTCACCGACAAGACCGGACTGTTCACTGCCGTTGCCGCAGAGGGGTTCAGGCGAATGGCGGCGGCAATCGGCCCGGTCGCGTCCGGAGAATTGGGGTTTCTGGCCGGAGGGGCTGAGTACGTGCGGTTCGCCCTCGAGAACCGCGGATTCTACGAGGTGGCGTTCCGTCCGTACCTCTGCCACCAGAACGACCCTGACCTCCTACAGGCGCGAACGGCAGCCTTCGACATTCTTTACGGCAGCGCCCGGCGAAGCCTCATCAGCACGCACGAGCCCGACACCATCACCGACGCCGATGTCGCGAGCCTCGTCATCGCCGGCTGGTCGATGTCTCACGGCCTGGCCACCCTGCAGGCGACCGACAACCTCGCCGACCGGCCGCCTGGCGACATCCTCCGCGGAGTGGAGCTGCTGGCCTCCCTTTTGAAGACCGGCGAGTGACGGACCGCTGGACAGCTACCCGTTTCCATGGCTCCGCGATTCCCGCCCTCCACGGCTATACCCCACCCTCTCGGTGTACGTGGCCAACGCGACGCGCACGCGACTGACGGGCACGACGATCGCAAAGCTGCGCGGCCGGCGTATGGGCCGCGAACCAGATCCACTCCTAGCCAGATGATTTCAGCCGAGACGGCTGCACGATTGGTCCAGCCCGCACCATAGTCCGCAGCTTTCACCACGCAGGGACCGGTGGACCATCAAGGCGCGATTCGTTGACCCCCAGATTCGAGGCAGCGCCCCCCGCGGGACCCGACCGTCAGCGAACGTCGTCAGCCTTGCGCATCGGGTTGGGAACCGACGACTGCGGAACGCCGCTGAGCTTGCGCAGCGTGGAGATGCAAGAGTGGAGTTCTTCGAGGGCCACGCCCGCCGCCTTGGCGCGGAAAAAGTCGTGCAGTTGGCGCAATGACTCCCGCTGGGCGGCTGCGCCTCGCGGCGTCACCTCGATTCGGGTGACGCGCCGGTCGTCATTCGATGGCGACCGGCGTAGCAGGTCCGCGGCGACCAGTTTGTCGATGTCCGAAGTGATAGTGCTCGGCAACACGTTGAGATAGTCGATCAGCAATCCGGGACGGTCGAGGCCGGCATGGACCAGAAAAATGATGCCCAGGGCGCGTTCCGAGATCCCGTACTCGCGTGCGACCGGCGTGGTGAGGGTTGAAATCATGCGTCGGATGTCCGTTGCAGCGCCGAGGAAGTCGACGATGTCGCCGTCGTCTGCAGCTCCAATGGTGTCGGCCACGACGCCACACCATACCTCGCCTCGCCATCAGGCAGGACCCACCGAATGATAGTTCATTATCTGAAATATATGCGCTACGCTCCCCAAGGGGCGAGGTTCGCCTCACGCGTCACCACAATCGCTGGGATTACGGGAGTGCCATGAAGCCGTCCATTTCTGCCAAGGAGCCCGTCACCAACCGCACGACGTCGCCACCGACCGATTCCCGCTGGAAGGCTCCGCTCTGTTGGGCGATCGTCGCCGCGCTGGCCGTCTTCGTCCTGGTGACTGCACAGAAGCATGGAGCGGCATCACCGGAGAATCAGAACCCAGACGGCGTGGGCAAGCCGCCGCCGGTGGTGCCGCTGTGGTCCGGCATCGACTTTGTGTTCTGGGGCCAGGTCTTGGGTGCGGCGCTCCTGCTCATCACCATCGCCGCCTCGATTCTGGTCTGGCGCCGCCATCCCGGGCATCCGGTCATTCTCATGATCCTGGCCTCCAGCACGCTGTTCTGGTGGGACCCGATCAACAACTGGGCAATCGGTCTGGTGTACAACCCGAATCTCTGGCACTTCCCTCGGAATTGGCCGTGGCTCAACATCTCTCCGGTTATCGAACCGTTGACCTCAGTCATCTACGCGCCCTACGTCCTGCTTCCCTATTTCCTGGCCATGCCGGTCCTGCGGGCCATTCAACGACGCCGCGGCCCGGAAGCCTTCGTCTGGCGTCACCCGTTGATCTCGATCGGCGCGCTGACGTTCGTCATCGGCGCCATCTGGGATGCTGCGCAGGAGATCCTGCTCACCCGTACGCAGTTCCTCACCTATAGCCATGTCGTCGAGTTCGGCTCGATCGATGTGGGCAAGAACAGTCAGTTCCCACTATTGATGGCCAGCGTGCTCATCACGGTCATCATGATCCCGGCGTCGATCTTGCTCTATCGCGATGACACCGGAAAATCCCAGGCAGACAAGATTGCCCAGCGGCTGCGCCTGTTTGCGGGTCACCCGAAGTTGGCTACCTTCCTGGTGATGGCGGTCGTGGTGAATGTCGCGATGATGAGCTTCAGCTCAGCGTTCTGGCTGGCACGCACGACTGGTGCGGCATCCAGTGTGGCCTGTCCGTGGCCATACCCCCAGGCCAAGACCTGGGATCCCCGCGGCTATTACGAATCGCAAGGGGCCCCAGGACCATTCACCGCGGGAAAGGCCAGCTCGTGGCAGATCGCACAACCCGAGGGTCGGCCGACGAATATCACCGTGGAGTCCGACCGCTGCAATCCGCAGTGACACGACGGGGCCGGGACACGCCACGATGTCCCGTCGCACCCGCACCGGATGCCGTGAGGCTGCCGAGGCGGCCCCACGGCTGACGGGCATCACACTCCGATGATCAGTTCGGCAGCTCGCTCCCCGATCATCATCGCAGCGGCGTTCGTATTGCCACCGACGATGCTCGGCATGATCGATGCATCAGCCACGCGGAGTCCCATCACGCCCCGCACCCGCAGCGCGGGATCGACAACTGCACGTTCGTCGGTACCCATGCGGCACGTCCCGACCGGGTGATACACGCCCGAGGCGTTTCGCCGCACGAACTCCGCGAGGTCCCCGCCGGTCTGATCCGAACCGGGCAGCACCTCGCGGCCCACCTCGCCCGCGATCGCCTGGTGCGCCAACGTCTCCCGGACAAGCTCCATGCCGGCCACCAGGGTCGCCAGATCGCGAGGCTCGGCCAAGTAATTGGGATCTATCAGCGGAGCGGTGAACGGATCCGTCGAGGCCAGTCGTACGGTTCCGCGGCTCTCCGGATAGATCATCGTCGGCATGAGCGTCAACGACGATGACGACTCAGCGGCCAGGTGTAGGCCCGGATCGTCCTGATTCTCGGGATAGCTCATCGGAAGGATGAACATCTGCAGGTCCGGAACACCAGTGCCCGTCCGCACGCCGCTGTCGACGAAAGCCACGGCCTCGAACAGAGTGTGCGCCAGATACGTCGACCGAGGACGCAGACATTCACGGACCGCTGCGCCGGCGAAACTGAACGGCGACGCACTGCGCCCACCGCGGGCCCGATAGGACATCGGCACAAACAGATGATCGTGCAGGTTGTCACCGACCGGCAGATCGGTGATCACCTCAATCCCATGCTCCCGCAAGTGAGCTGCATGGCCGATACCGGAGAGCATCAGAAGCCGCGGCGAACCGAGCGCCCCGGCGCTGATGATCACCTCGCGGGTGGCGCGCGCAGGCTCGATCGGTCGCCGGCCACGGCCCGCGACCAACTCCACGCCCACGGCGCGACCGCCCTCCACCATCACCCGGGTCGCGGTAGCGCCGGTAAGCACCCGCAAATTCGGGGGCGCGTCCGATAGATAACCGCGATCGGTGCCCACTCGACGACCGGCGCCAGCGCTCTGCTGTAGTGGCGCCACCCCGGTTTGCTGGGCTCCGTTGTAGTCGTCGTTCATGCCAACTCCGGCGGTCGCCGCCAGCGCGACCATGTAGCTTTCGGTGACGCTGGCCAGGCCCGCCGCCCGTTCGACCGCGATTGGACCATCACCACCACGCAGATCGCTGGGACCGTCCTCAAAGCTCTCCAGCCGCCGGAAGGACGGCAGCACCTCGGAGAATCCCCAGCCCTGCGCCCCATCGGCAGCCCAGTCGTCATAGTTCTGCCGATTGCCGCGGACAAAGGCCATCCCATTGATCACGCTGCCCCCGCCGAGTATCCGGCCGTGGGACTGCGGAAGCTTGCGGCCCTTCATGTGTGGTTGCGGCACGCTGTATGCGGGCCAGGTCACCAACCGCTGCAGGGCCGAAGCTGCGTGGATGGCCCCACACATGCCCGGCACCGTGACCAGCGGACCACGCCGCCGGCGTCCCGACTCGATCAAGGTGACCGCCGCGCCGGTGTCGGCCAGGCGCCGGGCGACGATCGCCCCGGCACTCCCCGACCCCACGACGACATAGTCCGCCGCCTCCAACCCGGCGGACGCCTTGGTCACCCGTGCTCGCTTCATCTCAAGACCTTTCGTTGACACATCACGTACGCCGCCGCGGTGGCGGGCGGTCACGGAATTCGGGTGAGTTGAAATGGCATCTCGACGACCAGCGGCCGGTTGATTCCACAGCCCCCGCTCGTCCCGACGGTGCGGTCCCAGCCGGAAAACGATCTCACTTCTTCGAAGCTCGGCGATCCGGACAGATCGGGCGAGAAGTACAACAACTGCTCGGCCTCTGCGGCGGTGCCATCTTGGCAGGGCTCCCACCGGTCGAGATGTCGCCGCACTGACCACAACCCGGCTGAGTCACATTGGATCGGTGCATTCCACCCTTCGCTGCTGATCACCTGGCCCGCACAGTCATAGGTCTCGGCACTGCACGTCGTGCTGATCGTCCAGGTGCTCGTCACGGTGGCTTCGTCGTGAAAGATTTCGTTGCTTTTCGCCCAAGTTCCGTCCGACACAGCGTGATAAGCGCCGTTGAGTGCGGGATCGCAGAACGCCGCAGCCGCGTTCGGGGCGGTCATCAGGGCAGCTATAGCTGCCGCGGCGAACAGTACAACGGTCGGTAGGGCGGTAGTCACCGGTTTCTGCGTCAGGGCTTGTGCCGACGTCACGGCTGCTCCTCCATCACGAGGTCTTTCCAGGTCGCTGCCTGTTTGGAGACAACGAGGTTGGCCTGTTGATAGGTCTGGCCGTCGGGTGCGACGTAGCGCCCGGAATTGGGGTCATAGTGCGCGAACGCGACTGTCGGCTGTCGTTGGATGGCGTTGCCGCCGAACGCGCTTGGCGCGGCCGGGACCGCACCGCCTGAGTCCGGCGACGGCGGTGGGGGCGCGAGGTCGGGTGCTGCGGGCGCAGGGGGCGGCATCGGCGTACCTCCGATCGGACCGTGAATGTGTTCGTCGTTGCCGACTCGAGCGTCGGGCGGTACGCCCTGGGCGATCAGGTTGGGATCCAGTGGGTATGGGCCTGTCAAGTGCTCGCGCATCGCCAGGGGCACATACGGTTTGTCGCTGTTACAGATCTCGACTGTGGGCGCCCGCTTGCCCGGCTTGGTCATGCAGGGGTAGTTCCGCGCACCGCGCACCGCGAGCGGCGAGTCCTGGGGCAGTTTGCAGTACAGACCGCTCGGGGTATCCACTTCGGAGGTGTCCTCGGGAGACCGCCATTGGCTGGGTGGCAGGAAGCCGACCGTGCACGACGGCGGATCTCCAAAGGACATGGTGAAATCGCCTTGCCCCAGCCCGGTCGGATTGTGGTCCGGTGCCGCCGACACGATGTTGGCGACGAAGGGTGGCAGCAACACCAAGATCTGTTCGAGACCCGGCCGGTAGGTGACGAGAATCTGTCCGATCGAAGTCAGGTTGGCCAGCAGCACCGGCAGTGTGGGCTTGACCTGTTCCAGGAGCCGAGCGGCCTCATTGGCGGTTGTGGGCCCATCTTGGAGCACCGTCCGGATCTGTTGATCGTTGTCGGCCAGGGTGGTGGTGACGTTCGCGAGGCCACGGGCCCAGGTCCGTAGATTATCGGTGGTGGCTGCCTGCGAATCGAGTAACGGCACCGAGTCCTGGATGAGGGTTCGGGTGGGGTCACGCACATCGTCCAGTCCGCCCGAGATTTTCGCTGATGAATCGATCAGGGATCCAAGGTCGTAGCCGACGCCGTTGAACGCTTTGAAGCTCTCGTCGAGCAGCAATCCAAGTTTGTCTTTGGGGATGCTCTTGATCAGCGCGCTGGTCTGGTCCAAGAGCGGCCCGACTTGCTGGGGAACGGTGGTGTCGGCCACAGCGATGGTCGAACCGTCGCGCAGGTACGGCGGTGCGTCAGAGGTTGGTTTCAGATCGAGGTATTGCTCGCCGATCGCTGACACGCTGCGGACTTCGGCCTTCAGGTTCGCGGGTATTTTCGGTGAACTGTCCAGCGACAGAGTCGCTTTGGCGCCCCGCGGAATGAGTGAAATCTCAGTCACCTTACCGACCTGTACGCCCCGGTAGGTCACGTTGGAAAAGCGGTACAGCCCACCTGTTCCCGGCAGTTCCACCGTCACGGTCATCCGCCCCACCCCCAGCAAGGTCGGTGCCTGCAGGTAGACAACAACCATCGTGACGAGCCCAACGATTGAGGCGATCGTGAAGAGCACCAACTGAATCCGGACCAACCGGGTCAACATCTAGTTACCGCCCTGTTCCGCCGGAGGAAGAGTCGGCGGCGAATCCAGCGGTGCTCTCGACGGAGACGCGGCCGCGGGTGTAACGGGCCCACCGGGGAGGACCACCGGCGGACCGACCGGCGGTGAGGGCGGGGGTAACTCGGTGCCATCCGGTGGTACCGCCAACGGCGCGCCCAGCGGATTGTTGGTGTAGTACCAGTCATAGCCGGGATCACCGGGAGCCGGCACCAGCTGTGCTCCATCGACACCCCAGCGGGTCCCCAGGAACATCCCGCGTTTCATTCGGGGAACCGTCAGGTCGGCGACGGCGAACAGATTCAGATAGTCACCCTTGAGGCCGCGGTCAATCACGTTCTGGCCGTACGGAAATACGGTGGCATACATCAGGCCGTCGATGACGCCCGGGCCCGCGTCGGCCAATGCGCGAATCGTGGGCTGTAGGTTTTGCAGGTTCCGCACCAGGTCGGCCTGCGTGTCGTTGACGAGGGCGGTGGCGGTGCTGCTGAAGGCCCGCAACTTGTCCAGCGCGGTGAGGATGCGCGGCTTCACCGCCAGGAGCACATCGAGTGCCGGGGGTAGCCTGCGCAGCGTCTCGGTGATCACCTCGCGCTGTCCGGCGAACGTGCCGGTCAACCGGTTGAGAGCATCGATCGAGGCGATGAGATCGCCGCGTTGGCGGTCCAGCACGCCGACGAACCGGTCGAGACGATTGATCAGGTCGCGAATGGCGTCCTGGCGTCCGGACAATGTCGCATTGAAGTTGTGAACGATGTCGCCGACCTGTCCCAGGCCGCCACCATTGACCACCGCAGACAGTGACGACAAGGTCTGCTCGGTCGACGGATAGGTCGACGATCGGTTCAAGGCAACGGTGGATCCCGATGCGATCTGCCCCAGCGGCGGCTGCCCGGGCGGTGGATCCAGCGCCAGGTGCTGTGATCCCAGCAAGCTGGTCTGCCCGACGGTCGCCACCACGTTGGCCGGGACGCTCACCCCATGTTCAAGCCTGACTTCGACGTCGGCGTGCTGGCCGCGCAGCGTCATCGTGCCGACACTCCCCACGACGACATCGTTCATCATGACCGGCGAATTCGATTCGAGCGTACCGACATTAGCGATTTCAACGTGGTAAACGGTGGCCCCGGCCCCATTTCCGACAGCGCCAGGAAGGGGCAGGGAGTTCACCCCGTTGAAGGCACATCCGGACAGGGCGAGGACCGCGGCGGTGCTGACGGCCACGCCCGTTCGTACTGGGTGCCAGCCGATCATGATGGGGGTGTCCCTTCGGTGGGGGGCGCGGGCCCGAGTTCTTCGGTCGGGGGTGGTGGTTGCATCGCAGGGGTGGGCAGCAACAGGTTCTCCACGCGCGGCACAGTGGGTGGCGTATGAGCCGAAACCGAAGGCGGCTGTTCGGCGGCTACGGGGGCTCCTCCGACCCCGCCGGGTGCCAGGGCAGGGTCGGTGTAGACAACGTTGCGCGGCGACGGAGCGAGCGCGGGGTTGATCGGGACAGGCAGGTTGTTGAAGTTGAGCTGGTCCAACGCCGGACCGAGGTACTGGGCGCACAGTTTCGCGGTTTCTGACGCGGTGGTGTTCTTGACTGCGCCGATGGCGGCACAGATGAACTGCACCGGGTTGGCGAAGTTCGTGAACGAAATCGAGCCGAGAATGGTGCCGGTGTCGGGGTTGTAGTCGGCGTAGCCGTTGGCGAGCGCAGTCGGTGTCACGTGAAGGAGCTGCTCGAGATCGTTGCGATGCTCGACGAGGTTGGTGGTGACATTGGCCAGGCGTTGGAGTTGTTCGCTGGTTTTGTCGCGGGTGCCGGCGATGAATCGTTGGACTTCGCCGAGCGCCGATGACAAATTGTCCAGGGCGGCGTCGAGGTCGGTGCGGTTGTCGTCGAGGACGCTGGTCAGCGTTGCGAATCGGCCTTGGAATTCCACGATTTGGGGGTTGGTGTCGCGCAGTACAGTGACGAGCGTCTGTAGGTTCTTGACGGTGTCGGCGATGTTTCCGCTGCCGTCGGCCAGGATCCGCCCAACGCCGGAGAGTTGGCCCAGCGTTTCGCGGAGTTTGTCACCGTTGCCGTTGAGTGCGTTGGCAGTGCTGTCGATGAACCGGGCGATCGCCGGAGTCGAAACGTGGCTGTCCGGGCCTAATTCGGTTGCCAGACGCATCAGTTGGGATTTCACTTCGTCCCATTCGACCGGGACGGCGGTGCGATCGATCGGGATCACTGCGTGGTCGACCATGGTGGGGCCGTTGGCGTGGGGGTCGCTCGACCGGTAGGCCGGGGTGAGTTCGACGTAGCGGGCAGCGAGCAGATTGGCGGCGACGATGACGGCTTTGGCGTCCGCTGGGATGGGCACGCCACGGTCGATGTCCAACGACATCCTCACCCAGCTACCCTCGGGTGCGATGGCAGTGATGGTGCCGACCTTGATTCCAGCCACCCGGACGTCGTCGCCCGGATAAATGGCCGTCGCAGAGGTGAAGTAGGCAGTCAACGTTTTCCCGCCAAAGAACGAGGCGTGCACCAACACTGCGCCCGCAGCGAGGGTCAACGCGATGAGTACACCTGCCAGCGAGGTGCGTCGGCGAGCGATCATGGCGGACCCCACCGTTCTTGAGGTTGCGGAATACCGTTGCGCGGGAACGGGAACTCCGCTCGGGGACCCGCATTATCGGGCGGCTGCCCCGCATTTTCTCCTCGGCGGAATCCGAAGGCATAGTCCAAGAACGGCTGTAACAGTTGCGGCATGCTCAGGTTGGCGATCTGGGCTTGGTAGTACGGGCCGCTGGATACCAGCTCACCGGTGCTGAGTTCGTACTGCGCCAATCCGGGCAGCGCCTTGGCAATGTTGTCGCGGTTCTTCTCCAGGACAGCGGTGACGGCGTTGAGCTTGTCGAGCGTGGGCGCCAGTTCGGCCTCGTTGTCGTGCACCAGGCCGGTGAGCTGGTTGGCCACTACCGAGGTGTTGGCGAGCAGTTCAACGATGGCCTGGCGCACTTCAACGAGGACGTCGAGCAATGCGTTGCCGTCGAGGATGAGGGTGTTGACCTGTTGGCTGCGCTCGGAGAGAACCGCACTGACATCGCCGACGTGTTTGAACAGCTCACCCAGAGTTTGGTTACGTGCATTCAGTGCCCGCGACAATCGGGTGAGCCCGTCGAAGGTCGATCCTAGATCCGGAGAGACTGCGTCGATGGTGGCCGAGAGGGCGTCGAGGGACTGGTTGAGCGTGCCGGTGTCTGTGCCGGCGATGTCGGTGGTGAGGTCACCTACGGCTTCTGTGAGTGAGTACGGCGAGGAGGTGCGGGCCGCTGGGATGAGCTCCAGGGGTCGCATCCTGCCGGGTCCGCGGGTGCTCAGGGTCAGCACCCGCTGTCCCAGCAGCGAACCGGTGCGGATGTGGGCGGTGGTTTGCGATCCCAGCGGAATTCCACTGCTGAGGGAGAAGGTGACCAGGGCCTGCCCATCGTGAAGCTCGACATCCGATACCGTGCCGACCTTCGTTCCCGACATCGTGATGTCGTTGCCGGTGGTTAATCCGCCCGCTTGATCAAACAGGGCCTGATATCGGATCTCGGTGGCGTAGGACACCAACTGCGGGGTCCGCAACCCGACGGCGATGACCAGAATGGTGATAACGAGGCCGATGATGCCGCGTCGAACCAACTGGGGTCCACGGTATTTCAGCATCAGTTGTCCGAGCACCTTCCCGTTTCTTGCTTCATCCAGGGGAAGACCGCCGTACGTCCTTCCAGATCGGTGACTCGGACTGCCACGCCACACAGGTAGTAGTTGAAGAAGCTGCCGTAGGCGCCCAGCCGCGCAAGCTTGCGATAGTTGTGCGGCATCCGCTGCAGTCCGGCGTCGAGATGATCTTTCTGCGTGTCCAGGTTTGAGGCGAGGCGGTTGAGTTCATCGACGGTGCCGGCCAGCGGCGGACGTGCGTGGGTGAGCAGATCGGCCAGCGACGCGGTGCCCTTGTCGAGGGCAGTGATCGCCTTCCCGACCGGATCACGATCTGCGGCAAGCTCACTGGCGAGCTGTTGTAGGCGACCGATCGTGCCGGCGAACTTTTCGCCGTCCTTGGCCAGCGTGCCCACGGCCGCGTTGAGGTTGTCGATGAGTTGCGCAACGAGTTGATCGTTGTTGGCCAGGTCAGTGGTGAACGACGATGTTTCCGACAGCAGCGAGTGCAGCGCGCCGCCCTGCCCTTGCAGGACCTGCAGCAACGACTGGGTGAGCGCATTGATGTCGTCGGGATTCAAACCCTGGGTCACCGGACGCAGGCCGCCCAGGAGTAGATCGAGATCGAGTGCCGGCGCGGTACGTTCGACAGGAATCTGAGCGCCAACGGACAAGATCGTGGTCGGCCCCGGTGCAGCGGCGAGTTCGAGGTAGCGATCTCCTGTCAGGTTGAGATAGCGCACCACCGCCCTCGTCCCGGTGGTGAGCACCGCAGTGCGATCGGCATCGAAGGTGACCAGCACCGTGGTGTCCGACCGGAGTGTGACGCTGTCGACCGTGCCGACCCGGATGCCGGCCACCCGCACCGAGTCCCCCGTCTTCAATCGGGAAGCGTCGGCGAAGACGGCCGAGTATTCCTGCGACGATCCGGTCCGGTACTGGCCGAAAACAAAGAACAGGCAGGTGGTCAGCACCGCCATCACAACGCCGAAGACACCGAACTTGAGCGCCGTGACCGTCGTCGAGCGCTTCATCCGGGTTGCCCGATTTGGGCGGAGTTGCGGGGTGGCCCGTCTATCGGTCCAAACAGCCGTTGCTTGAGCGCATCAGTGTTCAGCAGGATGCCTTCGTTGCCGTATCGAGCCGGATTGGTGCCGACGTCGGCGACGACGAACGGCGGCCGGGACAGATAGCGCACGTTCGGTAACCCAGCGACGCATTGTGGACCACCGGTCGCGGCGACCTTCGGCAGATCAATCGGGTACCGGTAGCGTTCCTTGCCCAGGACGAACCCTGCGTTGACCATGGCTCCGGGCACCTGCGGTTGCTTGATGTAGGCGGCTTGGATCAACCCTCCCATCAGGCAGTACAAGGCTTGGTTGTACTGGCCGGTCAAATCGGTAGTCGGTACTAGCAGACGCACAGCGTCGGTCAGCGGGGCGCGGTTGGCCGTCAACACGTCATTGCCGATACCGGCCAGCCCGATCACGCTGACCAGAAAGGCATCGAGGTTGTGTTGCTCGTCAACAATGCTCTGACTGATTCTGCTTGCGTTGCCGGCAGCGGTGAGCAGGTCGGGTGCCGCATCGGCATACGCATTGAAGACTGTTGGCGCAGTGGCCAAGTCGTGGCTCAGCGCCGGCAGTCCGGGTTCCAGCGTAGCGAGGTAAGTGTCCAGGTCCACCAGCATCTGGCCGATCGTCTGCCCGCGCCCATCGATGGCGGAGGCGATCGCGCCCAGTGTCTGGTTGAGCTTGGCCGGATCGATCGTCGACAGCACCGCGGTGAGTTGTTCGAAAACGGTGTTGACTTCAACGGTCACCCGTGCGGCGTCGAGCACTTGACCAGCAGACATCGTCTGCGATGACGGATCTGCAGGGTCGATGAGCTGAACGTACTTCGCGCCGAACACCGTGGTCGATGCGATGTCGACCCCGACGTTGGCCGGAATGTTGCGCAGCTGTGCGGGATCCATCGCCAGATGCAATATCGCGCGCCCGTCGGGCAACGTCTCCAGCGACTTGACCGCTCCGACTTGGACGCCCCGCAGTTTGACCTTGGCGTCGGGGTTCATCACCAGTCCAGCACGTGACGAGATCACCGTCACCGGGGCCGCCGAGCTCAGATCACCACGAAACAGTAGCGCTACCAAGGTGATCGCCAGCCCGATGATCAGCACCGTCAGCATTCCGGCTACCAGGCGCGGCCATGCACGTACGGTGCCATTCCCGTGTCGGCTCACGTTGCGGCGCTCCACAGCCCTCCACCCCTGATCACCCCGTGCAGATTCGCGTCCGTCCCGTGTTCGGCGATCTGAACGCCTCATACCTCTATAGGTATAACGCAGCGCGCATCCGGTTGTCTACCCCTTTGCGTGCAACGCTCGGCGACAACCACACAGTGTCAGCCACGTCTAATCCGCGATAAATACACAGTTCAAAGCCCTGATGGGCAGTCCACAATGCCCGCGAACGACTGGCACACCAGACCCGGACGCGCGACAAGTCCACCGAACCACCACCTCATCTCGATGGCCGAACGAATGGATATATATAGATGTATTCGGAACTTTTCGCTATGGCCGGACGGTTACGGGGCCCTCGATCGTTGCGTGCAGTACTGAAGCGCTGCCATCATCGAGCACTCTTCGCGCGACCAGAAATTCACTGCCGACCCAGCCGTGCCGGATGAACTTTCCGAACCTCAGTCGTGTCCCGGGGGCACCAGTCGCCGCAGGCAGCATCTTGATGCGCTCCAACGCCGCTTTGACAGCCGGGCCCGTCAACGGCCGAGCACCGGCAAGCGCGGTCATCATGAGCCGGCCAACGTCGTAGCAGTACAGGGGAAAGAAATACGCGGGACGCCGCCCGTAGGCTCGCTCGAAACGATCCAGGAACGCTTGCCCGGTCATATTTCGTTCGTCGTACTGATCAAGCCCGACCCAACCGGCGAGTTGCTCACGCCACCACGGCCCAGTGGCGGCGAATTCGAACGCGGTCGTCGTGTAACGCGGCGGCATCCAACCGATGCCCTCCAGCGCAGCGTTCATGCCGATGAGTCCCAGGCCGAAACCGACATGCATGATTGCGTCGGGCTTGCCTTCCGCCAGCGCGGACATCGCGGCTCGCTTGTCGAATTCAACCTGCGGAATCGCCACATCGCCCGTGATCGTCAACCCCGCGTGCCGACATGCCTCTCGAGTCGTTCTCAGGTATTCGCGGCCAATGAGACTGTCCTCGAAGGCAAGTCCCACGGAGCGGCACCCATCGAGTGCCGCGACGGCGGCCATGATGATCGGCTCTTCCTCCATGGATCCTGCCGGAAGCCCGAAAACCCACTCCCCCAACATGCTTTCCGACGCCGCCATCGTGATGATCGGTACCTCCGCAAGGTGTTCGACATACCTGCGCAGCGCGACACCGTTCTCCGACACCCACGGCCCGAAGATCACCAAAGCATCCGCTTCCACCAGCTCATAGAAAGCGTCGCGCACCGCACGAAAAGTCCCGTTCGGCAACCCCTGAACCGCACGTACGACGAATTCGACCGGCCGCTCGGATATTCCGTGCTCCAGGAATTCGTCAGCGACGAGTTGCAGTGCTGGAAGGATGTTCTCGTCGTACTTGCCGTCCTCATCCAGATAGTCGATGAGCAATCCGATGCGCGCCGGGGTCACGTCGGCCATAGAGCGTCTCTCCAGCATGTCGAGCGCCGGCAGAGCTCCGGCGAAACATCTGACAATTCGGGTCGATCAAAGCTAACCCACCATCAAGGCGGAGTCCAGAGAAACCTTTATATGTTTTTCGGGCCGACGTAGTGCCTGGTATCAGAGATGGTGGTTCACCTCGATCGTCGAACTGCCACGTTCCCCTAGCAGGGTCCGCCGCAGGCGGGCCATGTGCGCAGCACAGTGCGCCTGCGCGGCATCGCCGTCGCCCGCAGTGATCAAGTCGACAAGCTGTTCGAACTCGCGAATCGTGCGGCGCCGCGACGCGATCGGCTCCTGTTGACTTCGCGTAAGCACATCTGCCACCGCTGCGCGGGTGATCACCTCGTTGATCATCTCGCAGATCACGATGAGCGTTTGATTGCCGGCCAACTCCACCATGTCACTGTGGAATCCGACCATGGCGGTGGTACATGCCACGGGGTCCTGCACGGTGCGCTTCATTTCGTACACAAGCTCGCGCAATCGCTGAGCGGCACGCTCACGGCCACGTGACATGGCCACCATTCGCGCCAGTGCGGGTTCGATAACGGCGGCGGCCTCGAACACATCGGTCAGCGACACGCTGCGAGTCTGCAGCACCAGCGCGGCCGCTCGGGCGGTCATCCGTTGATCAGGGCGGTGTACGACTACCCCGCCGAGCGCGCCCCGCACCACCGAGATCAGGCCTTCGGCCTCCAGGATCCGCAACGACTCACGAAGCGACGGCCGAGACACGTCGAAGCGTTCCAACAGATCTGCCTCGGTGCCGAGCAGGTCGCCCTCGTCGAGCCCGCCGGAGATGATCAAGCCGCGCAACTCGTCGGCGATCTGTTTGGGCTTGCCGGGCGCTGGACCGCCGACCGATTTACTCTTACCTGCCATCGGCTTGGCCACTTTTCTCCCTACCGCCCAATCGATGTGGGCAACCACGTGAAGCAATGATCAAACGAGCCGATCGGCCGCGGCCCACGGCTTCCAGGCGTGCAACGACCCTTTACAAGGATACCTTTAGAGATTTAGATGTGGGCATGCCCGCCGACCTGATGTCAATCTACCAACCCAACACACGCGGTATCGCGTGATGAACGCACGCGCCGGCATCGAGTTCGCCGTGGCCACGCAGCCGCCGACGCTGGACCACTACCGCCGGGACTGGACACCGGGTCCTGGCGTCGCGCTCTCCGGCATGTGGATCGGCGCGGTGGTCGACGACGATGCGGGACAGACATATTGGGGACTACGCGGAGCCGATGACTTCCTCACCGGAATGACCCATGTGGTGTCACCGATCACGGGGTTCAAGAAGCTCCGGCCCACCTTCGAACCCGAGCAGCCGCATCTGTTCCCGGAGTACTCGACCATCGACTGGTTCGAGCCGATGGCCTATGCCGACGCCGGTGAGTCGGTCACGCTGAGCTATCCCAGCGGAAGCATCGCGCGCGACGCCGACGGGTTCCACTGGTACGACGCGAGCGGACGCTGGGAGATGCACGGCACCAATGTCACCGACGTATTCACCGTTCACGTTCCGGTGCAGGACGGTGTCTCCGAGCAGGTGTATTACCGTCACGAGTTGATGGCCGCCACCGGAATGATCGACGGTGCCCCCGTCTCGGGATACCTGCATCAGGACTATGCCTATGGGCCGCCGGGACGGGTGTACCCAGAGCTACCCATCGTTCGGCACCTGCAGGGAATGTGGGTGTCATGGATGCACGAGTACCCGGACGGACAGTGGGGCGGCGGCTGTTTCTGGCAGGGGCGCGAGGGAGTCACCTTCGGTCCCGGGTACCACGTCACCAACGGTGTCACCACCGCACACGACGACATCACGGCGACACCGGTATTCGACGATGCGAACAAGCTCACCAGGTTGGACGCCAATATCGGTTCAGACACATACACATTCACGTTCGACACGTCCGGCAGCTACATCCACTACTTCGGCCGTCTCACCGCCAGTTCGTCGGGTGAGGTTCCCACACGCAGCTGGTGCTGGGTCGAGTACGCGGGTGCGCTGCTCACCCCAGAAATCCTCGATATGGTGATGACGTCCTTCAACCTCGCGCGCGGACGGTGACCCAGGTCGAACCGCCCAAGTTCCATCTCCTGGCGGCAAATCCCGGCAAGCGTCGCACCGAGATCATCTATGTGGTGTGGTTTCTCATCACGGTTCCGTTGCAAGGGCTGGTGGTGATGAACCTCAGCTATGACCGTCCCAACGACCCCGCACTTATCGGCCAGGCGATCGTGATGGCGCTCGGCACACTCATCTGGCCGCTGGTGTTGCGGGCACCCGAAGACCGCGGACGCCCGCTGTCCGAGTTGTACGGCTTCAGGATGGGCGTCTTCCTGACCATCTGGGCCGTGCTGGGCGGATTCATCGGCACCGACCCGTGGTACGAGGTCCTACACGGCCATTTCGCCTTCAACACCGCCTGGAATCCCAATGGTGTACCGCTGTTCATGTTGCCCATGACCGTCAGCGTGTTCAGCTTCTACACGGTCATCTTGGGGACGCTCTACCGGATGGTCAGCCAGCTGCTCGACCGCACTGGCGGCGTGCTGGCCCGCGACTCAATGGCCCGTCACGCTGTACTGTGTCTGCTCCTGGCCGGCATCATGCCTCTTGGCGAAACGTTCGCATACTCCGGCTCCAACTATTGCTTCGACAACGACACCGGCATGTGGGGCCTGAACGTATTGGTCTATGGTTCATGGCATTTCGCGGCGCTACTGTTCTATACCCGCTGGGATCGTCTACCGGGCGAGCGCACCCCGCTGAGCGCCATCGCCATATCCGGGTTCGCCACCATCGGCGTCCTGATGGTGCTGATGGCGATCACGAAGACTTTCATCGCACCGCACTTCGTCGAAGTCCTCCACGGTGTGCGCCATCTCAACGACTGGAGTCCTGACAACTGCCTGGGACCGAAGCCGTAGCGATCAGTCGACCAAGCGCTCGGCGACCAACCCCTCCTGCACGAGGGTGGCGGCGACCGCGCCGTCGGCGCGCAGCAGACTCGACGTGATCAGCCCGCGACCCCGCGCGGCGGCCGGTGAGCGCGACTCCAGCAGATTCCAGTCCCCGGCCTGTACCGGACGGTGAAACCAGATCGACGAATCGGTGGTGCCACTGCGGTGGCTGCGCGACCGCATGCTGTGGCCGTGTACGGCCAACGCCGGATCGATCCCATACAGATCGGTGATGTACACCGCAATCAGCGTGTGCACCAACGGATCGTCCGGAAGTTCAGTGGTGACCCGCCACCACATCCGGCGCACGAACTCCTCACCTGAGCCGTCGTCGGCGATGCGGATGTCGAATTCGTCGAGCGGAAGGGAGGGCGCCGGTCCGGGCGGGCCGGTGCACGGCAGCACCTCGGGATCGTGCGGCATCGCGCCCAGGCCGTGGTCAGGCCCGGCGAGCGCTGTCGCGAACGACACCGTGGCCGTCGTCAGCATGCGCCCGTGCTCATACGATTCGACCCGTCGGGCCGACGCCGTGCGCCCGTCGTACACCCGGTGCACGCGGTGCTCGACGGGTTCCCCGGCGTCCCCGCCGCGCAGGAATTGAAGGTGCATGTTGGTCGGAGACCGGTCATCTCCCACGGTCCGGCAGGCGGCTGCCAGGCTCTGCGCTGCCAGCAGACCGCCGTAGGCGCGCTTGCCGGCCGGACCACTGGCCTGCCCGGTGAACACGTCGCCGTCCGCGTGCGCGCACACGTCCAACAGCGCCAAAAGGGTACTCACCGCTTGTCAGTACCTGTTGCGACGGTACCTGATCGGGTCAGGCCCGCGATCTCGTCGGCGCCCATCCCGAGGTGTTCGGCCAGAACGGAAGTGGTGTCATCACCGAGTGCGGGCGCGGCGACAGCCGGCGGATACATCCCCCCGATCGAGACGGGCAAGCCTGGCGCCAGGTAGGTGCCGATGCGGGGTTGCTCCAGCGGGGTAAACAGCGGGTTGGCGACCACCCGCTCGTCGACGGCAACCTCGGCGAAGCTCCGGTACCGCTCCCAGAGCACCGAGGTACCCGAGAGCGCCGCGCTGATCTCCTCGGCCGTGTGTTCGCTGAACCACAAAGTGAACAGTCCGGTCAGGGCATCCCGGTGGATGTAGCGCTGACCTTCGTCGCTGAAATCGGCACCGAATGCCTCGGCAAGGGCGGCAACGGCTTTGGTGGTCCCGGTGACCTCGGTGAGGTCACGGAAGTGTCGGCCGGTGAGAGCGACGAGCATGAACCCGACGCCGTCGCCGCTGGTGAAGTTCTGCCCGTAGGTGCCGTACAGCGTGTTGCCGAGGCGTTCGCGCCCGGTGCCGTTGATCATCACCTCGGTCAGGAATCCGAGATTGCCTGCGGTGGCGAGTGCGACGTTCTCCAGCGGAATGCTGATCCGCGCACCCTCACCGGTGGCATCGCGATGGCGCAGTGCGGCACTGACGGCCAGCGCCACGTACAACCCGCAGCTGACATCCCAGGCCGGCAGCACATGGTTGACCGGGGTGGCCAACTGCGCGGGCCCGGTGACCAGGGGGAAGCCCAACCCGGCGTTGACGGTGTAATCCACTCCGGTGCCGCCGTCGGCCCGCCCGGATACCTCGACGTGGATCAGGTCGGCACGCAACCCGGACAACACATCGTACGAATGCCATTGGCGTCCCGCCACATTCGTGATGAGAACTCCGGACTCCGCGACCAGCCGCTGTACCAGCTGCTGCCCCTCGGGCGAACGCATATCGGCGGCCAGCGAGCGCTTGCCCTTGTTCAGCCCGGCCCAGTAGATGCTGTCGCCGCCGTCGGTCAGCGGCCAGCGCTGATAGTCGGCAGCGCCGCCGATGGGGTCCACCCGAACCACCTCGGCACCCAACTGAGCCAGAGTCATGCCGGCCAGCGGCACGGCGACGAAGCTGGAGATCTCGACGATGCGCACCCCGGCCAGCGGACGGGTCGGGTCGGGCGTTACAGCTTCAGCCATGGGAGTCAAGCTATCAAGCCCGTTGGCCGACCAGTTTCACCGCGGCAGCCTCGATGGTGTCCTCGGACAACAGCACCTCCAGCGCGGCATCGCCCAGCGGGATGAAGCTGTCGGCACTGGACACCCGCTGCACCCGGCCGGCGAAGCCGTGGTCAGCGAGTTCGACCAGCACGCCTTCTCCCACACCCCCGGTGCGGCGGGTCTCGTCGACGATGAGCACCCGCCCGGTCGCATCCGCTTCGCGCAGCATGTCCTCGACCGGCAGTGGCGACAGCCAACGCAGGTCGACTACCCGGACGGCAATCCCAGCCTGCTCCAAGCGGCGAGCCACCCGAAGGCTCATCCACAAGCCGTTGCCGAACGTCAGGATGGTCAGGTCGGCCCCGTCGCCGTAGGTGCGGGCCTGCCCGATGCGCACCGGCCGCTGCGGGTAGGGCGCCAGCCACTGCTGGTCGCCGTCGGCGTAGAGGTCCTTGGTGTGGTACAAGGCGATGGGTTCAAGGTAAATACACACCGCCCCAGCAGTTTTCGCGGCGTCGACACAGGTATGCAGCATCGCCGCGGCATCGTCGGGACGGGCCGGCGCGGCGATCACCACACCGGGGATGTCGCGGATCGCTGCGATCGAGTTGTCGTTGTGGAAGTGCCCGCCGAACCCCTTCTGATATCCGAGACCGGCGATACGCACCACCATCGGGTTGCGGTACTGCCGGTCGGAGAAGAACTGCAGCGTGGCTCCCTCGCCGCGGATCTGATCGGCGGCATTGTGTAGATAGGCCAGGTATTGGATCTCGGGAATGGGCAGCAGACCCGAGACACCCGCGCCCAGAGCCAGGCCGAGGATGGTCTGCTCGTCAAGCAGTGTGTCGAACACCCGAGCTGGGCCGGCAGCGGCCTGCAGCCCGCGCGTCACGCCGTAGACTCCGCCCTTGCGCGCGACGTCCTCGCCGAACACGATCGTCTCCCGATGGCCCTGCAGGACTTGCTGCAGGGCCGCGTTGATGGCCAGCGCCAGGGTCAACGGTTCGCCGCCAGGTTCGCTCGGGGCGGCGACGCGGATCGCCCTGGCCTCGTCGAGCGTGCCGCGCAGTGGCCGCATGACAGCTGTCGCGCTGTCCAACTGCGGACAATCGCGGACCGCGCGGGCCAAGCTCATCACCTCGTCACGTTTGCACTCGTATCGGTCCAGCACCTGCTCAGGAGTCAGGATGCCATGGGCCACAAGTGTTCTCGCAGCGTTGAGCACCGGGTCACGGTCATAGTCGGCAACGATGTCGGCGGGCCGCCGGTAGGACTGCTCGTAATCGGTGCCGGCATGCCCCATCAACCGCACCATACGCAGATGCAGGAACGCAGGCTTGCGTTCGCGACGAACCCAATCGGCCGCGGCGCGTGCGGTTTCGAACGCGTCGACGAGGTCGCAGCCGTCGGCCGCGAAGTACCTCAGCCCCTCACGGCCCCGATAGGCGCGGGCGATCCAGCCGCGCGGCGTAGGCGTGCTGATGCCGATGCCATTGTCTTCACAGACGAACAGCAGCGGCATCGGCAGCCCCTGGTAGGAGGCATGCAGGGCCGCGTTGACAGCACCAACGGTCGTCGAGTGGTTGGCCGAGGCGTCACCGAAACTGCACACCGTGACCGCATCCTCCGGCCATGGGCAGGCCACACCGAGCTTGCGGGTGCGGGCGATCGAGAAGGCCACGCCGACCGACCGTGGCAGATGTGAGGCAATGGTGGAGGTCTGCGGAATGACGTTCAGGTCGTGACGGCCGAACACCTTGTGCCGCCCGCCGGAGATCGGTTCGGCGGTGGCCGCCACCAACCCGAGCAGCACGTCGCGCAGCGGATCGGCGCCGTCGACCTGAGCAGCGCGAGCCAGGTAGAAGCCGCCCGAACGGTAGTGCAACAGCGCAGGGTCGGTAGGACGCAGCGTCGCCGCCACGGCGGCGTTGCCCTCATGGCCCGACGATCCGATGGTGTAGTAGCCCCTGCCCTCTGAGCGCAACCACCGGGCGGCCAGGTCCAGATGTCTGCTGCCCAGCTGGGCATCGAAGAGCGCCAAGGGGTTCGGGATACCAAGCGCGGTCCCCACACTCGGCCCCGCCAGGGCCGATACCGTCGCAGTGAAGTACTCGTCGATGGGCTCGGTCCCCGAAACTCCGGCCATCTCAGATCAATTCGATGGCTTCTGCGATGGAAGGCAGCACCCGGCTGGGCCGGAACGGGTAACGCTCGATGTCCTCGACCGACGTCGACCCGGTGAGCACCAGGATGGTGTCCAAGCCCGCCTCGATCCCGGCCACCACATCGGTGTCCATCCGGTCCCCCACCATGACGGTGTTCTCCGAGTGCGCCTCGATCCGGTTGAGCGCGCTGCGGAACATCATCGGGTTGGGCTTCCCGACGAAATAGGGGTCACGCCCGGTAGCCTTGGTGATCATCGCTGCCACTGACCCGGTCGCGGGCAGCGGCCCCTCCGCTGACGGGCCGCTGACGTCAGGGTTGGTGGCGATGAACCGGGCACCGCCGAGGATCAGCCGGACGGCTTTGGTGATCGCCTCGAACGAATAGGTGCGGGTCTCTCCCAGCACCACGTAGTCCGGCGCGATGTCGGTCAGGGTGTAGCCAGCCTCGTGCAGTGCGGTGGTCAGCCCGGCCTCACCGATCACATAGGCCGAACCACCCGGCAGCTGATCGCTGAGGAATGCCGCCGTCGCCAGCGCCGACGTCCAGATCGACGCTTCCGGCACGATCAGCCCCGAACGCGCCAGGCGGGCGGCCAGGTCACGCGGCGTGAAGATCGAGTTATTGGTCAGTACCAGGAATGGCCGTTTCTTGTCGGCCAGGGTCTGCAGGAAGTCGGCGGCGCCCGGCAGCGCATGTTCCTCGCGCACCAAGACGCCGTCCATGTCGGTGAGCCAGCACTGGGCAGGTGAACGCACTCGTCCAGTGTCTCAATTTGCGCTGCGGCTCAGGGGCCAACGGAGTTATCCACAGGGCCGAGCGATGGCATGGCCCTCGCCTTGTCACGCCTTTACGATGGGGCGGATGGCAACTCCGGAGGACCTCGAAGCGCGCGTAGCCGCGCTGGAGGCTGATCGCTTCGACTACCGCGCGGTGCTCGCGGCGGTCAACGCCCTGGGTGCCAATCAACGCGAGCATGGGACGCGGCTGACCTCGGTCGAGGGACGACTGACCTCAGTTGAACGTGAACTCGCCGAATTCCGTCAGGAAACCGGCGCACGGCTGCGTTCGGTTGACGAGCACCTGGCCGAAATCAAAGACCTCATCATCGGCAAGCACTGACGCCGACGGCCCGGCCGTGCGGATTCCGCACGGCCGGGCCGTTCGGGGTGAAACGTCAGTGGGTGTGCTGATCGGCGACGTCGAACGCCTTGTCCAGGATCGCCAGGCCCTCGCGCGCCTCCTGCGCGGTGACGTTGCACGGCGGCACCACGTGGATCCGGTTGTAGTTGGCGAACGGCAGCAAGCCGTTGGCCTTACATGCACCGATCACGGCGGCCATCGCCGGGCTGGAGCCACCGTAGGGCGCCAACGGCTCCCGGGTCTGCTGATCGGCTACCAGCTCGACGGCCCAGAACACCCCCGCGCCGCGGACCTCGCCGATGCTGCGATGCTTGGCGGCCAACTCGGCCAGGCCGGGTGCCAGCACCTCGGCACCGATCGTGGCGGCGTTCTCGACCATGCCCTCGTCGGCCATCGCGTTGATGGTGGCGACCGCGGCTGCGGTGGCCAGCGGGTGACCGGAGTAGGTGAGCCCGCCGGGGTAGGCCCGGTGCGCGAACGTCTCGTAGATGGCCGGGCTGATCGCCACCCCACCGAGCGGAACGTAACCGGAGTTCACGCCCTTGGCGAAGGTGAGCAGATCGGGCACCACATCGAAATGGTCGATGGAGAACCACTTTCCGCTACGACCGAAGCCGGCCATCACCTCGTCGGCGATGAACACGATGCCGTAGCGATCGCAGATCTCCCGCACCCCGGCCATATATCCGGGCGGGGGGACCATGATGCCCGCGGTGCCCGGGATCGACTCCAGGATGATCGCGGCGATGGTGGTCGGACCCTCCATCTGGATCAGCTTCTCGAGGTACTCCAGAGCGCGCTGGGATTCCTGTTCCTCGGTTTCGGCGTGGAACGACGAGCGGTACAGGAACGGCCCGTTGAAGTGCACCACCCCGGCGTTGCCGTGGTCATTGGACCAGCGCCGCGGGTCACCGGTGAGGTTGATCGCGGTGTCGGTGCCACCGTGGTAGGAGCGGTACCGCGACAGCACCTTGTAGCGGCCGGTGTGCAGGCGGGCCATGCGGACCGCATGCTCGACCGCGTCGGCGCCGCCGTTGGTGAAGAACACCTTGTTCAGCTCACCGGGGGTGCGCTCGGCGATCAGCCGGGCCGCCTCCGAGCGGGCCGCGTTGGCGTACTGCGGGGCTACCGTGCACAGCTTGGCGGCCTGCTCGGCAATGGCGGCAACAACTTTCGGGTGCTGGTGACCGATGTTGGTGTTGACCAGCTGGGAGGAGAAGTCCAGCAGGCGGTTGCCATCACCGTCCCAGACGTACGAGCCCCGGGCGGCGGTGATCGTCATCGGCGAGATCTCCTCCTGCGCCGACCAGGAGTGGAACACGTGTGCGCGGTCGAGTTCATAGGCCCGCGCGGCCTCGGCCTTCGCCGCGTCGACGGTCAACCCGTTGGGCAGCGCGGCGGACTCTTGAATTGCAGTCATGAGTGGAATTCTCTCACTTGTTCTCGGGGAACCCGAGGTTGATGCCCCCATGGCTGGGGTCCAGCCAGCGGGTGGTGATGGCCTTGGTCCGGGTGAAGAAGTGAACGCCCTCTGCACCGTGCGCATGGCTGTCACCGAACAGCGATGCCTTCCAACCGCCAAAGCTGAAGTAGGACATCGGAACCGGGATCGGCACATTGATGCCGACCATGCCGACCTCGACCTCGTTCTGGAAGCGCCGCGCGGCACCGCCGTCGTTGGTGAAGATCGCCGTGCCATTGCCGTAGGGGTTGTTGTTGATCAACGCAAGAGCCTCGTCGTAGGTCTCAACCCGCAGCACCGACAACACCGGGCCGAAGATCTCATCGGTGTAGACGCTCATCTCCGGGGTGACGTTGTCGAGCAGGGTCGGGCCCAGCCAGAAGCCACCCGAATCCCGTTGGCCCGTCCCGTCCAGGACGGTGCGGCCGTCGACCACAACCTTCGCACCGTCGGCCTCGCCGGCATCGATGTAGGAGGCCACCTTGTCGCGGTGGACCTTGGTGACCAGCGGACCCATGTCCGAATCCTTGGTTCCGTCACCGGTTTTGATCGTGGCGGCGCGCTCGGCGATCTTGGCCACCAGATCGTCGGCGATCGGGCCGACGGCCACCGCGGCCGAGATCGCCATGCAGCGCTCACCGGCGGAGCCGAAGCCGGCATTGACCATGGCGTCGGCGGCCAGATCCAGGTCGGCGTCGGGCAGGATCACCGCGTGGTTCTTGGCCCCGCCCAGGGCCTGCACGCGCTTGCCTGCCGCGGTGGCGGTGGCGTAGACGTACTGGGCGATCGGGGTGGAGCCGACGAAGGAGATCGCCTTGATCTTGGGGTTGGTCAGCAGCTCGTCGACCGCGGTCTTGTCACCCTGCAGCACGTTGAACACGCCTTCGGGCAGACCGGCCTCCGCCCACAACCGGGCCATCCACAGCGAGGCGCTGGGATCCTTCTCCGAGGGCTTGAGCACCACGGTGTTACCCGCGGCGATGGCGATCGGGAAGAACCACATCGGCACCATGGCCGGGAAGTTGAACGGCGAGATGACACCGACCGGGCCCAGCGGCTGCAGCACGGAGTGCACATCCACGTTTGTCGAGGCGTTCTCGGTGAATCCGCCCTTGAGCAGACTTGGGATGCCGCAAGCGAACTCGACGACCTCGAGGCCCCGGCTCACCTCGCCGAGGGCATCGGAGAGCACCTTGCCGTGCTCGGCGGTGATGAGCGCGGCCAGCTCCTCCTTGCGGGCGTTGAGCAACTCCCGGTAGGCGAACAGCACCGAAGTGCGCTTGGCGAGCGACGTGTCACGCCAGGCCGGGAAGGCCGCCGCGGCGGCGTCGATCACCGCACGCGCGTCATCCACGCTGGCCAGTGCGACCTCACCAGTCACCGCTCCGGTGGCCGGATTGGTTACCGGGGCAGTGGCGGTCGACGTCCCGGCAAAGTCCTTGCCGTCGCGCCAGTGCTGGATGACATTGCTCATGGGGTGCGAACCTTCCTGTGGCATTGGGGTACGGATATAACTGTGAGCCACCAACAGCAACCCAGGCGCTGTCATCTTGTAAGTATGGTCAACTTGTTCATTACACTTTGTAAATGATCCCGACCGTGCGTGACGTCATCGCGCTCCCGGTGGTGCAGGCCGGCGAACCTGAGGTACTCAGCGCGCAACAACTGGATCGGACGGTGCGCTGGGTCCACGTCAGCGACATGCCGGATCTCGCCGGCCTGCTGCAGGGCGGCGAGTTGGTGCTCACCACCGGCGCCGCCCTACGCGATGCACCCCGCGACTACCTACGGCGGATGCAACGTGCCGGCGTCGTCGGCGTGGTGGTCGAATTGGGCACCCGCATCGAGTCGCTTCCCGACGCCGTCGGCGAGATGGCCCAAACCCTCGGTGTTGCGCTCGTGGTGCTGCATCGGGAGACCAAGTTCGTCGAGGTCACCGAGGCGGTGCACCGGCTCATCGTGGCCGACCAGTACGAGGAACTCGAGTTCGCCCACCGCACCCACAAGACTTTCACCGAGTTGAGCATGAAGCGCCCGTCGATCGCGGACATCGTGCGCGCAGCGGCGGAGATGATCGACGAATCGGTGGTGCTTGAGGATCTGTCGCGCCAGGTGCTGGCGATCTCGCCCCGCAACGAGCCGGCCACCACGGTCCTGGCCGACTGGCAACGGCGGTCCAGGGCGATGACCGAACCGTGGGCCACCACCGCCGTCGGCCCTCGCGCCGAGGAGTGGGGCCGGCTGATCGTCCCGCGCTCCCCGGCTGCGCCGGCCAAGACCAAGATGGTCCTGGAACGGGCCTCGCAAGCGCTGGCGCTGCACCGGATGGCCGAGCGCGGCCGGTCCGGTCTCGAGCATCAGGCCCAGAGCGGGTTGATCGACGACGTCCTGGGTGGGCGGATCGCCGACGACCGAGACGCCGACGCCCGCGCCCTGGCTCTCGGCCTGCGGGCCACCGGGCCATATCTGCCGGCCACTGTCCGGGTGGGTGCGCCACCCGACCGGCTCGATCCGGTCGGCACGCAACGTCGCAACATCCGGATCCTCGATGCGGTCGTTCACAACGTGAAAGCCCAAGGGCACAGCGCAATCTGCTCGATCCGGCGGGACGGTGAGATCGGCCTGGTGCTGGCACTGAATCCTCGACGCGGGTTCAGCGCCGATGCCACGCTCAGCCGCCTGGCCGGGGGCTGGCGAGAGGCCATCGACCGTGGCGGCGACACCGACAAGGTCGTGGTCGCGATCGGCAGTGGTGCTGTCGCGTTCGCCGATGCCGTCCATGGGTTGCGGGAAGCGGCGCACGTGGCCGAGGTTGCGGCGTCGATGCCGGATCTGGCCCGCCCGTTCGTACGCGCCTCGGATGTCCGCTTGCGCGGATTGATCACGCTGCTGCTCGACGATCCGCACGTCCAGACGTTCGCCGAAACCGAACTCAAGGCCGTTCTGATCCACGACGCCGATCAGGGCACCGATGATCTGGCCGTGCTCCGCGGTTACCTGGAACTCACGGGCAACAAGTCCGCACTGGCCAAACGCCTGCACATGAGCCGCCCCGCGCTCTATGGCCGGCTGGCCTCGATCGAACGCCGGCTCGGCGTCAATCTCGACGACGGCGAATCGATGACGTCACTGCACGTGGCACTGCTCGTGCTCGACGCGCAACGCAGCGCGGCCCCGCCGCCACCACGCTGAGCCATCCGGGGACCCATACTGATCCGATGGCTGATCGCAATGTGTTGGGTGGCCCGCTGGAGGAATGCGGCACCGACCCGCTGACCGGCTTCTACCGCGACGGGTGCTGCTCGACGGGCGATGCCGACGAGGGCAGGCACACCATCTGCGCCGTCGTGACCACCGAATTCCTCGACCACCAGCGGTCGATCGGCAACGACCTGTCGACCCCGGCGCCGCAATACCGGTTCCCCGGCCTCATGCCCGGGGACCGCTGGTGTGTCACCGCGCTCAACTGGCTGCGCGCACATGACGACGGCAAGGCAGCCCCGGTGGTGTTGGCCGCTACCCATGAACGCACCCTGGACGTGGTGCCGCTCGACGTGCTTCAGCAGTACGCCGTCGACGTGCCCGACGACCTGGGCAGCCTCTGACGCTCCGTACGCTCGAGGCGTGAGCGTCGCACCTGATACGGCAGTCGTACTGGACAACCGCTTCGCCCGTGCCCTGCCCGAGATGGCCGTCGCATGGCAGGCCGAGCCGGCCCCCGCACTGCGGTTGCTGGTGCTCAACGAGGAGTTGGCGGACGAACTGGGCGTCGATGCCTCCTGGCTGCGCAGCCCGGACGGCCTTGGCCTGTTGTCGGGCACCGTCGTTCCCGACGGCGCCACCCCGGTCGCCCAGGCCTATGCCGGGCACCAGTTCGGCGGGTACGTCCCCCGCCTGGGTGACGGCCGCGCGCTGCTGCTGGGTGAGTTCGTCGGCGCCGACGCCCGTCCCCGCGACCTGCATCTCAAAGGATCGGGACGCACCCCGTTCGCCCGCGGTGGTGACGGCCTGGCCGTCGTCGGGCCCATGCTGCGTGAGTACATCGTGAGCGAGGCGATGCACGCCATGGGCATCCCCACCACCCGCGCCCTGGCCGTGGTGGCCACCGGGCGGGACATCCGGCGCGAAACCTTGATGCCCGGAGCGGTGCTCGCCCGGATCGCCGCCAGTCACCTGCGGGTCGGCAGCTTCCAGTACGCGAGCGCCCATGCCCAGGCCGTCGGAGACATCGCGCTGCTGCGCCGACTTGCCGACCACGCCATCGCACGCCACCACCCGGACGCGGCCAGCGCCGAGAACCCGTACCTGGCTCTGTACGAGGGAGTGGTCGCGGCGCAGGCCACGCTGCTGGCCCAGTGGATGCTCGTCGGGTTCGTCCACGGCGTAATGAACACCGACAACATGACCATCTCCGGTGAGACCATCGACTACGGGCCGTGCGCCTTCATGGAGACCTTCGACCCGGCAACGGTATTCAGCTCGATCGACCATGGCGGCCGCTACGCCTACGGCAACCAGCCGACCGTGGCCGCGTGGAACCTGGCCCGCTTCGCCGAAACCCTGCTGCCCCTGCTCGCCGACGACGGAGACCAGGCCGTCGAATTGGCCACCCGAGCGCTGCACGGCTTCGGGCCGCAGTTCGACGCGGCGTGGTCGGCCGGGATGCGCGCCAAACTCGGGCTGCCCACCGATGTCCGGGACGCCAGCGCCCAGGCCCTCGTCGAGGAACTCCTGACGCTGCTGCAACAAAGCCAGGCCGACTACACCTCGTCCTGGCGCGCGCTGGCCCGGGCCGCGCACGGCCACAAGGCCGACCAGGACGGGGCGTTGTTCGATCAACCCGGTTTCGACGAGTGGCTGCGACGCTGGTTGCAGGTGAACCCCGACGCCGAAGCGATGGACCGGGTCAACCCCATCTACATTCCCCGCAATCACCTGGTCGAGGAGGCGTTGACCGCGGCGACCGCTGATCATCTGCAACCCCTCCAAGACCTCATGGGTGCGCTCGCGGCGCCCTACGACGAGCGCCCAGGGCTCGAGCGATATGCCGCACCGGCGCCCGCCGACTTCGGCACCTACCGGACGTTCTGCGGAACCTGACGCGCCCGGGACGGCTACCCTCGGTCGGGTGACGACGATCACGATGGATACCCCAGCCGGCCCCATCGACGCTCTGCTCAGCCTCCCCAGCGGCGAAGGACCGTGGCCCGGGGTGGTGATCATCCACGACGCGATCGGCTACGCCCCCGACAACGAGGCGGTCTCCGAACGCGTCGCGGCCGCCGGCTATCTCGCGCTCACACCGAATCTCTACGCGCGCGGCGGTCGGGCCCGGTGCATCACCCGGGTGATGCGGGAATTGATGACCCAGCGCGGCCGGGCGCTCGACGACATCCTGGCCGCTCGCGATCATCTGCGTGCGCACCCGCAGTGCACCGGGACCGTCGGCATCGCGGGTTTCTGCATGGGCGGCCAGTTCGCGCTTGTGCTGGGCCCCAAAGGATTCGGCGCCGCCGCACCGTTCTACGGCACCCCGCTGCCACGGGGACTCGCCCAGACTTTGGACGCGTCGTGCCCGATCGTGGCCAGCTTCGGCCACCGCGATCCGTTGGGCATCGGCGCGCCCGCCCGCCTCCAGCGCGTCGTCGACGACAAGAACATCCCGGCCGACATCAAGGTGTACCCCGACGCCGGGCACAGCTTCGCCAACCAGTTGCCCGGGCAGTCGTTTCTGCGGATCACCGGCTTCGGCTACAACGAGGCCGCCACCGCCGATGCCTGGTCGCGGGTGTTCGCCTTCTTCGACGAGCACCTGGCGGCTAAAGCCAACTGAGGCCGGCCACCACCAGCGCCTCGGTACCGGTGTCCAGGGTCGGCTGGAGTACCGGGGCGAACCGCGGTGAATGGTTCACCGGTATGTCCACGCGAGCGCGATCGGCGGCCACCGCCGCGCGGAAGGTCTCCCCGTCGATGCCGCCGAAGCCCCAATAGGTGTAGGGCGCTCCCAGCGCAGCCGGGATGTCGCTGAAGTCTTCACTGGCCGACCCGGCCGGCATGGTCTGCGCCCGGTCACCGAAGTACTCACTGAACGCGGCCTCGACACGAGCCGTCACCGCATCGTCGTTGACGGTCAGCGGAAAGCTCTCGTACAACGCGAATTGGGGATCTCGCGGGGAGTCAGAAGCCTGGCACTCGGCGATTACCACGCGCCGGATCGCGGCGAGCACCGCGGTGCGCACCGATTCGTCGAAGGTACGCAGGTTGAGTTCGAGTACTGCGTGATCGCCGATGACGTTGCCCTTGGTCCCCGACTGAATGCTGCCGACGGTCAGTACGACCGTCTGGCTCGGATCAACCTCGCGGGACACGATGGTCTGCAAGCGGATGACGATCATCGATGCCAGCACCACCGGATCCACCGTGGCCTGTGGCATCGAACCGTGCCCGCCACGGCCGTAGACCGTGATACGCAGGCTGTCGGCCGCAGACAACACCGGGCCGCTGCGGGTCCGCAGTTCCCCGGCCGGCACCGGAAAAACGTGCTGGGCCAACGCCACATCGACCGGGCCGACGACATCGGCCAGACCGTCATCGACCATGCCGCGGGCTCCATCGCCGACCTCTTCGGCGGGCTGGAACACCGCAATCATGGTGCCACGCCAGTGATCCGTGGCGTGGGCGAACAATTCCGCCGCACCCAGCAGACACGTCACGTGGACGTCATGACCACAGGCGTGCATGACCCCGTCGCGAGTGCTCGCGTACGGCAGCACCGTTGCCTCCGTCACCGGCAGCGCGTCCATATCCGCGCGCATCAGCACCCGGGGGCCGTCGCCGTTACCAAGAACACCGACCACACCGGTTCCACCGACACCTTCGTGGACGGTCAGCCCGGACTGACGCAGGCGCTCGGCCACCACCCCGGCAGTACGTTTTTCCTGATGCGAAAGTTCGGGATTCTGATGCAGACTGCGGTACAGCGGCTCCTGCCACGTGCGGACCTCGGGCAAGCGCGTCAGCACCGCGTCGGCGCGACGGCGAATATCGTCCCCGGTAATGACCTTCGCCACCGCTCGCCCCCTGTCCGCCGCTACTCCGGCAACCGCAATTCGGGCTTTTCGACCTCTTCGATGTTCACGTCCTTGAACGTGATGACCCGCACCTGCTTGACGAACCGGGCCGGACGGTACATGTCCCATACCCAGGCATCGGCGAGCCTCAACTCGAAATAGACCTCGCCCTCGGAGTTACGCGGAATCAGCTCCACACTGTTGGCCAGGTAGAACCGGCGCTCGGTCTCGACGACATAGCTGAACTGCCCGACGATGTCCTTGTATTCGCGGTAAAGCGAGAGCTCCATCTCGGTTTCATACTTCTCGAGATCCTCGGCGCTCATCTGGTGTGCTGTCCTTCTCGTTGTACTGATGCCCTGTCGACCATCTTTGCGTACGCCACTTCAGCATGCCGCATTGGTGCCACATCCCGTCGCACGTCTGTCATCTCAGCGGCCCGCCGCACATCTGCCGTCTCTGCGGCCCGCCGCACGTTCACATACGAGTGGCGGTGCTCCGAACACGGCCCCAACTCCGTCAACGCCGCGGAGTGCGCGGGCGTGCTGTACCCCTTGTGCTCGGCGAACCCATAGCCGGGATGGTGCTGCTCCATCTCGACCATCAGCCGGTCCCGGCTGACCTTGGCCAGCACGCTGGCCGCTGCGATACAGGCGGCCGCGGCATCTCCCCCGATCACCGGCAAGGAGGGCACTGCCAGGCCCGGAACCCGGAACCCGTCGGACAACACATATCCGGGGCGCAGGGACAGTCCCGCCACCGCACGCCGCATGCCCTCGATATTGGCCACGTGAACACCGAGGCGGTCCACCTCATCGGACGGGATGAACACCACGTGATAGGCCAGCGCATACCGGCGAATCAGGGGAAACAGCCGCTCCCGCTCCCGCTCGACCAGCTTCTTGGAATCGTCGAGAGAGGCCAGGCTGTCCATCCGGTTGGGACCGAGCACACACGCCGCCACCACCAGCGGTCCCGCGCAGGCCCCGCGGCCTACCTCGTCTACCCCGGCGACCGGGCCGAGGCCGTTGCGATACAGCGCTGATTCCAGGGTGCGTAGTCCGGATGACCTCCGGATCACCGTGCGAGGCGGCCACGACGTCTTCACCGCTGGCGGCACAGGGCAGCTCCTAGGAGTCGGTCTGTGGGTTCACGCCATTGATTCCGCCCCACCGGGACGGTGGCCAGGCGATGAACCGTGCCTTTCCGATCACATTCTCCACCGGAACGGTGCCGGCCATCGGATCGCCGGTACACAACAGGCCTTTTTGCCCGTCGGCGGGCAGATTGCTGCAGTGGAACCGTGAATCGGCCGAATGAGTCCGATTGTCGCCCATCACCCACAACCGGTCGGGCGGGATGCTGACCGGACCGAACTCAGGGCCCAGGCACGGATAGATTCCGGGGTCGGCCATCATGGTGGCCGGGTCCAGATAAGGCTCGTTCAGCTGTTTACCGTCGACTGTCAGACCGGAATCGGCACGGCACTGCACCGTTTGGCCGCCCACTGCGATGATGCGCTTGACCAGGTCGTTCTCATCCGGCGGCACGAAGCCGACGAACGAGAGGGCGTTCTGCACCCAGCGGATCGCGGTGTTGTCCGACCGGATCGACTTATAGCCGATGTTCCACGACGGCGGGCCCTTGAAGACCACCACATCGCCGGGCTCCGGCTTGGAGAACCGGTAAGTGACCTTGTCGACCATGATCCGGTCACCCACGCAGCCGGCACAGCCGTGCAGCGTGGGTTCCATGGATTCCGACGGAATCAGATACGGACGCGCGATGAACGTCAGCGTCACGTAATAGAGCACCAGGGCGATGGTCGCCAGAATGGCGATTTCGCGGGCCGTGGAGTGCTTACCCTTGGGCGACTCGTCCTCGGATGCGTCCTGCGAGTCGTCCTCGGACGCGTCCGGAGACTGCTCTGAGCCAGAGTCGAGATGCGGATCGGATTCGATGCTGCCCTCCGAACGCGCGTCGGCAGAGTCGGTGGGTCCGGTCACAGGCACCACAGTAGCGAGCGTCGTGACCGGTCCCGCGACGAGAGCATCGTCAGGCGGAGCAACGCGCTCAGCGCTTTTCCTTGATCTTCGCCTTCTTGCCACGCAGTTCGCGCAGGTAGTAGAGCTTGGCGCGACGCACGTCACCACGGGTCACGACATCGAGGTGATCGACGTTGGGCGAATGCACCGGGAACGTGCGCTCGACGCCGACGCCGTAGCTCTCCTTACGCACGGTGAAGGTCTCGCGGATACCGCCGCCCTGGCGACGGATCACGACGCCCTTGAAAACCTGGATGCGCTCCTTCGAGCCCTCGATCACCTTGACGTGAACGTTCACGGTGTCGCCGGGGCTGAAGGTCGGGATGTCGTCGCGCAGCGACGCCTGATCGACGAAGTCCAGCGTGTTCATCGGTGACACTTCCTTGTTGTTCGCTGCTCCGGGTAGGCGCGGACAATTCGCGCAGCCGAAGCTATTTTCGGGTGTATCGGGTTGCATCTCGCAGCTGAACACGGACAAGCCGCGGCCCAGCCCTGCGCAGACAACTGCTCAATTGTGCCAGATGGGTCCCCATACCGTGAAATCCGGCGGGTCGGTCCATCTTTGTGCCCCGACTACTGCACCATACTGCGAGCGCCGCTAACGACGCGGGCCACAAGATGAACGGTTAGGCTTCATCCACCGATGCGCCGGTCCTGCAGAGCCCATCGGATCTTGTTGACGGTTCAAGGAGGACCATGCGACGGCGGCCGTCGAAACTGAAGATGGCGAGCGCAACCAGCGTGACCGTAGTGGTCGCCATGGCCGTCGTCACCGCTGGCTGCGAAGCCCGCGTGTACGGAACTCCCCCAGTCCCGGCCGGTGCACCGCAGCTGACCGTCGTCGTTCCCCAGGGTGGCATGGCCCCGCTGCCCGAGGCATCGCCCGGCGAACCCGCCGCATCCTTCAAGGGAATCGAGGACCGCGCGCAACAGGCCACCGAGGACGCGGCCGACGCCGGCGCCGACATCACCGTGCTGGTCCTCGACCGCAACACTGGGCAGCTGGTGTCCAACGGAAACGGAACCACCATCGCCATTGCGTCGGTGGTGAAGTTGTTCATCGCCGACGATCTGCTTCTGCAGGAGGCCAATGGCCAGACCGTCCTCAGCCCCGAGGACCGCGAGAACCTCGACGTGATGCTGCGGTCGTCCGA
Organism: Mycobacterium sp. DL440; assembly: GCF_011745145.1. Lineage (NCBI taxonomy): Bacteria > Bacillati > Actinomycetota > Actinomycetes > Mycobacteriales > Mycobacteriaceae > Mycobacterium > Mycobacterium sp. DL440. Next base: position 1,420,667 of record NZ_CP050191.1, on the reverse strand, counting down.
CGACAGCGCCGCCGAGGTCTTCTGGTACCGCAGCGGCGGCAGCGCGATCGTCAACCGGGTGGCTGCCCGCTACGGCTTGGGCTCGACGCGGCCACCGAGCGACGGGCGGTGGTGGAACACCATCAGCACCGCGGCCGACCTGGTGCGCTACTACGACATGATGATGAACGGCAGCGGCGGTCTGCCCGCCGAACAGGCCAACGTCATCCTGTCCAACCTCGCCCAGTCCACGCCGGACGCCATCGACGGCACGCAACCGGGCGGAACCTACCCCCAGCGATTCGGCATCCCCGAAGGCCTTTACGCCGAACCGGTCGCAGTCAAGCAGGGATGGATGTGCTGTATCGGTTCGGACTGGATGCATCTGTCGACCGGTGTGGTCGGTCCTGACCGTCGTTTCATCATGGTGATCGGCTCACTTCAGCCCACCAATGCCGCCACTGCACGCGACACCATCACCGCCGCCGTCAAGACGATGTTCCCCGGCGGCCGGATCTAGGGTTCGTCGAGCAAGTCCGGCCTGCGCTCGCGCGTGCGCTGCAGCGACTGCTCATGCCGCCACGCCGCGATCTTGGCGTGATCCCCCGACAGCAGCACATCGGGCACCTCCAACCCGCGCCAGCTCTGCGGACGGGTATAGCTGGGCCCTTCCAGCAGGCCGTCGGAATGCGAGTCCTGTTGGTGTGATGCGGGATTACCCAATACATCGGGCATCAACCGGACCACCGCCTCGATCATGACCAGCGCCGCCGACTCGCCCCCGTTCAGCACGTAGTCACCGATGGAAACCTCTTCGACCCGCATCCGGTGGGCGGCATCGTCGGCCACCCGCTGGTCGATCCCCTCGTACCGCCCGCACGCGAAAACCAGGTGCGACTCCGCACTCCAGCGCTCGGCAACGGCCTGGGTGAACGGGCGCCCCGCCGGGGTCGGCACGACCAGAAGGGTTTGCTCAGAACAAATTTCGTCGAGCGCCTCGCCCCAGACTGGCGCTTTCATGACCATCCCCGGTCCGCCGCCGTACGGCGAGTCGTCCACCGACCGGTGCACATCACGGGTCCAGTTCCGCAGGTCATGCACGGCGACAGAGAGTATTCCGGCGTCAATCGCCTTGCCCGGCAACGCCTGCCGGATCGGATCGAGGTAGGCCGGGAAGATGGTGAGGACATCAATGTGCACAGTTGCGCACCTTCTAGACCAGGTCCAGATTCAGCAGACCGTCTGGAGGGTCGATGACGACAGTTCCGGTGTCGCGGGACACCGACGTGACGATCGCGCTGACGAACGGGACGAGTATTTCGCGGCCATCGGCATCGGCCTTGATTGACAGCAGTTCTCCGGCCGCGGTGTGCAGTACCTCACGGACCGCCCCCACCGCGGCGCCGTCGACCGTGACGACCCGCAGGCCTTCGAGCTCGTGGTCGTAGAACTCGTCGGGATCATCGATCGCGGGCAGGTCTGCGGTATCGACGATGAACACCGTGCCGCGCAACGCATCGGCCGCATTGCGGTCGGCGATACCAGTCAGACGAATCAGCAGCCGACCAGCATGATCACGCACGGAATCTACCGAGAAAGTGCGCTCGGCACCCCCCTTGGCGCGGCCCCGAAGGGCCACGCCAGGGATAAATCGGGCATCGGGGTCGTCGGTCCGGACCTCGACCACAACCTCACCGGAAATGCCGTGAGCTTTGACAACCCGCCCGACAACCAGGTCCATGGATCCGACGCTACTGGTCGGTGTCCACCACGTCGACGCGAATACCGCGCCCACCGATGCCCGCGACCAAGGTGCGCAGCGCGGTGGCGGTGCGGCCACTGCGGCCGATGACCTTGCCCAGGTCATCGGGGTGCACGTGCACCTCGACGGTCCGCCCACGGCGGCTGGTGACCATGTCGACACGTACGTCGTCGGGATTGTCCACGATGCCGCGGACCAGGTGCTCGACGGCGTCGACCACGACAGAACTCACTGCGATGCTCAGCTCTCGCTTGCAGCGTTGTCGGCAGCGGCCTCAGCAGCCGGCGCCTCAGCTTCGGCGGCGTCGTCCTTCTTGGGAGCCTTCTTCTTCTTGGGCGTGACAGCCGCGGCACCGGTGCCGCTCTCGGCCTCGGCCAGCGCCGCATTGAAGAGGTCCAGCTTGGACGGCTTGGGCTCCTTGACCTTCAGCGTGCCCTCGGTACCCGGCAGGCCCTTGAACTTCTGCCAGTCACCGGTGATCTTCAGCAGGGCCAGCACCGGCTCGGTGGGCTGGGCGCCGACACCCAGCCAGTACTGCGCGCGCTCCGAATCGATCTCGATCAGGCTCGGCTCTTCCTTGGGGTGGTAGCGGCCGATGACCTCGATGGAGCGGCCTTCGCGGCGGGTGCGCGCGTCGGCGACGGCGATGCGGTACTGGGGGTTGCGGATCTTGCCAAGCCGGGTGAGCTTGATCTTGACAGCCATGTGTAAGCACTTCTCCTTGAGTGTCACGCTGCAATTCAGCGATGCGGGCGGAATTGCCCGATCCGGTTTTGCCTTACGTGTGTGACCGCCGCGCAGCACATTGAACGAGTCGCGCGGCAGACAGCGCCCAATTGTGCCAGAGCAGGCAGTACTGACCAAAATTGCGGCGGCCGGTCGGGCCACACGTCGCGGGCTCTAAACGACCTTGTCGAAGCATTTGGTCTCGACGCGGCGGCTCATCCGCCAACCGTCGGCGGTCCGCACGAACTCGTCCTCGTACCAGAGGCCGCAGAACAACACCTGTTGCTCCAGCCCCGGCAGGACCATGGGGTTGAAGCACATGGTGCGGGAGGAGGCCTTGTCCCCCTCGATCCGGACATCGAAGTTGCCGAGCATGTGAGCGTAGGCCGGGAAGTTGGGCAGCACTTCGGCCAGCCAGGCCTTGACCTCCGGGTATTGGCCGTCGATACCGCCCATTGCCCGGTAGTCGATGTAAGCATCGGAGGTGAACACCACATCGAGGTCATCGAACAGTCGGCGGTCTATCGCCGTGGAGTAGTCGATCAACAATTGCTGGATCTCAAGACGGTCCGAAATCTCTTCCAGGCTCAGCACCATTCGATTCAACACCACCGGTCCCGATTGCTCCTCATGTCCGCGTCAGGATTGCGGGCCCTCAGAAGGCGGCCAATGCTCTCCCGGCGCCGCGTCGCCCGGCTCGGTGAAGTCACCGCGGGACAACGGCACCCACTGCTCGCTGGGCGCCGGCTGTTTCGAGGACGGGAAATCACGCAGCGCACCGGTCGGGCTGGAATCCCACGCCTCGAACGTCAACGGCGTCTGCAGCCAGGCGTTCAGCAATAAATAGGTGGCTTCCAACGAGTCCAGGTGAGTCCGTTCCCAGCCGTGGCTGCCGTCCAGACCGAACCCCACCAGCGCCGCCCGGGTACCTGCGCCTGCCTCGATGGCAGCTGCCGCGTCGGACCGGTAGTAACGGAACACATCACGCGCGAACGGGATGCCCTGCCCCTCGGCCAGGCGGCAGAGCTTGCGGGTCAGGTGATAGTCGAACGGGCCGTGCAGATCGGCCATCGGGATCGTCACACCATGCTCGATCGAGTGCTGCCCGGGGGCGCAGACCGCGTTGTCCACCGAGACCAACTCGGCCACATCGGGTGGAAGCCCGTGACTGGCACCGTGCCCCACCTCCTCGGTGATGGTCACCATGAGCGTCGCGCGGTGCGGCAGCACGATCTTCTGCTCGGCGATGGACTTGGCCAGGGCCAACGCAACCGCCACCCCCGCTTTCCCGTCGAGGTGCCGGGACACCACGAATCCGTCCTCGGTGAGTTCAGGGCTGGCGATCAGCGCGACGAAGTCGCCCACGTTCAGACCCAGACGCTCCAGATCCGCACGCGTCGACACGTTGCGATCCACTCGGACCTCCACGTGATCCCAGTCGGTGGGCTGGGTGTCGATCTCGTCGCCGTAGGCGTGCCCGCTGGCCTTGAGCGGCATGATCGTGCCCGTGAAGAACTCGTCGGGGTCGTCGGAGAAGATCCGCACCCGGGCGCCTGCAGCGAACCGCGCGGAGAACGTGCCGACCGGAACCAATTCGAGGCGGCCGTTGTCCTTCAGATCCCGGACCATGCACCCGATGGTGTCGGAGTGCACCACCAGTGCCCGGTCGATGGTTGGCGACTCACCCGGCAGCTCGGCGGTCAACGCACCGCGCCGGGTCAAGGTGAACGGCACGCCGAGATCGTTGAGAGTATCGCCGATCAACTGCATCACGGCGTCGGTGCGTCCCGACGGGCTGGGGGTCTGTAGCAACGCCAGCAAGGTGTCGACCATCCACTTGCGTTCTGCCTCGGGCATGGTGGCGGGTTCAGCCACGGGGTCTCCCTTCGAATTCGTCGAATCTTCCTCGGGCGCCTATGCGCGAGGTACATGCACGCTTTAGGGTCAGTGCACATGGTCAGGCTCGTCGGCGCAATCTCGTTCTGTCTCGCAACGCTCCTTCCCTCAGTTGTAGTCGGGGCTGTGGTCGGCTCCCCCACCGCCTCGGCCGACGCCGGCGTGCAGCAGGTCGGCGCGGCGCCCATCCCGGACGGGCCCGCCCCGGCCTGGATCGTCGCCGACATGGATACCGGCCAGATCCTGGCCGGTAGGGACCAGTACGTTCCGCACGCACCTGCCAGCACCATCAAGACGCTGCTGGCGTTGGTAGCCCTCGACGAACTTCCGCTGGACGCCACCGTCGTCGCCGACGAAGCCGACGGGAAAGTGGAGTGCACCTGTGTCGGGATCAAAGCCGGCCGCACCTACACCATGCAACAACTGCTCGACGCCTTGCTGCTTGTCTCCGGCAACGACGCCGCCGACACCTTGGCGCACATGCTCGGCGGCAAAGTCGCCGCCGTCGCCAAGATGAATGCCAAGGCCGTCGCGCTCGGCGCGAACGCCACCCATGCCGGGTCTCCGTCGGGCCTGAACGGGCCCGGCATCGACGGGGCCACCACGCCGCGGGACCTGGCCGTGATCTTCCGCGCCGCACTGGCCAATCCGGTGTTCGCCGCGATCACCTCGTCGCCGTCGGCGTCGTTCCCCGGTGCCACTGGCCCGGTCACGTTGGTCAACCAGGACGAGATGCTCGGCCGCTATCCGGGCATGCTCGGCGGTAAGACCGGCTTCACCGATGTGGCGCGCAAGACGTTCGTCGGCGCTGCGCAACGCGACGGCCGCCGGTTGGTGATCGCGATGATGTACGGACTGGTCAAGGAAGGCGGACCGACCTACTGGGATCAGGCCACCAGCCTGTTGGACTGGGGTTTCGCCCAAGACCGCTCGGCCGGCATCAGCACGCTGTAGCCCTGTCGGCAACTCATGGTCGCAACCATCGCAACCATTCGGAAACCTGATCGCGCGCTGAGCGAGTCCTGTGCTCCGTAGCGTCACCTTCCGTGCGAAGACTGTTCGCGGCGACCGCGCTCGCCCTCGGCGCGGTGCTCTCGGTCGCGCCCGCCGCGAACGCGCAGCCAAGCGTTCAGCCCGCCGGCGCCCAGATGCCCGACGGGCCGGCCAAGGCCTGGCTGGTCGCCGACATGGACACCGGCCAAGTCCTGGCATCCAAGGACCCGAACGGCTCGTACGCCCCGGCGAGCACCATCAAGCCACTGCTGGCGATGGTGGTGCTGGACCACCTCCGGCCCGACAATTTCGCCAGGGCGAACCAGTCCCACACCAAGGTCGAATGCTCGTGCGTGGGCCTCACCCCTGGACAGCCCTACACCACCCGCCAACTGCTCGAAGCGCTGCTCATGGTGTCGGGCAACGATGCGGCGAACATGCTCGCGGACATGCTCGGTGGTCAGCCCGCCACGGTCGCGGCGATGACCCGCAAAGCGGCCAGCGTCGGCGCCCGAAACACCCGGGCCTCCTCACCGTCCGGCCTCGACGGCCCCGGCTGGGAAACCGTCACCACGCCGCACGACCTCGCGGTGATCCTCCGCGCGGCGCTGACCTACCCGCTGATCGCGCAGATCATGCGCCAGCCCTCGGCCCAGTTCCCCGGCAAGACCCTGACCAACCAGAACGAACTGCTCGCACGCTATCCCGGTGACCTCGCCGGCAAAACCGGATACACGGACCTGGCCCGCAAGACGTATATCGGTGCTGCCCAACGCGGTAACCGGCGCCTGGTGGTCGTGCAGATGTACGGCACCGGCGATCTGTACGGTCAGGCGATCGATTTGTTCGACTACGGTTTCTCACACTGACCATCGATGGTAAAAGGTAGGGCCCCATCGGGACTCGCATCAAACTAAGGTCACCCTAAATTCGTGTGCAGTGCCCGCGCGCGACGAGGGGAGCCGATGTGTCCGACCGTGAGTTCTCGTTGGTGGTCGCGTACGGCACCGACATGGGCAACGCCGAAGACGCTGCGATGTCGTTCGCCGAGGCCACCACCGCCGCCGGAATTCCTGCCGAAGCCGTCGAACTCAACCAGGTGGAACTCGGCCAGCTCAGTACCGCAACGCATTTCATCGTGGTCACATCAACGTTCGGCGACGGCGAGTTCCCCGATACCGCCACGTTGTTCTGGGAGGCGATCAGTGCCTCCACCGAGCGGCTGGAACACATGAGCTTCGCAATCCTCGCCCTGGGCGACACGTCCTACGAATTGTTCTGCAACGCAGGCAAACTCCTTGATGCGCGACTCGAGGAGCTGGGCGCCAGCAGGATCGCCGACCGGATCGACGTCGACGGGTACTACGAGGAACCTGCCGCGGCCTGGACCACCGACCTCGTCAAACAGCTCACCGCAGCCCAGGCCGGCCCAGCCGCGCCCGTCGCCGTCGTAGAGACCGCCCCGGCCGATCCCCCACTTCGCCCGCAGGAACGCAACCGCCCCTTCTTGGCCGCCCTGACAGTCAATCGACTGCTCACCGCGGCAGAATCCGACAAGGAGGTACGCCACTACGAGCTCGACCTCACCGGTGCCGGGATCACTTACCAGGCCGGCGATTCACTGGCCGTCCACGCGAACAACGATCCCGGCCTGGTGGCGGCGATCCTGGCCGAATTCAAGGTGGGCCCCGAACACCGGATCGCCGACGCGGACGAGACCTTGGGTGTCCTGCTCACCGAGCACCTGGAAATCCGGACGCCCTCGCGAGCACTGCAGGACCTGGCCGGGACCGCCGCCTATGGCGAGGATGTCCTCGACCTCATCCGGCGTGCCGACCTGACGGTCGATGAGGTCGTAGAAACGTTGCGCCCGTTGCAGTTCCGCGATTACTCGATCGCCTCGAGCCCACTGGTACATCCCGATCACATCCATCTGACCGTAGCCACCGTGCGCTACTCCGCCGCCGACCGCCAACACGGCGGCGTGGCCACGACCTATCTGGCCGAGCGCACGCAGACAGTTCGGGTTCACCTGCGCCCCAACCATCATTTCCGGCTGCCCGCCGACGATGTGCCGATCATCATGATCGGGCCGGGTACCGGTATCGCGCCGTTCCGGGCGTTCCTGCAGGAGCGACAGGCCGCCGCCGCACCGGGCCGGTCCTGGCTGTTCTTCGGGGACCGGCGCCGCGCCACCGATTTCCTTTACGGTGACGAGCTGACCGAATTCGTCGAGTCGGGCACGCTCACCCGGCTGGACACGGCCTTCTCCCGCGATCAGGATACGAAAGTATATGTGCAGCAACGCATGCGGGAGAACTCAGCCGAGTTGTTCGCGTGGCTCCAGGACGGCGCATACCTCTACGTGTGCGGTGATGCCGACCGCATGGCCAAGGACGTCGACGCCGCCCTGCATGAGATCATCGCCGACAACGGCTCGATGGATGCCGATGCGGCGCACGCCTACGTCAACGACCTGATCAAAACCCACCGCTATCTGCGCGACGTGTACTGAGCCCCACCCCGCGAGCAGACGCGTAGATACCCGAGAACGCGCTTGGATTTCGGGTACCTAAGCGTCTGCTCGCCGAAAGATCAGAACACCCGACCGCGCAGGATCACCAGGTCGGGGTGGCTGACACCACCGTGCCGCGGATCCTCGGTGTAGCAGACCAGGTCGGCCGATGCCCCGTGCTCCAGCCCCGGCCGGCCCAGCCAGGCCCGCGCATCCCAGCTGGCCGCCCCCAGAGCGGCGGTTGGGCTCATCCCGATGCCCTTGAGCGCGTCGATCTCGTCGGCGATACGGCCGTGGGCGATCATGCCGCCGGCGTCGGTGCCCGCGAAAATCGGCACCCCGGCCTCGTAGGCCGCGCCGACCCGGGTGCGGCAGGACGCGTACAGGTCACGCATGTGCTTGGCGTACGCCGGGTACTTGCCGGCCGCATCGGCGATGCCGGGGAAATTGTCGATGTTGATCAGGGTGGGCACCAATGCTGTGCCGTGGTCGAGCATCAGTTCGATGGCGTCATCGGTGATCCCGGTACCGTGCTCGATGCAGTCGATTCCGGCCTTGATGAGTCCGGGCAGCGCGTCCTCACCGAATACGTGCGCGGTGACCCGCGCCCCCTCGTCGTGGGCCGCGTCGATCGCGGCTTTGAGGATCTCGTCGGACCACAGCGGTGCCAGGTCCCCGACCCCCCGGTCGATCCAGTCACCAACCAGCTTCACCCAGCCGTCGCCCCACCGGGCCTGCTCGGCCACGGCCGCGGGCAGTTGCGACTCGTCCTCGATGTCGATCGGCAACCCCGGCGAATAGCGCTTGGGGCGCGCGAGGTGCCGTCCGGCCCGGATGATCCGCGGCAGGTCCTCACGGTCGTCGAAGCTGCGGGTGTCCACCGGCGATCCGGCATCACGCAGCAGAAGCGCACCGGCGTCCCGTTCGGTCTCCGCCTGGGTGACCGCCTCGTCGATGTCGACTGCCCCGCCCGGGCCCAGACCGACATGGCAGTGTGCGTCGACCAGGCCAGGAATGATCCAGCCACCGTCGAAGACGGTCTCGGCGTTGGCGACGGGCTCCGCTGACAGCACACCCTGGTGGATCCACCACTGCACTTCTTCGCCGTCGGGTAGGCCGCGTCCCCGGAGGTGCAGCGCGTGGAGCACCGGACTACTTCTGGCCGGGGAACTTCAGCTTCGACAGGTCGAAATCGGCCAGGCCGGGCGGCAGTTCGTCCAGGCCCTTGGGCATGTTCGACAAGTCCGGGAAACCAGCAGGCATCGCCCCGGCTGCGCCAAACGGGTTCTTCGGCTGTGTCGGGCCGCGACCCTTGCCCTTACCCTTACCGGCCTGCTTGTTCTTGCCCTTGCCGGCCTTGCGCGGCGCGTTCTTGCGGCCGAACGGCATGCCCATCTGGCCGGCCATCGAGGACATCATCTTGCGGGCGTCGAAGAACCGGTCGACGAGCGAGTTGACCTCCGACACCGCGACACCGGAACCGTTGGCGATGCGCAGCCGGCGGGAGGCGTTGATGATCTTGGGATCGGCCCGCTCGGCCGGGGTCATGCCGCGGATGATGGCCTGCACCCGGTCCAGCTGCTTGTCGTCGACCGCGGCAAGCGCGTCCTTCATCTGCCCCGCCCCGGGCAGCATGCCCAGCAGGTTTCCGATCGGGCCCATCTTGCGGATCGCCAGCATCTGCTCGAGGAAGTCCTCCAGCGTCAGCTCTCCGGAGCCGATCTTGGCCGCGGCCTCCTCGGCCTTCTGCTGATCGAAGACCTGCTCGGCCTGCTCGATGAGGGTGAGCACGTCGCCCATGCCCAGGATGCGGCTGGCCATCCGGTCGGGGTGGAAGACATCGAAGTCTTCGAGCTTCTCCCCTGCGGAGGCGAACAGAATCGGCACACCAGTGATCTCACGGACCGACAAGGCCGCGCCACCACGAGCGTCGCCGTCGAGCTTGGTCAGTACGACACCGGTAAAGCCGACGCCCTCGCGGAATGCCTCGGCGGTGGCGACGGCGTCCTGACCGATCATCGCGTCGAGCACGAACAGGACTTCGTCGGGGTTGACGGCGGCGCGAATGGCCGCGGCCTGGCCCATCAGCTCGTCGTCGATACCCAGCCGGCCCGCGGTGTCGACGATGACGACGTCGTAGTGCTTGGCTCGGGCCTCGGCCATACCGGCCGACGCGACGGCCACCGGGTCGCCGTGGCCACCGATCCCGAGGCCACCCGGTGAGGTGCCCGGATGCGGGGCGAAGGAGGCCACCCCGGCGCGCTCGGCCACGATCTGCAGCTGGTTGACAGCACCGGGCCGCTGCAGGTCACACGCCACGAGCAACGGGGTGTGGCCCAGTCCCTTAAGCCATTTCGCCAGCTTGCCGGCAAGCGTGGTCTTACCCGCACCTTGCAGACCGGCGAGCATGATCACCGTCGGCGGGTTTTTCGCAAAGGCCAGCTGACGGGTCTCGCCGCCGAGGATGCCGATCAGCTCCTCGTTGACGATCTTGACCACCTGCTGCGCGGGATTCAGTGCGGCAGAGACCTCGGCACCCTTGGCACGATCCTTGATGCGCGCGACGAAGGCACGCACCACGGGCAGCGAGACGTCGGCCTCAAGCAGGGCCAACCGGATCTCGCGCGCCGTGGCGTCGATATCGGCGTCGGTCAACCGCCCCTTGCCGCGTAGGCCTTGCAGGGCTCCGGTCAACCGGTCAGACAGGCTCTCAAACACGTGGTAAGCCTAGCGGCCCGGGATTTGAGACGTGGCCGCGCGCCGCGGGCCGCGGATCAGCTGGCGTGCTCGGCCGGCTTCGCCGGCTTGGCCGGAGGCGGCGCAGGCAGGATCGCCAGCATGTCGCGCTCCAACTCCTCGCGAATCGCGGCCCGTCGCGCTTCGCCGCCGGCCAGCGCCGACGCCGTGATACAGAAGACATCGACCACCGAAGACCCCAGCGTGGTCACCTTCGCCCAGGCAACATCCACACCGTCGCGCTCGAATACCGCAGTCAGCCGTGCCAACAGACCCGACCGGTCGATCGTACGGATCTGGACGATCAGGTCTTCGGGAGCCGTGCCTGGCGACCACAGGATGCGTGGCGGGGCGGGCACGTGGTTGGCCGGCACCGAGGCCAGGATCTCGCCGGCGCGGGTTGTCGGATGCTGGGCGGCCTCGTGGTCGCGGCGTTCCAGCGCACCGATCACGTCCAGTTCGCCGTCGAGCGCGAGGATGAACTGCTGGCGCAGCAGTTGGGCAGGTGGTGGCGCACCGAAGTGCGGAGACACCGCGAAGGTGTTGATCGCCGAACCCTCGTGGCTGTTGACCGACGCCGAGTGGACCCGCAGGGAGTTCAGCGCCAGCACGCCGGCCGCCTTGGACAGCAGGCCGCGCCGGTCCGCGCCGATCATCGTCACGTTGTAGATGTGTGGGCTGTCGCCCGGGGTGAGCTCGACGTGGACGCCGGCGTCAGCAGCCAACACCATGAACCGCGGGTCGATTGGATCGGGTTCCGGCAACGGTTCACCGGCCATCACCAACCGGCAGCGTCGCACCAGGTCACCGATCAGCGATGCCTTCCAGTCCCCCCATACCCCGGGACCGGTGGCCAGTGAGTCGGCCTCGGCCAGGACATGGAGCAGCTCCAGCAGCACCATGTCCCCACCGAGCGCATCGGTCACCGCATCAATGGTCTTGGGGTCCTGCAGATCTCGTCGCGTCGCGGTGTCTGGCAGCAGCAGGTGGTACCGGACGATCTTCGACAGCACCTCGATGTCCGATGGCCACAGACCCAGCCGGGTGCCGATCTGGGTGGCCAACTCGGCACCGATCACGCTGTGGTCGCCGCCGCGACCCTTGCCGATGTCGTGGCACAGTGCACCCAGCAGCAGCAGATCAGGGCGTGACACCCGGGTGGTGAAAGCACTTGCTCGCGAGACAGTTTCGACCAGGTGCCGGTCAACTGTCCAGGTGTGCACGACGTCCCGCGGCGGCAGGTCCCGCACCGCACCCCACTCCGGGAACAGCCGGCCCCACAGACCGGTGCGGTCCAGGGCTTCAATGGTGGCCACCGCTGCGGGGCCCGACGCGAGCAACACCAGAAGGTCCTTGAGGGCCTGACGCGGCCACGGGGTACGCAGTTCGGGTGCGGTCTCGGCCAGCCTGCTCAGCGTGGATACCGCCATCGGCAGCCCGGTACCGGCCGACGCCGCCGCGACCCGCAGGATCAGACCCGGATCGCGTTCCGGCCGCGCGTCGCGGGCCAGGATCACCTCACCGGCGAATTCGATCACTCCTTCGTCGAGCGGGCGGCGCACCGGGCGGCGAAGCGCGGCGAAACCGCGCCGGGGTAAGGCGTTGGCGGCGGTGCGGATACCGGAGTCGACGTAGTAGCTCACGGTCCGGGCCGCGTCCGACAGAGTGCGGGCCAGATCGAACCGGTCTCCGATCCGCAGAGCCGCGCCGATTTCATCGGCATGCTGGGCCAACAACAGTTCCCGGCCACGGCCGGAGGCGCGGTGCAGTTCGGTGCGCATATTCAGCAAGGACAGGTGGGCACCGCCGAGCGTTCCGGTCGGCGAAGCCAGGGCCCGACTCGGATACACGTCGGCCAGTTGCGCTATCGCGAGCGCGTTGAGCAGTTGTACGTCCCGTAGACCGCCGCGGCCCGACTTCAGGTCAGGCTCGGCGCGGTGCGCGATCTGGCCGCTGCGCTGCCACCGCGCCTGCGCGTGCTCGACGAGCCCGTCGAATCGCGAGGCGATTCCGATCCGCCACTGCCGGCGCGCCCCGCCGACCAGTAGTGCCGACAGATCGGCGTCACCGGCCATATGACGGGCGTCGAGCATCGCCAGACCCACCGCGATGTCCTCACCCGCCACCTTCAGGGCTTCGGGCACGGTGCGCACACTGTGATCGATGCGGATATTGGCGTCCCACAAGGGATACCAGAGTTTTTCGGCCACCTCAGAGACCAGCTCGACAGGCATGTTGTCATGCAGCAACATGAGGTCGAGGTCGGAGTACGGCAACATCTCGCCGCGGCCCAGACCACCGGTGGCCACGATGGCGAACCCACTGGTGGCCGTGATCCCGATCTCGGCAGCCTTTGTGGTGAGCCAGAATTCGTGCAGATCGAGTAATGCCTCCCGCAGACCGGCCGCATCCAGCTGACGAGATCCGCCGGACAGCAACTGCTGGGTGGCCGCCACCAGATCGGTGGCGGGCCGAGACAAACCCGCCGAAGCCTCCTGCGGAGAGGCTCCGGCGGATTCTGGTTTGTCCTCTGTCATTTCGACTCCTCCCCCGGCCAATCCCGGGTAGTGCTCACGCGATTCCCGGCCGGGAGAAGACGTCTCGACAGACGCTCCGGCTACAGGGCGTCAGCTCCTCGCTCACCGGTGCGGACACGGACAACGGTGTCGACCGGGCTGACCCAGACCTTCCCGTCGCCGATCTTGCCGGTGCGGGCGGCCTGCACGATGACGTCCACGACCTTGTCGACCGCGGAATCGTCGACGACCACCTCCACCCGGACCTTGGGCACGAAGTCCACCGAGTACTCGGCACCGCGGTAGACCTCGGTGTGGCCCTTCTGCCGGCCGTAGCCCTGTACCTCGCTGACCGTCATCCCCAGGATGCCCGTCTGCTCCAGGCCGGTCTTGACATCCTCCAGCGTGAACGGCTTGACGATCGCAGTGATCAGCTTCATATTCCCTTATTCCTCCCCGCCGTGACGACCAAGAACAGAACCGGTTCCGACAGCGACGAAGTCGTAAGCGCTCTCAGCGTGCTCGGACTCGTCGATACCGGATGCCTCCTCTTCTTTGTCCAGGCGCAGGCCCACGGTGTATTTGACAATCAACGCCAAGATAGCGGTACCCACCGCCGAATAGAGCAGAACAGCACCGGCCCCGACCGCCTGTCGCCACAGTTGATCGAACCCGCCACCGTAGAACAGACCGGCCACACCTGCAGGTGCTTCCTTCGTCGCCACCAGGCCGACCAGCAACGTGCCGACGATGCCGCCCACCAGGTGGACGCCCACCACGTCGAGCGAATCGTCGAAACCGAACCTGAACTTCAAGCCGACCGCCAGGGCGCACAGGGCGCCCGCGGTAACACCGATGACGAGCGCGCCCACGACATTCACCGATGAGCAGGACGGGGTGATGGCCACCAGTCCGGCAACGATTCCCGATGCGGCTCCCAGTGAAGTGGCGTGCCCGTCGCGGATGCGCTCGGTGAGCAGCCAGGCCAACATGGCCGCCGCGGTGGCCACCGTGGTCGTGACGAAGGTCGAACCGGCAATTCCGTTGGCCGACACCGCAGAACCGGCGTTGAAGCCGTACCAGCCGAACCACAGCAGGCCGGCGCCGAGCATCACGAAGGGTAGGTTGTGCGGGCGCATCGGCGTACCGGGCCAACCGAGCCGCTTACCGAGGATGATGGCCAGGACCAGGCCCGCGGTGCCGGCGTTGATGTGCACCGCGGTGCCGCCGGCGAAGTCAATGGCCTTGAGCTGGTTGGCGATCCAGCCGCCGTGGTGGATCACGGTCTCACCGTCGGACCCCTTGACGTCGAAATCGAATACCCAGTGCGCGACGGGGAAGTAGACAACGGTCGCCCACAGCGCGGCGAACAGCAGCCAGCCGCCGAACTTGATGCGGTCGGCGACGGCACCGGAGATCAGGGCGACCGTGATGATCGCGAACATCAGCTGGAAACCCACGAACACGGTGGCCGGGATCGTGCCGACCAACGCGATGGGCGCATCGGGTGAGCCGTTCGCTCCGATCAGACCCTTGAGACCAAAGAACTGCCCGGGGTCGCCGATCACGCCTGCGGTGTTGTCACCGAACGCAACCGAGTAGCCGTACAACGCCCACAGGACCGTGACGACACCCATCGCACTGACGCTCATCATGATCATGTTGAGCACGCCCTTGGCGCGCACCATGCCGCCGTAGAAGAAGGCCAGACCCGGCGTCATCAACAGCACAAGTGCGGCCGCGGCCAGCATCCATGCCGTGTCACCGGTATCCGGTGCACCCATTATCGGGAATTGCTCCACTCGCAGTTTCCTCCTTCACCACACCACGGCCGCAAGGATTTGCAGCCATTGACCTGGTCAAGACAATGCTGAGTGGATGTTTCAGCTACGACGCCGCCACGTTTCGCTCGTGTGAACGGATGGGCAGGCGACGTTTCGCCGGTGTTACACCGTGCGATTCCCTGGTTTTTCTAGCCCAGCAGGGCGTCGACGAACGCCGCGGGCTCAAACGGTGCCAGGTCGTCGGGCCCTTCACCGAGTCCGACGAGCTTGACCGGTACGCCGAGTTCCTGCTGAACCCGGAACACGATGCCGCCCTTGGCAGTGCCGTCAAGCTTGGTCAGCACCACCCCGGTGATGTCCACGACCTCGGCAAACACCTTGGCCTGCGGCAGGCTGTTCTGGCCGATGGTGGCGTCGAGCACCAACAGCACCTCGTCGACGGCGGCGCGCTTCTCCACCACCCGCTTGACCTTGCCGAGTTCGTCCATCAGACCGGTCTTGGTGTGTAGGCGGCCCGCCGTGTCGATGACGACGACATCAGCGCCGGCCTTGATGCCCTCGTCGACGGCGTCGAACGCGACCGATGCCGGATCCGCACCTTCAGGCCCCCGCACCACTTCCGCGCCGACGCGCGCGCCCCAGGTCTGTAACTGATCGGCGGCCGCGGCGCGGAATGTGTCGGCCGCGCCGAGCACGACGCGACGCCCGTCGGCGACCAGAACCCGCGCCAGCTTGCCCACTGTGGTGGTCTTGCCGGTGCCGTTCACACCGACGACCAACAGCACCGACGGCTTATCGGCGTGTGGCAGTGCCTTGATCGAACGGTCCAATTCGGGCCGCAGCTCCGACATCAGTACCTCGCGCAGCACCGCGCGCGCGTCGGCCTCACTGCGCACACCCTTGCTGGCCATCCGCTCACGCAATGCCGCGACAACGGACTCGGTGACCACCGGGCCCAGGTCGGCGATCAGCAGGGTGTCCTCGACGGCCTCCCACGAGTCCTCGTCGAGATCACCTCCGCCGAGCAGCCCGAGCATGCTGCGCCCCAACGCGTTCTGGGACTTGGCGAGGCGGCCCCGCAAGCGGTCCATGCGCCCTTCGGCCGGGGCGATGTCCTCCACGGCAGCGGCCACGGCGTCGGAAGCCTCGGCCGGCAACTCGGTGGGCTCGGCAGCCACTTCCGGCGCGGCCGGCTCATCGGGGATTACCGGGGCGGGCGCCGAGTCTGCAGGTGCCTCGGGCGCCGGCGGCGCATCGGGTGTGACTGCCTCGACCGGCGGTTCTGGCAGTTGAACGTCGGAGATGGTGCGTTTGGGCGCGTCCCGCGGAATGGTGGCGTCATCGCCGACCGCAGGCAGTCCGCTGGTGTCGATGCGCTCGAGCGTCGGCGTATCCGACTTGCTGAACGTGATGCCCGAGGACGCCGTATAGCCGCCAGAGCGGTCGATCGGTTTCGAGTCGTCTCGTTCCGACAGGCTGATCCGCCGCCGCCGGTAACGCACCACCCCCACCGCGAGGGCGACGACGACCAGTACAGCGACGACCGCAATGGCGATCCACAGACCCAACAACGCACCTTCTGTCACGCCGCCATTGTCGCAGGGCGGCCACCCGCGAACGATCGGCCCCGTTCCGCCGCTTCGCTCCCCCGCATGGCCCGCATACGAGTGAGCCGGAACATCGACGTACGCGATTGCCGAAAATCGTGGTACACAAACGTACCGAGGCGGTATATTCCGTTCACCACACCATCTGAAGAACCTGCCCACGCGAGCCGTAGAATTCGCCTACGGCTTAGCTGTCGTGAGGGTTAAATCCACTCTAATTCAGTTCTCAACTGGGTCTTTATATTTTTTCAGCAATTTATCTGAATTCGCTGACAGCAGGGCTCGAGGTGGTTCACGATCCAGATGGGTCGGGAATGGCTTCAGCGTCTGGTCAGCAGGTGGTCCTTCCCATGGGATTTTTCGAAAGGGAGGACAAGAATGCACATTCGTGTGCTTCGGGGGGTAGCACTGACGCTGGTCGCTCTGATCGGCACCGTCGGGCTGGTCGTGACGGCGAGTATGTCCACGCTGGTTCAGCTGGCGGCCACCGCACTCATCATGGGTGGAACCGGGATGAAGGTGCTGGGAGATCCGCACCAGTGGGGTACGGGTAGCTACGTGGACCAGGTCAACAACACCTATCTGTCTGACCGGCACCTCGATGAAGACGACTTGAAATGGGTGTCGACACCAGAGCAGTTCTGGCCCGCGACCAGCCTGACCGACATCACCTTCGACACCTCGGTCGCCCGCGGGGTCCTGAGCCTCAACAACGCCCTGCTGAACACTTCGGGAGAAAAAGTCGTCGTCGGCTACTCACAGAGCGCCAACATCGCCACCCGGGAGAAGCGCAATCTCGCCGAGCTTCGCGCGCAAGGCGCCACGGTCCCTTCGGCTGACGAGCTGTCCTTCGTGTTCGTGGCCAACCCCAACCGGCCCAACGGGGGAATCCTCGCCCGCTTTGAAGGTCTCTACATACCGATCCTCGGAGTCAGCTTCGACGGCGCCACCCCGGACGACGAATACCAGACGATCGACGTCGCCCGGCAGTACGACCTGATCGCCGACTTTCCCAAATACCCACTCAACGTGCTGGCCGATCTCAACGCCCTGATGGGCTACATCTACCTGCATCCGAACTACGGGTCATCGGTGGTCGACCTGAACGACCCGAGTACGTACCAGTCCTACACCTCCGGCAACACCACCTACTACCTCGTGCACACCGAACACCTGCCGTTGCTTCAGCCATTGCGCAACATCGGAATCCTGACGCCGGCGCTCGACCTGGTCGAGCCGACCCTGCGGGTACTGATCGAACTCGGCTATGACCGCACGCCGGCCAACATGGGGGTTCCCACCCGCGCCGGGCTGATACCCCACATCGATCTCGACAAACTGGCATCGGACCTGCGGGCCGCAGCCAAGGAGGGCGTGCGCAATGCACTCGCCGACTTGGGCATCGACACCGGCCACACCAGTGATCGCCACACAGAAAGCGTTGCCGCACTGGATAAGTCGGATCCAGAAAAGGTGAAGCTCGATACCCCGGTCACGGCGGGACCGCAGTCGGACCGCACCCGGGCGCACCTGACCGGCACCGAAGCTGAAGCTGACACCGAGACCCGGTCCAACACAACACCTCAGCAGAAACGACAACGGCAGACAAAGCCGGGAGCAGAACGCATCCGGCAGCCGCTCCGACAGGCATTCTCACCCAAGACGCTGTCCGACGATGCAACCGATGCAGATGCCGCCGCGTCACAAGACAACCCGCGCCCACATCGCTCGCCGCAACGTCACGCCGGCCAAAGCAATTCGGCCCAGTCGAAATCCGGCACCACGGACACGAAAGCCGGCGACACCAAACAGAAACCGCGCCACAACCACCGTTCCGGACACTCGGATGCGGCGTAGGCGCGGCACAACCTTCCCGGCCGCGTCGGGACATTCGAGTAGTCCACTACGCCTGCCCGGGATTCAGCCCGGGCTGGCGGCCAGTTCCTGACCCCGCATCCGCTGCGAGATCACGGTCGTGATGCCGTCACCGCGCATGGTCACACCGTAGAGCGCGTCGGCGACCTCCATGGTGGCCTTCTGGTGGGTGATCACGATCAGCTGGGACTTCTCGCGCAGCTGCTCGAACAGGCTGATCAGCCTGCGCAGGTTCACATCATCGAGCGCGGCCTCGACCTCGTCCATCACGTAGAACGGGGACGGGCGGGCCCGGAAGATCGCCACCAGCATGGCCACCGCGGTCAACGACTTCTCGCCACCCGACAACAACGAGAGTCGCTTGATCTTCTTGCCCGGCGGCCTGGCCTCGACTTCAATTCCCGTGGTGAGCATGTCGGCAGGATTGGTGAGCAGCAGCCGGCCCTCACCACCCGGGAACAGCGTGGAGAACACCTGCTCGAATTCGCGCTCCACATCGACATAGGCCTCGGTGAACACCTGCAGAATCCGGGTATCGACATCGGCGATCACGTCCAGCAGGTCGGTGCGCGCAGCCTTGACGTCCTCAAGTTGTGTCGACAGGAAGTTGTAGCGTTCTTCCAGTGCCGCAAACTCTTCCAGTGCAAGCGGATTCACCCGGCCCAACTCCGACAGCTCACGTTCGGCCTTCTTGGCCCGGCGCTCCTGGGTCGGCCTGTCGAACGGCATCGGCGCCGGCGCCATCACCTGCTCACCCCGCTCACGCGCCTGCTCGTATTCCGCCATCTCCAAGTCGCTCGGCGGCAGCGTAACCTGCGGACCGTACTCGGCGATCAGGTCCGCCGCGGGCATCCCGAACTGCTCCAGCACCTGCGCCTCGAGTTGCTCGATCCGAAGTGACGCTTGCGCTTTGGCCATCTCGTCACGGTGCAGGGAATCCGTGAGCGCGGTGATCCTCGCGTTGAGTTCGGTGACCACCTCGCGCACCTGGGACAGTGCCGTGCCGCGCAGCTGACGCTCGGTGGCCAGCTCGTCACGCATCCGCGAGGCCACCGACACCACCGCACTCAACCGTTGGGCCACAATGCGTCCCGACTCCGACACGGCGGCGGCCACTTGTGCGGCATGTGCGCGGGCCTCGCGGGCCCGTTGCGCGCGCACCCGGGCCTCGCGCTCGGCGGCCGCGGCCCTGCGCAGTGAATCGGCACGTCCGCGAACGGCATTCGCGCGCTCCTCGGCGGTGCGCACCGATAGACGGGCCTCCACCTCGACCGAACGCGCCGCCTCGGCGGCGGCCGTCGAGGTCTGACGGTCCACCGGCTCGGCCTCGAACATCGGAAGCTGTTCGGCGTTGTGCAGCCGCGACTCAAGTTCGGTGAGTTCCTCGACCGTCTTGGTGCGTCCGGCCTCGAGCTCGTCGCGTTGGCGGATCAACCGCTGCCACTCGTCCCCGGCGCCGCGAGCATCCTGTCCCAGACGGCCCAGTTGCTCATAGATCGCCGCGATCGCCGCGTCGGATTCGTTCAGCGCGGCCATCGCCTCTTCGGCCGCCTCCCGACGGTCCGCCTGCTCGGCCAGCGCACCCGACAATGCGGCCGCCAACTCGCCGGTCTGCCGCTCAGCGGTCTCCAGTCCGTGGCGAGCCTTGTCGATCTCGGAACTGATCTCGAGTGTGGAGGGCTTGCGGTCGGAGCCACCGCTGATCCAGCCGGCACCGACCAGATCACCGTCCGCGGTCACCGCACGCAGGTCCGGGCGCGCCGAGACCAGTTGCACCCCAGCGGGCAGATCGGTCACCACCGCCACCCCGGCCAGCATCGCCGTGATCGCCCCCCGCAGGCGGTCCGGGACCGTGACCACGTCGTTGGCCCAGATCGCCCCGTCGGGAAGCACGCCCGCCGGGGCCGAGCCGTTGACATTCCAATCCCCCAACAGCAGGGCGGCCCGGCCACCGTCGGATTCCTTGAGCGCGGCGACGGCGGCAGCGGCGACACCGAAATCCTCGGCGGCCAACGCGTCGGCCGCCGCGCCCAGGACCGTGGCCACCGCCACCTCGTGCCCCGGCTGCACCTTCAAGTATTCCCCGATGGTGCCGAAAAGCCCTGTGCCACGGTGGTTCTTCTGCAACCAGGCGGCGCCGTCGCGCCGGTCCAGGCTGACCGATAGAGCCTCGATCCGGGCCCGCAGCGAGGCGACCTGCCGTTCGGCGGCACGCTCGGCGGACTGCAGTTCGGCCACGCGTTCGTCGGCCAGCCTCAGCGCTGCCACCGAACGGTCGTGCTGCTCGTCCAGACCGGTTTCACCGGCATCCAGTTCGCTGACGCGACTCTGAACAGTCTCGAATTCGGCCTGTGTCAGTTCGGCTTTGGCCGCAGCTTCCTCTATGTTGACCGACATCCGCATGACGCCGTCGTCGATCGACTCGACCCGGGTACGCATCGTGTCGACCTGCCCGGCCAACCGTGCCAGCCCTTCACGCCGGTCGGCCTCGGCCCGGGCCGCGGCCATGTGCGCCCGCTCGGCCTCGGCGGCGAGCTGCTCACGTTCGGCCAGCTCGGCACGGGCGCTCTCCAGAACGATGCGCGACTCCTCGAGCTCGCCGAGCAGCTCCATCTCCAGCTCGGCAACCTCGTTGGCCTCCGCCTCCAGGGCCTCCGGATCCTGCCCGGTGGAGACCTCCGTCTCGGACTCGAACAGCTGTGCCCGGTCGGTCGCGATCCGCACGGTGGCGCTCACCCGTTCGGCCAGCGCCGAGGCCCGGAACCAGGTCTGCTGGGCGGCCTCGGCGCGGCGGGTCAGCTCCGCGACCGCGGCCTCGTGTGCCTGCAGTTCGACGGTGGAGGATTCCAGCCGGACGGTCGCCTCGTCATGCTCGCGGCGCAGCGTGGTCTCGGCCTGATTGGTGTTGTGGAACTCGACCTGTCTTCTGACCAGGTCGTCGGCGGCCAGGCGCAGCCGCGCGTCACGCAGATCGGCCTGAATCGTCGCCGCCCGCCGCGCCATCTCGGCCTGGCGTCCCAGCGGCTTGAGCTGGCGGCGCAAC
The DNA here is from genome assembly GCF_011745145.1 of Mycobacterium sp. DL440. Lineage (NCBI taxonomy): Bacteria > Bacillati > Actinomycetota > Actinomycetes > Mycobacteriales > Mycobacteriaceae > Mycobacterium > Mycobacterium sp. DL440. The sequence continues at coordinate 1,399,235 of NZ_CP050191.1, read as the reverse complement.
TCGGTGGTCAGATCGGTCAGGCGGGCAAGGTTCGCGGCCATCGAGTCGAGCTTGCGGACCGCTTTTTCTTTCCGCTTGCGATGCTTGAGGACCCCGGCGGCCTCCTCGATGAAGGCGCGGCGATCCTCGGGACGCGATTCCAGGATCTCGGAGAGCTTGCCCTGCCCGACGATGACGTGCATCTCGCGGCCGATGCCGGAGTCACTGAGCAGTTCCTGCACGTCCATCAACCGGCAGCTGCTGCCGTTGATCTCGTATTCGCCGGCGCCGTCACGGAACACGCGGCGGGTAATCGACACCTCGGAGTACTCGATCGGCAACGCGTTGTCGGAGTTGTCGATGGTCAGTGTCACCTCGGCGCGGCCCAGCGGCGCCCGCGAGGACGTGCCGGCGAAGATGACGTCCTCCATCTTGCCGCCGCGCAGGGTCTTGGCGCCCTGCTCGCCCATCACCCAGGTCAGGGCGTCGACCACGTTCGACTTGCCCGAGCCGTTGGGGCCGACGACACAGGTGATCCCGGGCTCGAAGCGCAGAGTCGTCGGCGAGGCGAAGGACTTGAAGCCCTTCAGCGTCAGACTCTTGAGGTGCACGGCGATTTACCCTACCGCCGACTCGGCTACCGTTCGGTGAACCCCGCCATCGGGGCGTCGACATCCGCCCAATCTGCGACGACGTGATCCACGGACCCCGGGGTTTCCCCGCTCTGCAGCAGCTCAAGCAATCGCTGACATTTCCCGCGTGGCCCTTGGGCCACCACATGTACCCGGCCGTCGGGCCGATTCGAAGCAAACCCGGTCAGACCAAGCTCCAGCGCGCGCGATCGGGTCCACCATCGGAACCCCACGCCCTGCACCTGACCATGCACCCAGGCGCTCAGCCGCACCTCTGCATCGGCCCAGGCTTCAGGTGGCTGCGGGTCCGTCACGAAGTGGCGACCTCGAACTTCACCTCGGTGCCGGATTTGAGGGTGCGGCCCACCGTGCAGACCTGGTCGATCGCGCGCTCGACGACGGTCAACACCCGGGCCACCTCGGCCTCCGAGAGGCCCGCCACGTCGATTTCGAGTTTCTCCTCCAGCAGCGGGTAGCGCTCCTGCTCCCGGTCCGCCGGTCCAGACACCCGGATCGTCGCCGGATAGTCGTCGCCCAGACGCCGCCGGAGGGGCTGATCGCTGGACATTCCGCTGCACGCCGCGAGCGCGATCTTCATCAGCTCGCCCGGGGTGAACACGCCCTCGACGTCCTCACTGCCCACCAGCACCTCTGCACCGCGCGAACTGCGTCCGACATACCTGCGGACACCGGTGCGGTCAACCCAAAGTTCGGTCATGCGGTATTTCTACACGTCGCGACACGCGGTTATTCCAGGGGTAATCGCCGGCGGGATCGGTCAACGCCCCCCGTTGGACACGGCGGCGACCCAGGCAGCGACGATAGACTCGGCACACCGACATCGCTGAGGAGCACCGTGACCTATCCGCCGAGCAATCCGCCCACCCCGCCGTCGGGAGCGCCCGGGCCGTGGCAACAGCCGTACCAGCAGCCAGGCGGGCCCGAGGGATATCCGAACACTGCCGGAAACCCCGAGCAGCCGTACGGCTCCCCCTACGGGGCACCTCAGCAGCCGCAACAGCCGTACGGCTCGCCATATGGAGCGCCGCAACAGCCTTACGGGGCGCCCCAGCAGCCATATGGCACGCCGTACGGAGCACCCCAGCAGCCATTCGGCTCGCCCTACGGAGCCCAGCAGCCCTACGGCGCACCGCAGTCGCCGTACGGATACCCCACCCCGCAGCCGTCGGGTGGCGGCAACGGTAAGTGGTTGGCGATCGGCGGCGTCGTGCTGGCGGTGGTGGTCATCGTCGGCGGCGTCCTGATCTTCACGTTGAAGGGCGATTCGGGTTCGAGTGGGGGCCGCAGCAGCGCGGGCTCGTCCCAGTCGTCCGGCTCCAGCGATGCCGAGAAGGAGGTACGGGATTTCCTCGACGAGGTGATGTCCAGTTCCAGTGACCTCAACGAGGCCCTGCCCTACTTCTGCCAGGCGGATCGCGACCTGTTCGACAAGATCGGCGGCCTGGATGCGATCGACATCCCGAAGACCACCGACTCCAGTGGGTCGGCTGAGATCACCAAGATCACGGTGAACGGCAGCAAGGCCGTCGTCGACATCTCGAGCAGCGCGGGCCCGGGCAAGTTGTACCTGCGCAAGGAAAGTGGATCCTGGAAGATCTGCATGTCCGACATGCCGGGCATGCCCAGCATGCCGTGATCTGCGTCGGGTAAAGCGCGTGTCAGCCCCGGGGGCGGGGCTGACACCGCGGGCAGTAGAACGATGACCGGTTCATGAACTTGTCACGGCGCATGACCGCGCCACACCGCCGGCACGGTTCACCTTCGCGGCCGTAGGCGTCCAAAGACCGTTCGAAGTAACCGGATTCGCCGTTGACGTTCACATACAGCGAATCGAACGACGTGCCGCCCTGACTCAACGCATCGGTCATCACCGCAGCGGCGGCGTCGAGCACCTCGCCCAATCGGCGGCGCGGCAGCAGTGCGGCCGTCCTGGCGCCGTTGATCTTGGTTCGCCACAGCGCCTCATCGGCGTAGATGTTGCCGATACCGGACACCACGGTCTGGTCGAGCAGCTGACGTTTGATCTCAGAGTGCTTGCGCCGCAGCACCGCAACCACGTGGTCGCGATCGAAGAGAGGGTCGAGCGGATCGCGTGCCACGTGCGCGACCGGTTGGGGCACGGCGGTACCGTCCACCGTCACCAATTCGGCCAGCTGCCAGCCTCCGAACGTACGTTGGTCGACGAAGCTCAGGGCCGTGCCGTCATCGAGCACGGCGGCGATCCGCAGATGCCGGTCGTCACGGATCGGCCCCAGCAGCATCTGGCCGCTCATCCCCAGATGCACTACCAACGCTTCCGTCTCGTCCTGGCCGCCGTCGTCTGCCAGGGTCAACCAGAGGTACTTGCCGCGGCGTCCAGTTCCGGTGATGCGGGCCCCCAACAGGCGAGCGGTCAGGTCGCCGGGGCCGGCCTCGTGACGGCGTACCGCACGCGGATGATGCACGCGTACCGCCGAAATCGATTTGCCCGCAACATGTTCCTGTAGTCCGCGACGGACTACCTCTACCTCGGGCAGTTCAGGCATCGGTGCTCACGCATTGTCGAGTGCGGTCCAGGCCGCAGCCGCAGCCTTGAGCTCGGCCTCTTTCTTGTTACGCCCCACGCCGCTGCCGTATTCGACATCGCCCACCACCACGGTCGCTGAGAATTCCTTGTCGTGATCAGGCCCGGTGGAGGTCACCACGTAGCTGGGAGCACCAAGCCCGCGGGAGGCAGTCAACTCCTGCAGGCTGCTCTTCCAGTCCAGCCCCGCACCCAGCGTCGGCGCGGTGTCGAGCAGCTCGCCGAACAACCGCAGGATGACCTCACGAGCTGTGGTCAGGCCGTGTTCCAGATAGATTGCGCCGAGCAGGGATTCGACGCCGTCGGCGAGAATGCTGGACTTGTCGGCGCCACCGGAGTTCTCTTCGCCCTTGCCGAGAAACAGATGGCTGCCGAGGCCGCCCTCGGTGAGCCCACGGCCGACGTCGGCCAGCGCCTGGGTGTTGACGATACTGGCGCGAAGCTTGGCCAGATCACCCTCGGAGCGTTCGGGGTGGCGACGGTAAAGCTCCTCGGTGATGGTCAACCCCAACACGGCATCACCGAGGAATTCCAACCGCTCGTTGGTGGGCAGGCCACCGTTCTCGTAGGAGTAGCTGCGATGCGTCAACGCGATAGTGAGTAGTTCGGCGGGAAGGTCGACGCCAAGCGCCTCCAGCAGCGCCGCGTGCGAATCGGTCACTCCTCGCCCCCGGGCCGCTCGTCGTCGGGCAGCATCGCGGCCAGCTTGGCCCAGCGGGGATCGATCTTGTCGTGGTGATGGCCCGGCTCTGCCGTGGCCAGCGCGGCACCGCAGTCAGGGCACAGGCCCGGGCAGTCCGGACGGCACAACGGGGAGAACGGCAACGCCAACCCGACGGCGTCGATGATCGGTTGTTCCAGGTCGACGGTGTCAGCATGACCAGAGGCGCCCACCCGGCCCATCTCGTCGGCCTCGGTGGTCTCGTCGGTGGTGCTGTCCGGATAGGCGTACAACTCGGTGAGGTCGATCTCGACGTCGCCCGTGAGTGCAGTCAGGCAGCGCGCACATTCACCGACAGTGGGAGCCGATACGGTCCCGCTGACCAGCACCCCCTCCGACACCGACTGCAGCTGCAAGTCGAGTTCGAGTGGCGCACCCTTCTCGATGGCCACCAGTTCGGCCCCGATCCGCACCGGACTGGGCACCGTCTCCTGGTGGGGCAGGAACGAACCCGGCCGCCGGCCCAGCCGGGTGACATCGATCGCCAGCGGCGATCGGGGACCACTGCGCCTTTCAGGCCCTCCCCGCCCAGCCGATCTCGCATGCGTCGCCATGCATCGATCCTACGGCGGCGTCAGAACACACCACGACGCAGTGCACCGACCGTCACCATGGTCGTCAGCGGGTGGCGTAGTCGTGCGTTCCCGCGGTGGTGCGTAGCTGGTGACGTCCGCGGCCGACGGAGCGCAGCGTGCCGTTGAGGAAGTCCTCGAACTCGGCCAGTTTGCTGTCCACATAGATGTCGCATTCACCGCGCAACCGGTCGGCTTCGGCGTGGGCCGCGTCGATGAGCCGCGTGGCCTCGGCCGTCGCCGTCGAGACGATCTCGGTCTGCGACACCAGGCGTTGCTGTTCCTTGATGCCCTCTTGCACGGCCTTCTCGTACGAGATGTTGCCGTTCTCGGTCAGGCGATCAGCCTCGGCCTTGGCCCGGCCAGTGCTCGCGTCGTACTCCCGCTTCGCCGCGGCCGCGAGCCGCGCCGCCTCTTCGCGCGACTCCCCGACCATGCGCTCGCTGTGCTGACGGGCCTCGGCAACCATCCGGTCGGCCTGCGCCTTCGCGTCGGCCAGCAACCGGTCAGCCTCACCCCTGGCGTGATTGAGCATGCCGTCGGCATCGGCGTTCGACTTGCCCATCACCGACTCGCAGTGTTCCTTGGCTTCGCGCAACAGCGAGTCACGCGCATCCAGCACGTCCTGTGCGTCGTCGAGCTCACCGGGGATCGCGTCCTTGATGTCGTCGATCAGCTCGAGCACATCACCGCGGGGTACCACGCAGCCGGCTGTCATGGGCACGCCACGCGCTTCTTCGACAATCGCGCCGAGCTCGTCGAGCGCTTCAAAAACTCGGTACACGGCAAAACCCTCCAGGTCGTCGTTGTCAGTGACTAGTGTGCCTGGTGTTACGCCTGTGACTCGGGAGCACAATCGGTGTGTCGCCGTCGGGCTTGTTCGCCCGTGTTTGCCGTTGCCTACCGCCCACCGTTGGCATATGTGCGAAATCCCGCCGGGCAAACTCGCATGGAGCCCAACATTCGACGCAGGCTAACTGTTGAGCTTCTCCTGCAACCGGCGGTTGACCGGCTCGGGCAGCAACGCCGAGACATCGCCACCCAGGGAGGCGACCTCCTTGGCCAAAGACGACGACACGAACGAGTACTGCGGTCTCGTGGCCACGAAGAACGTGTCGACACCGGCCACATGCTTGTTCATCTGAGCCATCTGCAGCTCGTACTCGAAGTCCGTGCCGGTGCGCAGGCCCTTGACGATCGCGGTCAGACCACGCGTCTTGACGAAGTCGACGACAAGACCCTGGCCGGCCTCGACTCGGAGATTGGGCAGATGCGAGGTTGATTCGGCGATCATCGCCATCCGCTCGTCAAGATCGAACATGCCCTTTTTGTTGGGATTCACCAGGATCGCCACCACGACCTCATCGAACTGCGCCGCCGCACGCTCGAAAACGTCGATATGGCCAAGGGTTACCGGGTCGAAGGAGCCGGGACATACCGCGCCACTCATGGATGACGACGCTACAGGCCGCGCCGGACGGCTATCCGCTAACCCACTTCGGCGAGTTCGACGCGGGTGTCACCGTAGCGCCGGGCGCTCAACACTTCCCAGCCTTCCGGCCAGCTCACCGGCTGACTCGACGACCGCCGCTCCACCAGGACGAGGGTGCCCACGGCCACCCAGCCGGCAGCGGCCAACACCGTCAGCATCGCATCGACCGCGGCGTCACCGAGGTCGTATGGCGGGTCGGCGAACACCAGATCGACCGGCCGCGTGGCACCCCCGGCCAACACCGAGTCCACCGTGCCCCGGCGTACTGCGGCGTTGCGCACGCCCAGCGCAGTGATGTTCTCGGCGATGACGGCGGCCGCACGCGCATCCGACTCGACGAAGGTGGCCGAAGTGGCACCACGCGAAAGCGCTTCCAGGCCAAGCGCTCCCGAACCGGCATACAAATCCAGCACCGACAATCCGGTGAAATCCAGCCGTGCCGCCAAGGCGTTGAACACGGCCTCCCTGACCCTGTCAGAGGTGGGGCGGGTACCCAGGCCCGACCGGTGCTGGGGCACCCGCAGCCGGCGGCCACCGAGTGCCCCAGCGACGATGCGGGTCAGGTCGATCCCCCGGTCGCTTCGCTCCTGCCCGCCGAACCGGTCACCACGACCAACAGGTCGCCGCCCTCGACCTGTGCCGTGGCAGCCACGGCGACACGTTCGACGGTGCCGGCTTTGGGGGCCGTGATCGCGGCTTCCATCTTCATCGCCTCGATGGTGGCGATGGTCTCCCCCGCTTCGACCTTGTCTCCCAACCCAACACCGACGGTGACCACACCGGCGAACGGGGCCGCCACATGATCCGGGTTGTTGCGGTCGGCCTTCTCCGCGGCCGGGACCTCGCTGGCGATGCTGCGATCTCGCACGGTGATCGGACGCAGTTGCCCGTTGAGGATGCACATCACCGTGCGCATCCCCCGCTCGTCGGCATCGGAGATCGCCTCCAGGCCGATCAGCAACTGCACGCCGCGCTCGAGCTCGACACGATGCTCCTCGCCGTAGCGCAGCCCGTAGAAGAACTGATTGGCGCTGAGGCCGGAGGTGTCACCGTAGGTTTCGCGGTGCGCCTCGAATTCCTTGGTCGGCGCCGGGAACAGCAACCGGTTCAACGCCGCCTGACGTTTGGGGCCGGGCGCAGCCAGCAGCGCCTCATCCTCGACCGAGAGCTCCTGGATCGGCTTGGCCGGCCCCCGGCCCTCAAGGGCCTTGGTACGCAACGGCTCCGGCCACCCGCCCGGTGGGTCTCCCAGTTCGCCACGCAGGAACCCGATCACACTGTCAGGAATGTCGTAGCGCGCCGGATCGGCGGCAAACTCCTGCGCACTGACCCCGGCACCCACCAACGCCAACGCCAGATCCCCCACCACCTTGCTCGACGGGGTCACCTTCACCAACCGGCCCAGCACCCTGTCGGCCGCAGCGTAGGCAGTCTCGATCTCCTCGAACCGATCTCCCAGCCCCAGCGCGATGGCCTGCTGGCGCAGATTGCTCAACTGCCCGCCGGGGATCTCATGGGTGTACACCCGTCCCGTCGGCGCCGGAAGCCCCGACTCGAACGGGGCGTACACCTTGCGCAACGCCTCCCAATACGGCTCCAGATCACACACCGCACCGAGTGACAAACCGGTGTCGAACGACGTGTGCGCGGCCGCGGCCACGATGGAGGACAGTGCCGGCTGACTTGTGGTGCCCGCCAACGGCGCGGCCGCACCATCCACTGCCGACGCCCCGGCCTGCCAGGCCGCCAGATATGTCGCCAGCTGCCCACCCGGGGTGTCATGGGTGTGCACATGCACCGGTAGATCAAAGCGTGACCGCAGCGCACTCACCAGAAGGTGTGCAGAATGCGGACGCAACAACCCGGCCATGTCCTTGATCGCCAACACGTGCGCGCCGGCATCGACAATCTGATCGGCCAGCTTCAGGTAGTAATCGAGCGTATAGAGGTTTTCGCCGGGGTCAGACAGGTCACCGGTGTAGGACATCGCCACTTCAGCGATCGCCGTACCGGTCTCCCGCACCGCATCGATCGCCGGACGCATCGACTCGACATTGTTGAGCGCATCGAAGATCCGGAAGATATCTATCCCCGTTGCCGTGGCTTCCTGCACGAAGGCCGACGTCACCAACTCCGGATACGGCGTGTATCCCACCGTGTTTCGGCCCCGCAGCAACATCTGCAGACAGATATTGGGCACTGCCTCGCGCAGGGCGGCCAGCCGCTCCCACGGGTCTTCCTTCAGAAACCGAAGCGCCACATCGTAAGTCGCCCCACCCCAGCACTCGATGGACAACAACTGCGGCATCGTCCGGGCCACATACGGCGCCACCTTGAGCAGGCCGGTGGAACGCAGCCGGGTGGCCAACAACGACTGATGTGCATCGCGGAACGTCGTATCGGTGACCCCGAGGGCCTTGCTGTCCCGCATCCACCGCGCGAACCCCTCGGGCCCCAACTCGACCAGCCGCTGCTTGGAACCGGCCGCCGGCACCGTCGACAGATCCAACGCCGGCAACTTGTCCTGCGGGTACACCCCTGTCGGCCGCTCACCGTTGGGCTTGTTCACCGTGACATCGGCCAGGTAATTCAAGATCTTGGTGCCGCGGTCGGCAGGCGTGTGCGCGGTCAGCAGCTGCGGGCGCTCGTCGATGAACGAGGTGGTGACCCGTCCGGCACGGAAGTCCGGATCTTCGATCACGGCCTGCAGGAACGGGATGTTCGTCGACACCCCGCGGATGCGGAACTCCGCCAGCGCCCGGCGGGCCCGCGAAACCGCCGTTGAGAAGTCACGCCCGCGACAGGTCAGCTTGACCAGCATGGAGTCGAAATGCGCCAACACCTCGGCCCCGACATTGGTGCCGCCGTCCAGGCGAACACCCGCACCGCCGGGTGACCGGTAGGCAGTGATCCGCCCGGTGTCCGGGCGGAATCCGTTGGCCGGATCCTCGGTGGTGATCCGGCACTGCAAAGCAGCACCACGCACCGTCAACTTGTCCTGGCTCAAACCCAGATCGGCCAGGCTCTCCCCGGCGGCGATCCGCAACTGTGAGCCGACCAGGTCCACATCGGTGATCTCCTCGGTCACCGTGTGCTCCACCTGGATCCGCGGATTGCACTCGATGAAGACGTGATGACCGCGTTCGTCGAGGAGGAACTCGATGGTGCCCGCACAGCTGTAACCGATCTGGCGAGCCAGGGCCACCGCATCCGCGCAAATCTGTTCGCGCAAATCAGGATCCAGGTTCGGCGCCGGCGCCAGCTCGATCACCTTCTGGTGCCGTCGCTGCACACTGCAGTCCCGCTCGAACAGGTGCATCACATTGCCCTGCGTATCGGCAAGGATCTGCACCTCGATGTGACGCGGGTTGATGACGGCCTGCTCCAGGTACACCTCGGGATCGCCGAACGCCGACTCCGCCTCACGCGACGCCGCCTCCACCGCCTCGGGTAGCGCCTCGGCGTCGGTCACCCGGCGCATTCCGCGCCCACCGCCGCCGGACACCGCCTTCACGAACAACGGGAACGCCATATCCCCTGCCGCAGCGACCAATTCGTCCACCGACGACGACGGCGCCGACGATGCCAGGACCGGCAGGCCCGCCGCCTTCGCGGCCGCAATCGCCCGCGCCTTGTTGCCGGTCAATTCCAGAACCTGCGCCGAGGGACCCACGAAGGTGATGCCCGCCTCCGCGCAGGCCGACGCCAATTCGGGATTCTCGGACAGGAATCCATAGCCCGGATACACCGCGTCCGCGCCGGAATGCTGGGCGACCCTGATGATCTCGTCCACCGACAGATACGCCCGTACCGGATGACCGACCTCACCGATCTGATACGACTCATCAGCCTTCAGCCGATGCAACGAATTGCGATCCTCATACGGATACACCGCTACCGTCGCGATGCCCATCTCATAAGCAGCACGAAACGCACGGATCGCAATCTCGCCGCGGTTGGCGACTAACAGTTTGGAAATCACGGGTAGACCTAACCGACAAGTTATTGCGGAAGTGTTACAGGAGCGTTGACCAGTATTCCCAGAAACGCACCAAGATCAACAGCACGAGTGAGGTGAACCAGAGCGCCACGAGCGACCACCGCCACTCGTAGACAGTCCTGGCGACCACGTTGGTGTGCAGCGGCCGGAACGCGATGGAGCTCGTCACCACCAGCAGCGGGATGGTGACCGACCACACCACCATGCAGTACGGGCACAGGGCACCGATGCGGTAGAGGCTCTGGAAGATCAGCCAGTGCACCATGACGGCCCCGAGCAGGCTTCCCGCCGCCAGGCCGGCCCAGTACCACCGGGGCAATCGAACGCCGGCCACGGCCAGCACACCGGTGACCAGCGTGACCGTGAACGCGACCACCCCGATCAGCGAGTTGGGGAACCCGAAGACCGCTGCCTGCCAGGTGGACATCACCGAGCCACAGGAGATCACCGGGTTGATGCTGCAGGACGGTACGTAACTCGGATCGATCAGGAGCTCGATCTTCTCGACCGTCAGCGCCAACGCCGCCGCCAGCCCGAGGACACCGGCGATCAGTATCCACACCGCACCGACCTTGCCGACGGCGACTCCCGGGGCCTTTTCGGTCCCTGAATCGCCGAGTTCGTCGAGCTCGGACGCTGCGGTGTCACTCATGGGTGGGCCGGCGCGGGTGTAGCGGGTGCGGGTGGAGCAGCCGGGGCGGGTGCCGCCGGTGCGCCGGGCGCAGGCGCAGGAGCGGCAGGGCCGGGAGCGGGGCCGTTCAACGCCGGCACGTCGCCGACGATCTCCTTGACCTTCGCGATCAGCGCGTCGGGCGTGGTCGGGCTGTAGTCCTCACCGTTGAACTTGATGGTCGGCGTCGAGTGGATTTCAGTGGCCGCGGCCATGCCCTGCACCATCTCCACGTAGCGAGCCTTGGTGATGCAGTCGGGCACCTCGCCGGCGGCACCGGCCTGGCGGGCGAGTTCGATGATCCGGGCGTTGTCCGGGTAGACACCGCTCCCCTCCTCCGGCTGGATTCCGGGTGTGAAGAGCGCGGAGTGGAATCGGCGGAACGCATCGATGGACTCATCGGCGACGCAGTAGGCAGCGCCACCGGCCCGCGACGAGTAACCGTTGCCGGCCTTGTCCAGAATCGCCACCATGTGATAGTCGGCGGCCACGGCACCGGCGTCGATCAGCTTGTTGATGGTCGGGCCGAACTGCTGTTCCAGATGGCCGCACGCGGGGCACAGGAAATCCTCGAAGAGGCTCAGCGTCACCTTGGGCTCAGATGTGCCCTCTTTGGTGATCACACTGGGCGCGGCCACGTGGACGGCCCGGGCCTCCCCGGTGGCAGGCCGCTTGTGGCCGGTCGTCACGATGTAGAGCACCAGGCCGACGGCGAACAGCACCACCACGGCTGTCAGCCCGATCTGAACCCACAGGTTGCGCTTGCGGTCAGCCGCTTTGAGGTCGTACTTCGCGGTCTTCTTCGGTTTGGCCACGTCGACAAGCGTACCGGCGCTGCCAGGTCAGCTTTCGGCGTGGCTGAGATGTGCGCGCAGGGCCGAGATCATTGCGCTCGTCGCGGTGGCACTGCCGCCTCCCAGCGGGAAGAAGTTGGCGAACGCGTGAATCATCGACCGTTCTTCCCGCAGGTCCACGACCACCCCGGCGTCCCGCATGGCCCGCGCGTACCGGTTGCCCTCGTCGCGCAAGGGATCGAACCCTGCGGTGACCACCAGCGCAGGCGGCAACCCGGACAGATCCTCGCTCAGTAGCGGTGACACCGCCGGGTCCTCGGCGGACACCTCGGCGCCGTCGAGATAGTGCGCGGCGAACCAGTCCATGTCGCGCCTACTCAGGAAGTAGCCCTCGGAGAACAACGTCTTGGATCGCGTCTCGCTCGACCAGTCGGTGACCGGGTACAGCAACAGCTGCAGGGCGGGCAGCGGTAGCTCGGAGTCGCGGGCCTGCTGAGCCACCACGGCGGCGAGGTTGCCGCCAGCGCTGTCTCCCCCGACCACGATGCGTGTGGCGCCCAGGCCGGCAGCGTGATCGAGCGCCCAGCGGTAGGCGGCATAGGCGTCGTCGATGGCGGCCGGCGCCTTGTGCTCGGGCGCGAGCCGGTAGTCGACGGAGATCACCTGAATTCCGCCGTCCCGGCAGATCAGTCGGCACAGGCTGTCGTGGGTGTCGAGGTCACCGATCACGAAGCCGCCGCCGTGGAAGTACAACAACAGCGCCGAGGTGGCCGGGGATGCGGTGCCGTCCGGGACGTAGCGGCGCGCCGGCATGGGACCGGCCGGACCGGGAATCGAAATCTCGGTCACGTCCGCGCGGATACGGACCTTCATCATGGCCGCGGTGGCCCGCAGCGCGGCTCGCGAAACGGTGGCGCCGGACTCCGGGCTGTAATCGGCGACCAGGCCCCCGACTCCGGCCGTGCGTTGGGCGGCCAGGGTGAATTGCAGCGTGGTGTCCAGGGTGTTGCCGTCGACGACCACCGAACGCCCGCCCAGCAGCAGACGCTTGGTCCGGTCGGAGATCCGTGGAATCGCGGACAGGGTGAACTTGGTTGCCCGCTCGAGCACCGCCTGCTTGACCGGGTCCCGACTGTGGCGACCAGGTCTGCCCCGGACCTGCCCGCCTGGCAGACTTTCAGTCATGGCTGCTCCCTCTGTGAGTCCTCGTGTCACGCTGAACGACGGTAATTCGATACCGCAAGTCGGGTTGGGGGTTTGGCAGACCCCTGCCGAGGAGACCGAACGCGCGGTGACCGCGGCACTGCAGGCAGGCTATCGGCACCTCGACACCGCCGCCGCGTACCGCAACGAGGCCGAAACCGGCCGCGGCCTGGTCAACTCCGGCGTCCCCCGCGAAGACGTGTTCCTGGTGACCAAGCTGTGGAACAGCGATCAGGGTTACGACTCGACGCTGGCCGCGTTCGACGCGAGCCTGGACCGGCTCGGCGTCGACTACCTCGACCTGTATCTCATCCACTGGCCGATGCCGGCCAACAACACCTACGTCGACACGTTCAAGGCCTTCGCGCATCTGCGGGATCAGGGCCGGGTCCGGTCCATCGGCGTGAGCAACTTCGCGCCCGAACACCTGACCGTGCTGATCGACGTCACCGGCATCGTGCCTGCGGTCAATCAGATCGAATTGCACCCGCTGCTACCGCAACACGAGCTTCGCGAGGTACACGCCAGATTGGGCATCGCCACCGAGGCGTGGAGCCCGCTGGGCCAGGGCTCGCTGCTCACCGATCCGGTGATCACCGGCATCGCCGAACGGCACGGTAAAACCCCCGCACAGGTACTGATTAGGTGGCATATACATCTGGGTAATATCGTCATCCCCAAGTCGGTGAACCCCGAGCGGATTGTCAGCAATTTCGACGTGTTCGATTTCGATCTGGACGCATCGGATATGTCGGCCATCGCCTCGTTGGAGACGGACACCCGCCTGGGACCCGACCCCCGAACCTTCAACTTCACAGGATAGGTGCCATGACCTCCTCGGACGGGGCTGCGATTCCCACCGTCACGCTCAACGACGACCGTACGATTCCGGTCGTCGGCCTGGGCGTCGGCGGACTCTCGGATTCCGAGGCGGAGCGCGTGGTATCGGCGGCTCTTGAAGCCGGTCACCGCTTGATCGACACTGCGGCCGCCTATGGCAACGAGGCCGGCGTCGGCCGTGCCATCGCGGCATCGGGCATCCCGCGCGAGGAAATCTCGGTCACCACGAAACTGGACATCGCTGATCAGGGGTTCACGTCATCCCAGGATGCCGGGCGGGCCAGCCTGGAGCGGCTCGGCCTCGACTATGTGGACCTGTACCTGATTCATTGGCCCGGCAACGACATCGGCAAGTACGTCGACAGCTGGGGTGGACTGATGGCGCTCAAGCAGGCGGGCATGGCCCGCTCCACCGGCGTATCCAACTTCAGCCCCGAGAACCTGTCCACGATCGTCGACCTGACGTTCGTCGCTCCTGCGGTCAACCAGATCGAGCTGCACCCCTTGCTCAATCAGAGTGCCTGGCGCGCCGCCAACGCCCAGTACAACGTCGTCACGCAGGCCTACAGCCCGCTCGGCGTCGGCAACCTGCTCGACAACGCGGCCGTCACGGCCATCGCCGAGGCCCACGGCAAGACCCCGGCGCAGGTCTTGATCCGCTGGAGCATCCAGTTGGGCAACACCGTGATCTACCGGTCGACCAACCCGGAACGCATCGCCTCCAATCTCGACGTGTTCGGCTTCGAGCTGACCACCGACGAGATCGCGGCTCTCGACAGTCTCGATAATGGCACCCGGTTCCGACCCGACCCGGCGACCTACACGGGATCCTGAACCTCGGCGAGGGTGACTCAACCCGTCGGGCAGGTGCCGGCGGCTTCACGCAGCACCGGTGCCGAGGACGCGTCGACCGGAAGCGCATAGCCCCGCAGCACCGCGACGAACTGCACCGCGTACTGGCACCGGAACGCCCGGTTGGGCGGCATCCAGCTCGCAGGCTCCTGATCGCTCTTGTCCTGATTGGGCTTACCGGCGACCGCCAGCAGGTTGGCCGGGTCGTTGGCGAACCGTAGCCGCAGATCGTCGGGCCAGTCCCGCGCGCCCAGGTCCCAGGCCAACGCCAGCGGCACGATGTGGTCGATCTGCACCGAGGCACCGGTCTGATTGCCGCGCACGAACGACACCACCGCATTCGTATAGGGGTCGTGCAGGGTGCCGGTCGCCACGGCGGTCGGACACCGCTTGATCGCGACGAACGTCTTGTTGACGAGGTCACGGTTGAGGATGTCATTGCGGGTGTCACAGCCGTTGTGTCCACCGGGCGCGCTGTTGTCGTCGTCCCAGGACTCACCGAACGCCGCGCGGCGATAGTCGTTTCCGCGCATCCGTACCGGCACCTCGGGAACCCCGGCCAGCAGATCAACTCCGCGCGCGACGATGGGCGGTTGCGCCTGGGCGGCGAACCGGTCAGGACGTTGCGTCGACCACGTCACCTGGACGGCGACGACCACTGCGAGTGCCACGGCTGCGGCCAGCCACCACATCCGGCGGCGGGTCACGCCTTGTCCAGGTACTCGACGCGATCGGTGTCGACGAATTGCGCTGCCAGCAGTGCCATCCCGGGATCATCAGGCCGCTTCTCATACACCGACTCGCAGAACTCTCGGGCATCGGTGATCACACCCAGGTGGTCGGCCAGCGACAGGAAGCGCAGGTTGATGGTGCGCCCGGATTGGTTGAGCCCCAGCACATCCCCCTCGCGACGCTCCTGCAGATCGAGATCGGCCAGGGCGAACCCGTCGAGCGTGGCGGCGACGGCTTTGATCCGTTCACCCGCCTTCGAGGTCTCCGGCAGCCGGGTGGCGAGCAGGCACAGGCTGGGATGCTGACCACGACCGATCCGGCCGCGCAGCTGATGGAGCTGACTGATCCCGAAACGGTCGGAATCCATCACCACCATGACGGTGGCATTGGGGACGTCGACACCGACCTCAATCACCGTGGTACACACCAGCACATCGATCTCGCCGGCCCGGAACGCGCCCATCACCGCGTCCTTCTCGTCACCGGACAGCCGGCCGTGCATGAGGCCGAGACGCAACCCCGCCAAAGGTCCTGCGCCGAGTCGGTCGAACAGTTCGAGGACCGTGACCGGTGTAGGTCCGGCTTCGCCGTTCTCCTTGTCGGATTCGTCGATGCGTGAGGCCACCACGTAGCCCTGACGTCCGGCGCCGACTTCCTCCCGGATCCGGGCCCAGGCCCGGTCCAGCCATGTCGGCTTCTGCGTGACGAAGATGGTGTTGGTGGTGATGGGCTGGCGCCCGCGCGGAAGCTCACGCAACGTCGAGGTTTCGAGGTCACCGTAGACGGTCAGTGCCACCGTGCGCGGAATCGGCGTCGCGGTCATCACCAGCAGATGGGGGGTCACCCCGTCACGTGCCTTGGCGCGCAAGGTATCCCGCTGCTCCACCCCGAACCGGTGCTGCTCGTCGACCACGACCATCCCGAGGTTGTGGAACTCCACCACATCCTGCAGCAGCGCGTGGGTGCCGATGACGACGCCGGCCGCGCCGGAGGCCACTTCGCCGCGAGCCTCACGCTTCTGCTGCGGCGTCATCGAGCCCGTCAGCAGCGCCACCCGGGTACCGTGCTCGGCGCCACCGAGCTGGCCTGCCATGGCCAGCGGACCCAGGACGTCGCGAACCGACCGGGCATGTTGGGCGGCAAGCACTTCCGTCGGCGCCAGCAAGGCACACTGGTAGCCCGCATCGACCATCTGCAGCATGGCCAACACCGAGACGATCGTCTTGCCCGACCCGACCTCACCCTGCAGCATCCGGTTCATCGGCCGGGTCGAGGCCAGTTCATCCGAGATCACGTCGAGCACCTCGACCTGGCCCTGCGTGAGCGCGAACGGCAGGCGGGTCGCCATCTCGGCGGCAAGCCCGTCGGCCCTGCGCGGCGCAACGGGCCCGGATTCGCTGAGCTCGCCGTAGCGCCGGCCCACCAGCCCCCACTGCAGACCGATGGCCTCGTCGTAGGTCAGCCGCTCGATGGCCCGATCACGGTCGGCCGAGTTCTCGGCCAGGTGGATCGCCCGTAGCGCCTCGTCCTCGCTCATCAGATCCCGCTCGCGCACAAATGATTCCGGAAGTGGATCGGTGACGGGGTCCAGCACGGCGAGCACCTGACGCACGCAGGCATAGATGTCCCAGCTCTGCATCTTGGCGCTGGCGGGATAGATCGGGAAGAAGTCGCGCTCGAAGGCCGCCAGTAACTCATCGCCGGTGGCCCCTGAGCTGGTGGCGATCGCCTTCATCGCCTTGCTGCCAGGGGTCTTTCCGGTGGGCGAATCCAGCACCAGGTAAGCCGGATGCGTCAATTGCATTGCGCCCTTGAAGAATCCGACCTCACCCGACAACATGATGCGGGTGCCGGTGGGCAGTTGGTCGATCATCCAGCCGGCGTTGAAGAACGTCGCGGTCACCTTGGGCCGGTGTTCTCCCAGAGTGACGCGCAGCCATTTGCGGGCGCGTTTGCCGGGCTGAGCGCGCATCAACCCGTCTTTGGTCTCGGTCACCTCGTCGACGAACGTGACGTGTTCGCCTTCCTCGAGGTCCAGCGCATCGTCTTCGCCGCGGACCGACATGCCTTCGCTGTACTTGCGCGGATAGTGGCGCAGCAAGTCGTTGACGGTGCGCAGGCCGAAATTGTCGAAGAGCTTGTCGGCGCCCTTCTTGCCGAGGACGAAGTCGAGCCGATCGCCGAGGTCCGCCACTACTCCACTCCGATCAGCAGGGCGTCACCGCGGTGGCCCGTGTGGTACGTCACCAACTCTGCGCCGAGGTGCGCGCGGTGGACGTGGGCCTGCAGCGCCTTCCCGACCTCATCGTCCACACCGTCGCCGGTCAGCACCGTGATCAGCTCACCACCGGCCACCATCATCAGATCGATCAACCCTGCGGCCGCGGCGGTGAGATCAGACCCGACGATCAGGACCTCGTCGCCGGCGATGCCGAGCCCGTCACCCGGCTTGCAGGTGCCCGCCCACGTCAACGCCTCCTCGGTGGCGATCCGCACCGCACCGTGGCGCGCCCCCGCAGCGGCGCGCGCCATGGTGTACCCGTCGTCGACGGCTTGCCGTCCCTCGTCGTGGACCGCCAGCGCCGCCAACCCCTGCACCATCGAACCGGCCGGCACCGGCACCACGTCGATTCCCCAACCGATCGCGGCAGTGCAGCCCGCCACGAGTTCCTCGGCGGCGACATACCCGTTGGGCAACACCATCACCTGGGCCGCACCCACATCGACCAGGGCGCGCAACAACTGCTGCGCATTGATCGGCTCGCTCGCTTCGGGCCGCAACACCTGCGCACCCTCACCGGCGAACAGCTCGACGCCGCCGTCCCCATCGACCACAGCCAGCACGGCCCGCTCGCGAGCCCATCCACCGGCAGGCCTGACGCCCGCGGCGACGGTCAGTGCGGTGATCTGAATGCGGTTCAGCGACCCCACCGCCAGCCCGGCCTCGACCGCCGCGCCGGCGTCGTCGAGATGGACGTGCACCGAGTAGTGATCGCTGCCCGAGGCGGCGATCGCCACCGACTCACCCATCTGCTCCAGCGCTGCCCGCAGCCCCTCGACGGCAGGGGCACCGCACCCGCTCAGCAGGTACATGACCTCGAACTGCGGCGGTGCCGCCGAGGCCGCCAGTGCGGCCTGCGGTGAGGCCGGGGTGTAGATCGGACGGCGGGGCGCGTGGCCGACCAGAGTGGCCGTCATGGCGTCGAGAAGGACGAGCAGGCCACGGCCGCCGGAATCGACCACCCCGGCCTTGGCCAGCACGTCGAGCTGCTCCGGTGTGCGGTCCAGCGCGGCCGATGCCGCCTCGCCGGCAGCGGCCGCCACCTCGGCGACGTCACCGCCGGTGGCCGCGCACTGTTCGGCGGCCTCGGCGGCCGCCTGCAGCACGGACACGATCGTCCCCGGCACGGGCTCCCCCATCGAGGTGACGGCCAGGACGGCGGCGTGGCGCAGCGCCGTACCGAACAGCGTGCCGTCCACCGCGGACAGGTCACCGTCACGCCGGGCGGCTGCGGTGGTGATGACCTCGGCCAGGCCGAGCAGAATCTGGGACAGGATCACCCCGGAGTTGCCGCGGGCGCCCTGCAACGCTCCGGCCGCCAACGCGCTCGCCACCGCCGTGATGTCGGCGCCGACCGGCTCGGCGTCGACGTGCGCCCACGCCGAACGCATCGTGAACAGCATGTTTGTCCCGGTATCGGCATCAGCCACCGGGAACACGTTGAGCCGGTTGATCTCGTCGGTGTGGACAATCAGTTCGTCGACAGCGGCATGGGCCCAGGCCCGCAGAGCGGGAGCATCCAGCCGCCGAGCCGACATCGGACCTCCCAATCCCCATCAGAATCCCCCGTGCGGCGCGGTCATCGCCGTGTCGCCAGCCTATCCAGTGACAGCGACAAACCCGATCAGAGCACCACTGGCTGTGGACAACCTGAGGTCGTGTTCACGAGCCGTTTTGGCGATCTTCTGGCCTCCCGGTATTCTGATCAGGTTGTCGGGTCGAGCCCCGCCGTTTGCGGCGAGTGGGCCCAGGCCCCCCAAGTACTGATTTCGAGGAGTTGTTGATATGGCTGCCGTGTGCGATATCTGCGGAAAGGCGCCGGGCTTCGGCAAGTCGGTGTCGCACTCGCATCGGCGGACCAGCCGGCGCTGGGATCCGAACATCCAGTCGGTGCGTACCGTGGCGCGTCCAGGTGGCAACAAGCAGCGCGTGAACGCCTGCACCTCCTGCATCAAGGCCGGCAAGGTTTCGCGCGGCTAGTGTCGCACGCCTGATCGGTGCGCGGCACTCCTGTTTGCCTGAGGACACGGCAGGGTATCTCCTGTCGTCATGACCTCATGTCGTGCACCACAGACACCGATCTATGCATTTGCGGCCGCTGTCGCGGCCGGTTTTGTGCTGTCCGCATGCGGCGGCACCAGTTCCGATGGCAACACCACCTCGGAGACTCCCACGACGACGGAGGCTCCGGTGACCTCGGAAGGTCCGGTGACCCACACCGAGACCACCGTCATCGAAACTCCGGTATCGCCCGCACCTGCGTCACCGTCGGCTGAGATGCCCGCTCCTCCCGGCGACGGCGGCGGGGACATGACGATTCAGATTCCCTCACCGGGTATCCCCTCGCCCCCGCCGATCCCCGCACCGCCCGCGATCCCCGCGCCGCCGGCGATTCCCATGCCCTGATCGCCTCAGGGCAGCCGCCAGTCGATCGGGTCGGCGCCCTTCTGCTGTAGCAGTTCGTTGGCGCGGCTGAACGGGCGCGACCCGAAGAAACCCCGCGACGCCGACAACGGTGACGGGTGCGGTGATTCGATCGTCGCGCAGTCACCTTCGGCCAGTAGCGGTTTGAGGGTCGACGCGTCACGGCCCCACAGCACTGCCACCATCGGCTGATCGCGCCCGACGAGCGCCCGGATCGCGCACTCCGTCACCGCTTCCCAACCCTTACCGCGGTGTGAGGCCGGCGTACCCGGCGACACCGTGAGCACCCGGTTGAGCAGCATCACGCCCTGTTGTGCCCACGGGGTGAGATCACCGTTGGCCGGCTGCGGGTAGCCCAGATCCACGGTGTACTCGTTGAAGATGTTCGACAGGCTGCGCGGCAGCGGACGGACGTCGGCGCCCACCGAGAAACTGAGGCCGACCGCATGCCCCGGTGTCGGGTAGGGATCCTGACCGACGATCAGCACGCGCACCCGGTCGAAGGGGAACGTGAAGGCGCGCAGAACATTCTGGCCCGAAGGCAGATAGCGTCGGCCGGCCGCGAGTTCGTCGCGGAGGAAGCCCCCCATCTGCGCGACGTGCGTTTCCACCGGCTTGAGCGCGCGAGCCCAGCCGTCCTCGATCAGCTCAGTCAGGGGACGTGCCCCTGTGGAATCGCTCCTCACTTCCGCAGTCACGGAAAACCAACCTAGCGTGCGCCCTCAGTCGAACGACTGCCATCCCGCATTTCCCGCCCACGCGTCGCCGTCGACGAGCACCCTTGCCGGGCTTTCGATCACCCGTCCGATGGCCCGCCAGCCGGGCGGTGGTGCACCGGGGAAGGTTGCGGCCAGCGCATGGTCCTCGCCACCACCCAAAACCCATGCCAATGGGTCGGCGCCCACTGCCGTGGCTGCCTCGGCGACCGCCAGGCGATCAGTGTCGAGCCGGCTGCTGTCCAGGTCGATGCCGACTCCGGAGTCCGTCGCGATGTGGCCCAGGTCGGCGAGCAGGCCGTCGGAGACATCGGTCATGGCGGTGGCCCCGGCATCGGCGGCCCGGGCACCCTGACCGTATGGCGGCTGCGGGGTCAGGTGCCGCTGCCGCAGTTCCCCGAACCCGACGGACCCTTCGACGCCGTGCTCCCACAACGCGTATCCGGCCGCCGATCGTCCTAACTCGCCTGCCACCGCGACAGTGTCGCCGGCGCGGGCACCGCTGCGGCGCACCGGTTCCCGGCCGCCGAGGTCACCGAGGACCGTGACCGATATCACCCACAGCGGGGCGCTGACGAGATCCCCGCCGGCGATGCTGGCGCCCAGCCGGCGCGCCTCGTCCCACAGTCCGTCGGACAGTTCCGCTGCGGCCACGACGGAGGTGTCGGGCGGTGCACCGAACGCCACCACGAATGCGGTGGGCCGCCCGCCCATCGCTTCGATGTCGGCCACGTTCTGGGCGATGGCCTTGCGCCCGATGTCGTGCGGAGTCGACCAGTCCAGCCGAAAATGGCGGTCCTGCACCAACATGTCGGTGGAGACCACCGTGCGGCCGTCGGCAGCAGCCACCACAGCCGCGTCGTCGCCCGGGCCCAGCATCACGGCATCAGCTTGCCCGCGTCCGGCCACCAACCGGTCGATGACGACGAATTCCCCCGCTCCCGCCAGGGTGTCGCCGATGTCGTCACCGGAATCATCGCCGATTGTCTCGCCGGTCATATCGCCTCCTGCCGGTCGGCTGCCGCGTCGGAGAATCCGGACCCGACCTGCGGTACGTTTGGTGCCTGCGGCCAGCAGTTTATGCAGCGAGACGGAGGAGACCGCCGGTGGTGGAGGCTTACGTGCTGATCCAGACCGAGGTGGGCCGCGCCGAAGTCGTCGCCAAACAGCTCGCCGGACTGCCGGGCGTGGTCTCCGCCGAATACGTGACCGGGCCCTATGACGTGGTCTTGCGACTCAATGCCGAAACGTTGGCAGCACTGCAGTCCGATGTGGTGCCTGCGGTGCAGCAGGTACCCGGGATCACCCGGACCCTGACCTGCCCGATCGCCAACGCCGGCCGGCCATAGAGTTGGTGGTGTGACCGACTCGCACGCCGCCGATGGACCGCCCCGCGCCCTGCTGATCGCGGCGCTCGTCGTTGCGGTCTCGGTGCTGATCACGGTCCTCGGTATCGCGGCGTCCCGGCAGCGCTCACCCGAGCAGCAACCCGTCGCCATCCCGTCGATACCTGCACCCCAGGCCGACAGCCAACAATGCCACGACCTCCTGAACGCACTGCCACAACAGCTCGGAGATTTTCGGCGTGCCCCGACGGTGGACCCGACCCCGCCGGGCACCGCGGCCTGGCGTGCCGAGCCCGACACCGAGCCGGTCGTCCTTCGCTGCGGGCTGGAGCGCCCCACCGATTTCGTCATCGGCACTCCGCTGCAGGTGGTCGACGAGATCCAGTGGTTCCGGGTCGGCGACGCAGGCCCGGGGAGCGAGGCCGATGATCAGGGCCGCAGCACCTGGTACGCGGTCGACCGCCCGGTGTACGTCGCCCTCACTCTGCCGGCCGGGTCAGGGCCGACACCCATTCAGCAGATCTCCGGTCAGATCGCCCGCACCATGCCCGCCCAGGAGCCCGCGCCGGCGGGCTGAACTCAGCGCAGGCCGGTACCGCGCGCCAGTGCGGTCTCGACCATCGCCGTCAGCAGTGTCGGATAGTCGACGCCGCTGGCCGCCCACATCCGCGGGAACATCGAGATGGTCGTGAACCCCGGCATCGTGTTGATCTCGTTGATCACCGGTCCGTCGTCGGTCAGGAAGAAGTCGACGCGGGCCAACCCCTGGCAGTCGACCGCGGTGAAGGCACGTACCGCCAACCGGCGGACCTCCTCGGAGACGGCGTCGTCGACCTTGGCGGGCACATCCAATTCGGCTGCGTCGACAAGGTATTTGGTGGCGAAGTCGTAGAAGCCGTCCTCGCGTCCGCGCACACCGGCCACCCGGATCTCGCCCACGGTGCTGGCTTCGATCTGGCCGTCGGGGAATTCGAGTACGCCGCATTCCAGTTCGCGCCCCGGGATCGCGGCCTCGACGATGACCTTCGGATCGTGACGGCGCGCGAGTTCGATCGCCGCGGGCAGCTCATCCCACGCCGCGACCCGGCTGACGCCGATCGACGAGCCACCCCGGGCAGGCTTGACGAACACCGGCAGACCGAGGCGCTCCCGCTGCTCCAGATCCAGGGTCGGATCAGAACCGTCGCGGCTGGGACGCAGCACCACGAAGTCGCCGATCGGCAGGCCCTCGGCGACGAGCAGCTTCTTGGTGAACTCCTTGTCCATGCCCGCGGCGCTCGACAACACACCGGAGCCCACGTAGGGGATACCGGCCAACTCCAGCAGGCCCTGGATCGTGCCGTCCTCGCCGTAGGGGCCGTGCAGCACCGGGAAGACCACGTCGACGGCGGCCAACAGCTCACCGGGACCGTTGCTCAGCGCCAACAGCTGACCGCTGCGATTCGGGGCGGCAGGCAGTGCGAGCTCGGTCCCGGATGTCTCGGTCACCTCGGGCAGCCGGCCGTCGGTGATCGCGAGCGTCTCCGGACTTCCGTCGGTCAACATCCACGAGCCGTCGGGGGTGATCCCGACGGCGACGACCTCGAATCGCTCCGGGTCGAGGTTGCGCAGGATGCTGCCTGCCGACACGCAGGAAATCGCGTGCTCAGAGCTACGCCCGCCGTAGACGACGGCGACGCGGGTGCGGGATCCGGTCTGATTGCGGGCTGTCACAACCTAGAGAGGTTACCGTCCCGGCCCGCCGCTGCCTTCCGGCGCATCCCGACCTGGGCTTTCATCGCTGCAGTGCCTGCTCCACGTCGGAGAGCAGGTCTTCGGTGTCTTCGATCCCGGCCGAGATGCGGGCGAAACCGGCGGGCACGGGGTCGCCCCAGCGGGCCCGGCGGTCGACCGAGGTGTGGATCCCGCCGAAGCTGGTCGAGGCGATGAGCAGCGCACTGCGCTCCACCAGGGCATGCACCGCGGCGGCATCGGCCAGCTCTATCGACACCAGTCCGCCGAAACGCTTCATCTGGGTGGCCGCCAGCTCGTGTGCCGGATCTTCGGGCAGCCCGGGATAGCGCACCGAGCGCACCGCCGGATGGCTGCGCAGCAGCATCGCCAGGGCCGCCGCGTTCTGGCACTGCCGTTCGAAGCGCAGTCCGGCACTGCCGAGGCTGCGCAGCACCAACCAGGCCTCGAACGCGCCCAGGATGGGCCCGGCCAGCAGCCGGTCGCGCTCCAGCGCGGCCATCAGCTCGGGCTGACTGCCCGCCACGTAGCCGGCCACCAGATCGCTGTGCCCTGACAGTGATTTCGTGGCACTTGCCACCACGAGGTCGGCGCCGAGCGAAAGCGGTTGCTGGCCCAGCGGTGTGGCGGTGGTGTTGTCGACGACGAGCGTGGCGCCGCGACTGCGGCAGGCCATCGCCAGCCGGTGCAGGTCGACGACGTCGAGCCCCGGATTGGCCGGTGTCTCGGCAAGCACCACGTCAGCTCGGGCGGACGCCTCACAGATGTCGGCAACACTCGCCTCTATCACCGTAATACCCTGTGGCGCAAGGTATTCCGTCGCGTACCGACGGACCTGGTAGTAGCCGTCGGCGGGGACCACAAGCGTGGATCCCGGTTTGGCCAGCACCCGCAGAGCCGAGGTGATCGCGGCCATGCCCGATGCGAACGTGAGCGCGGCGGCAGCCCCTTCCAGTTCAGCGAACGCCGCTTCGAGCTGCCGCCACGACGGGTTGGAGCTGCGGCCGTAGCTGTCCAGCGGCTCAGCTTCGTCGGATGAGAGATGGAACGTGGACGCCGGCACCGGGACCGGCGCCACCGGCTGCCCTGGAATCGATTTCAGACCAACAGCTTTGACGCTCCGAGTGGAATCTCCGTACAAGCCGTCCATACCCGCTTTTCCTCCTCGCGTCCCGAGGCCCGTCACTCCGGTTTGGTGCTGCGCCCCAATAGCCCTGCGACTGCTTCGTGAACCGACAATCCTTTGTGGCACACCCGATGAACGGCGTCGGTCAACGGCATCTCGACACCGTAACTGGATGCCAGCGCCAGCACCGATTCACACGAGGCCACGCCCTCGGCGACATGTCCGCCCGCGGCGATCAACGCCGATTCCATGGTGCCGCCCTTGCCCAGCCGCTCACCGAAGGTGCGGTTACGGGAACGCCTCGAGGTGCAGGTGGCCACAAGGTCTCCGACACCGGCCAACCCGGCCAGCGTCGCGGGGGTGGCGCCCAGCGCGATACCCAGCCGCATGACCTCGGCCAGGCCGCGGGTGATGATGGCGGCCACGGTGTTCTCCCCCAGCCCCACGCCCACCGCCATCCCGCAGGCCAGCGCAATCACGTTCTTGCAGGCGCCGCCGACTTCGGCGCCGACCACGTCGGCGTTGGTATAGGGCCGGAAGTATCCGGTGGCGAGTGCGCGTTGCAGCGTGACCGCCCGTCCGGAGTCACTGCAGGCCACGACGGTGGCCGCGGGCTGCTCGTCGGCGATCTCGCTGGCCAGGTTCGGCCCGGTCACCACCGCGACCCGGGACGGATCGACACCGGTTACCTGCACGATCACCTGACTCATCCGCATGAGCGAGCCGAGCTCGATTCCCTTGGCCAGGCTCACCAGGGTCACGTCGTCACCGATCAGGTGCTTCCACCCCGCCAGGTTCGCCCGAAGCTGCTGGGCCGGAACACCGAGCAGCACCGTGCAGGCGCCGGCCAGCGCCTCGGCCGGATCCGAGGTGGCCCGGATGGTCGACGGCAGCACGACGTCCCCGAGATACCGACTGTTGCGATGCTCGGTGTTGATCTCGTCGGCAACCTCTGGACGCCGTGCCCACATCGTCACCGGATTTCCCGCGTCCGCCAGCACCTTGGCCAGCGCCGTCCCCCACGCACCGGCACCCATCACCGCAGCCTCTACCACCCGTTCACCCTATCCCGGCGGCTGCGCCACGCGCCGACGCCGGCCGGGCTGGCAGGATGAACCCATGAGCGGCTCCCGAAGCGGCAACGCCGCGGCCACGCCGACCGCTGACGTCGCCCTCGTGATCGCGGTGAAACGGCTGTCAGCCGCCAAAACCCGGCTGGCGCCCATCTTCTCCGCAGCCACCCGCGAGGCCGTGGTGCTGGCCATGCTCGTCGACACCGTCACCGCCGCGTCGTCCATCGCACCGGTCACCGTCGTCACCCCCGACGAGACCGCGGCGGAGGCTGCCCGGCAGCTCGGCGCCAGGGTACTGATGGACCCGACACCACCCGGTCATCGTGACCCACTCAACAACGCCATCACCGAGGCCGAGGCCGAGCTTCGCGCCGCGGCACCGAATATCGTTGTCCTCCAAGGGGATCTTCCTGCCCTGCAACCCCAGGAGTTGGCCGAGGCCCTGTCCCTGGCCCGCGGTTATCAACGCAGTTTCGTCGGCGATCGGCACGGCACGGGAACCGCGGCGCTGTTCGCGTTCGGCACTGCCCTGGCTCCGCACTTCGGATCCGATTCGGCTGCGCGCCATCGTCACTCCGGTGCCATCGAACTCACCGGTGCCTGGCCCGGTCTGCGCTGCGATATCGACACTCCCGACGATTTGCAGGCGGCCCGGCGTCTCGGCGTCGGCACCGCAACGGCACGCACCCTCGGCAGGCATGCCACCAGGTAGCCGAGGACCCGCGGGATAAGGAATGATCGGACGGATGAGCGAAGCCACCGAAGCCGAGCCAGGTACCCGATCGGACACCTCCCGACGGGACACCGCGACGGCCGTATCGGGGCAGTCCGACGAGTCATCGGCACCTGAAGCGCCACCGGCGGCCACCTCGCCCGCCGTGGACAACGCGCTGCCCGAGGACCGGTACCTCAACCGCGAGCTGAGCTGGCTGGACTTCAACGCCCGGGTCCTGGCCCTGGCCGCCGACACCTCGCTGCCCTTGCTCGAGCGAGCGAAGTTCCTGGCGATCTTCGCGTCCAATCTCGACGAGTTCTACATGGTCCGGGTGGCCGGCCTCAAACGCCGCGACGAGATGGGACTTTCGGTGCGCTCGGCCGACGGCCTGTCCCCGCGCGAACAGTTGCGTCGCATCAACGAACGCACCCAGCAGATCGCCAGCCGTCACGCCAGCGTGTTCTTCAACTCGGTCCGCCCGGCCCTGGCCGAAGAGGGCATCGTCATCGTCAACTGGGCCCAGCTCGACGAGTCCGAACGCGCGAAGCTCTCCACCTACTTCCATGAGCAGGTGTTCCCGGTCCTCACCCCGCTGGCGGTGGATCCGGCGCACCCGTTCCCGTTCGTCAGCGGCCTGAGCCTGAACCTGGCGATCACCGTCAAGCATCCCGAGGACGGCGGCCAACATTTCGCCAGGATCAAGGTGCCCGACAACGTCGGCCGTTTCGTCGAACTCAGCGGCCCCGCCGAATCGACGGTGGTGCGGTTCCTGCCCATGGAGGAACTGATCGCGGCGTTCCTGCCGGTGTTGTTCCCCGGTCTCGAAATCGTCGAGCACCACGCATTCCGGATCACCCGCAACGCCGACTTCGAGGTCGAAGAGGATCGCGACGAGGACCTGCTGCAAGCGCTGGAACGCGAACTGGCCCGCAGGCGGTTCGGCTCGCCGGTCCGGCTGGAAGTGTCCGACGACATGACCGAGAGCATGCTCGAACTGCTGCTGCGGGAACTGGACGTGGACCCCGGCGATGTCATCGAGTTGCCTGGGCTGCTGGATCTCTCCGCGCTGTGGCAGATCTACGGCGTGGATCGGCCCGCCCTCAAGGACCGGCCGTTCGTGCCCGCCACCCCACCGGCTTTCGGCGAACGTGAGACGCCGAAGAGCATTTTCTCCACCCTGCGCGACGGGGATGTGCTGGTGCATCATCCTTATGACTCGTTCTCCACCACGGTTCAGCGCTTCATCGAGCAGGCCGCCGCCGATCCCAACGTGCTGGCGATCAAGCAGACGCTGTACCGGACCTCCGGTGACTCCCCGATCGTCAACGCCCTGATCGATGCCGCCGAGGCGGGCAAGCAGGTGGTGGCGCTCGTCGAGATCAAGGCTCGCTTCGATGAGCAGGCCAACATCAAGTGGGCCAGGGCACTCGAACAGGCCGGGGTGCATGTGGTCTACGGGTTGATCGGACTCAAGACGCACTGCAAGACCTGCCTCGTGGTGCGGCGCGAGGGGTCGACGATCCGGCGCTACTGCCACATCGGTACCGGCAACTACAACCCGAAAACCGCACGCCTGTATGAGGACGTGGGGTTGCTCACGGCCGATCCCGACATCGGCGCCGACCTCACCGACTTGTTCAATTCTCTGACCGGGTATTCCCGTAAGGACGCCTACCGCAATCTGCTGGTGGCGCCGCGCGGGGTGCGCAAGGGCATCATCGAGCGCATCGACCGCGAGATCGCCGCCCATCATGAGGGAGCCGAGACCGGAATCCGGTTGAAAGCCAACGCACTGGTCGACGAACAGGTGATCGATGCGCTCTACCGGGCCTCGCAAGCCGGGGTCCCGGTCGAGATCGTGGTGCGGGGTATCTGCGCCTTACGTCCCGGTGTTCCGGGGTACTCCGACAACATCACGGTGCGCTCGATCCTCGGACGCTTCCTGGAGCACTCGCGCATTATTCACTTCCGCGCCATCAACGAGTTCTGGATCGGCAGTGCGGACATGATGCATCGTAATCTGGACCGCCGCGTCGAAGTGATGGCTCAGGTCAAGGATCCGAGGCTGACCGCTCAACTCAACGAGGTGTTCGAGTCCGCGATGGATCCGGCCACCCGGTGCTGGGAGTTACGACACGACGCTCACTGGACGGCGCTGCCCCAGGAGGGACAGACAGTCCGCGACCACCAGGTGTCGCTGATGGAACGTCACCGGCACCCCTGATCCCCGCCTGGCCCCGGGCCTGGCGAATGACCTGCAGGAGTTGAGGTGTCCGATGACAGCACGACAGCGGCCAAGCCGGGCATGAAGCTCGTGCCCGCGGCGGGCGCCGTGTTGTGGCGCGGCGGTGAGGACGCCGCAGGCGGGGCCGTGACCGAGGTGGCCGTGATCCACCGTCCGCGATACGACGATTGGTCCCTGCCCAAGGGCAAGGTCGAGTTGAACGAAACCGACCCGGTGGCCGCGGTACGCGAGGTTCATGAAGAGACCGGATACACAGCACAACTGGGCCGCCGGCTCGGTTCGATCTCGTATGACATCCCGCAGGGCACCAAACGGGTCTGGTACTGGGCGGCCCGCGCCACCGGAGGAGACTTCACCCCCAACGACGAGGTGGACAAGCTGATCTGGCTGCCGGTGGATGCTGCGATGGACCAGCTGGGCTACCCGCATGATCGAAAAATGTTGCGCCGCTTCGAGAAACACCCGCCCGACACCAATACGGTGCTCATCGTGCGGCACGGTACGGCCGGACGGCGCTCCCGTTTCAAGGGCGACGACCGCAAACGTCCGTTGGACAAGAAGGGCCGGGCGCAGGCCGAGGCCCTGGTCGGTCAACTACTGGCATTCGGTGCCACAACGCTTTACGCGGCCGACCGGTTGCGCTGTCATCAGACCCTGGAGCCCCTGGCACAGGAACTCGGGGTGGACATTCACAACGAGCCGGCGCTGACCGAGGAGGCGTACAGCTCAGACCACAAGGCCGGCCGCAGCCGTGTGCTGGAACTCGCGACCCGGGCGGGAACCCCGGTGATCTGTACCCAGGGCAAGGTGATTCCCGATCTCATCTCGTGGTGGTGCTCGCGGTCACAGGTGCGTCCGCAGACCACCGGAAATCGCAAGGGCAGCACCTGGGTGCTGTCGATGACCGACGGCCGACTGGTCGCCGCGGACCATCTCGGCAGTCCCCTGCCTACCGGCGGCTAAAGCCACACGAGAAAGGCACGTCGTGAGCTCACCTACGGCCCACGACGTGCCTTTACCGTAATTACTTGCGGCCCTTCTTGGCCGGGGCCTTCTTGGCAGCCACCTTCTTGGCGGGCGCCTTGGTCGCGGCCTTCTTGGCCGGTGCCTTGGTCGCGGCCTTCTTGGCGGGAGCCTTCTTGACAGCCGCCTTCTTGGCCGGTGCCTTGGTCGCGGCCTTCTTGGCCGGCGCCTTCTTGACCGCCGCCTTCTTGGCGGGAGCCTTCTTGACAGCCGCCTTCTTGGCCGGTGCCTTGGTCGCCGCCTTCTTGGCCGGCGCCTTCTTGACCGCCGCCTTCTTGGCCGGCGCCTTCTTGGCGACGGTCTTCTTGGCAGCGGTCCGCTTGGCCGGGCCCGCGGTGACGCCGCGCTTGACGGCCGGACCGTCAGCCGGGAGACGCTGCGCCCCAGCGACAACCGCCTTGAATTGAGCGCCCGGACGGAACGCCGGCACCGAGGTGGGCTTGACCTTCACCGTCTCGCCGGTGCGCGGGTTACGCGCCACACGAGCAGCGCGACGGCGCTGCTCGAAAACACCGAAGCCGGTGATCGTGACGCTTTCGCCCTTGTGCACCGCGCGGACGATGGTGTCCACAACGTTCTCCACCGCGGCGGTAGCCTGCCGACGATCGGTGCCCAGTTTGGTTGTGAGTACGTCGATGAGCTCCGCTTTGTTCATCCAAAACCTCCGAAACCAGTGGTCCTCCTTGGACCGACTAGAGGACACGGTAAACCCTGTGACCACTGATTTCCAAGAGCCACGCGCAATTTCAGGCGTAGCTAGCGAACAATCCGGCAATCCGCTTGCCCCACTTGGACTCCGCTCGGTTGGGTCCAGAACCGGTTTGGCACGCGGCGATTTCGGGCGCCGAAGCACCCTTACGGGGCCCCCGATCAGGCCGGCAGAGTGCGCGGCTTCCAGGTCGGGCGGCGCTCCTCGAAATCCTCGATCGAAGAGAGTTTCCGCAGCGTAAGGCCTATATCGTCGAGCCCCTCGAGCAGCCGCCAGGCCGTGTAGTCGTCAATTCTGAACGGCAACACAACCGTTCCGGCGACGACATTTCGATCTTGAAGATTCACAGTGATTTCCAGCCCTGGATTCTGCTCGATGAGCTTCCATAAGAGCTCGACATCGTCTTGGGCGACTTCGGCGGCCAATAGCCCGGCCTTGCCGGCGTTGCCGCGGAAAATATCTGCGAATCGGGATGAGATAACCACCCGGAATCCATAGTCCATGAGCGCCCAGACGGCATGTTCGCGTGACGATCCGGTACCGAAATCGGGTCCAGCGACCAACACCGAGCCTTTGTCGAATGGCGAAAGATTCAGAATGAACGACGGATCTGTGCGCCAGGCGGCGAACAATCCGTCTTCGAAACCTGTTCGGGTCACCCGCTTCAAATAGACCGCGGGGATGATCTGGTCGGTGTCGACATTGGACCGCCGCAGCGGGACGCCGATGCCGGTGTGAGTGCCAAAAGCCTCCATCAGGCTTCTCCTTCTGGTTTTCTTAGCGGGTCGCGGCGGGCAGATCGGCAGGGGACGCGAGCTTTCCGCGTATGGCGGTGGCTGCGGCGACGGCCGGCGAGACGAGGTGCGTACGGCCCCCCTTGCCCTGTCGGCCTTCGAAATTCCGGTTGGAAGTGGAGGCGCAGCGCTGGCCCGGGGACAGTTGATCGGGGTTCATGCCCAGACACATCGAGCAGCCGGCCTGTCGCCATTCGGCGCCGGCGGCGGTGAATATCCGGTCGAGGCCTTCCGATTCGGCCTGGGCCCGGACTCGCATCGAGCCAGGCACCACCAGCATCCGTACCCCGGCGGCGACCTTGCGATCGCGCAGCACGTCGGCGACCACCCGCAGGTCCTCGATCCGGCCATTGGTGCAGGACCCGACGAAGACGGTGTCCACGGCGATATCACGCATGGCCATCCCGGGTCGAAGATCCATGTAGGCCAAAGCCTTCTCCGCCGACTGACGCTCACCGTCGTCGCCGATCAACTCCGGATCGGGAACCGATGCGGACAGCGGAACGCCCTGCCCCGGGTTGGTTCCCCACGTCACGAACGGGCTCAACGCGGCGGCATCCAGGTAGACCTCGGTGTCGAATTCGGCGCCCTCGTCGGTACGCAACTCGCTCCATGCGGCCAGAGCAGCGTCCCAGTCGGCCCCCTTGGGAGCGTTCGGGCGGCCCTTGAGGAATTCGAAGGTGGTCTCGTCAGGCGCGACCATGCCGGCCCGGGCCCCGGCCTCGATGCTCATGTTGCAGATCGTCATCCGGCCTTCCATGGACAACGCCTCGATGGCGCTGCCCCGGTATTCGATGACGTGGCCCTGCCCGCCACCGGTACCGATCTTGGCAATCACGGCCAGGATGATGTCCTTGGCGCTCACCCCGGGCGGCAGCACGCCATCGACGTTGACCGCCATGGTCCTGAACGGCTTGAGCGGCAGTGTCTGCGTGGCCATCACGTGCTCGACCTCGGAGGTGCCGATGCCCATGGCGATGGCGCCGAACGCACCGTGGGTCGAGGTGTGGCTGTCCCCACACACGACGGTCATGCCCGGCTGCGTCAGCCCCAGCTGCGGTCCGATGATGTGCACGATGCCCTGTTCGGCATCACCCATCGAGTGCAGCCGGATGCCGAATTCCTCGCAGTTGCGCCGCAATGTCTCGACCTGGGTGCGCGAAACCGGATCCGCGATGGGCTTGTCGATGTCGACCGTGGGCACGTTGTGGTCCTCGGTGGCGATCGTCAGGTCGGGCCGTCGCACCGGCCGGCCCGCCAATCGCAGGCCGTCGAATGCCTGCGGGCTGGTGACCTCGTGGACGAGATGCAGGTCGATGTAGATCAGGTCGGGCTCTTTGGCCGCGCCCTCTCCCTCACCGCGCGCCACGACGTGGTCGTCCCAAACCTTTTCGGCCAGGGTGCGCGGCTTCACGGATGTCTGTGTCGATTGGTCCATCGCTACTTCTCGATTCGATTAATGGCAATGCGGGCTTGCATCAAGAGTCCGCCAGGGCTGGGAGTTACTGTCGCCATCTCATCTGTCATCTCACAATGCGAGACGCTAGTATCTCTCTGTGAGAAATGATAGCGGCATCGGCGTCCTCGACAAAGCCGTGGGTGTGCTGCACACCGTGGCCGAGTCACCGTGCGGGCTGGCCGAACTCTGCGAGCGGACCGGCCTCCCCCGGGCGACCGCGCACCGGCTGGCCGCGGGACTCGAAACCCACCGGCTGCTGGCCCGTGACGGCGACGGACGCTGGCGTCTCGGCCCGGCACTGACCGAATTGGCCTCCCACGTCAACGATCCGCTGCTGGCGGCTGGGGCCGCGGTCCTGCCCCGCCTGCGCGAGATCACCGGCGAGAGCGTCCAGTTGTACCGGCGCGAGGGCCAATCACGAGTCTGTGTGGTGGCGTTGGAACCCCCGGCCGGCCTTCGCGACACCGTGCCGGTGGGCACCCACCTACCGATGACCGCCGGCTCGGGGGCCAAAGTTCTACTCGCCTACGCCGACCCGGCCACCCAGCAGGCTGTACTGCCGGCGGCCAAGTTCACCGACCGCGCGCTGGCCGAGGTACGCAAACGGGGCTGGGCACAGAGCGCCGCCGAACGTGAGCCGGGGGTGGCCAGCGTCTCGGCGCCGGTGCGTGACGGCCGGGGTGCCGTGATTGCCGCGGTGTCGGTGTCCGGACCGATCGACCGCATGGGCCGCCGGCCGGGGGCCCGCTGGGCGGCCGATCTTCTGGCCGCGGCCGACGCGCTGACCCGCCGGCTGTGAGGCGAATCTCAGTATTTTCGTGACGCCTCGGCGTGCCGTCCGGCACGGCACGGCACGGCGCCAAAATCCGACACTGAAATCCGGCCAGCGTCACACCAGAGTGACGTTCGACACCCAGAGCCACTCTGGCGTGACAGACCGGTTGCGTGACGGGACGAAATCGACTCCGGGCACAAAGCCCGCCCAACGCAAAAGCGCCCAGTTCGTAAGAACTGGGCGCTTTTACTTCTTGTACCCCCGATGGGATTCGAACCCACGCTACCGCCGTGAGAGGGCGGCGTCCTAGGCCGCTAGACGACGGGGGCTAGAACTTCCGGATGGTCAGCATAGCTCAGGCGATCTCACTGACCTAATCCGCTAGTTGGCTGGGGTACCAGGACTCGAACCTAGAATGGCGGTACCAGAAACCGCTGTGTTGCCAATTACACCATACCCCATTTATTGCCCATCACCGCAGGTCACAGGCGATTTCGATCCGATCGGCTCAGCGGGGGCTTCCCCGTTTTGCTTTTCGGGCCGACGAGCAGACTACCAAAGATTTCGGACGGTTTTTCACACCCTGCCCCGGGCCGCACGCAACCGCTCCAGGCTGCGGTCGGCGCCCAGCAGTTCCATCGACTCGAACAGCGGCGGGCTGATCGTCGCACCCGTGACTGCGACGCGGATCGGCCCGAACGCCTTACGGGGCTTGAGCTCCAGACCCTCCAGGAGCGCCGCCTTGAGCGCCGCCTCGATGTTGGCGGTGTTCCACTCAGAAACTCCCTCCAAGGCGCTCAGCGCGGCGTCCAGGACCGGTGCGGCCTCCTCGCGCAGTTCTTTGGCAGCGGACTTCTCGTCGATCTCGTAGGAGCTGTCGTCCAAGAACTTCAAGAGGCCCCACGCATCGCCGAGTACGACGATGCGGGTCTGGATCAGCGCAGCGGCTTCGGCGAATGCGGCGTCGTCCAAACCGGTGTCGTGACCATGGGCGTCGAGATATGCGTGCAGCCGTGCGGTGAAATCCTCGGGCGTCAGCTGCCGGATGTGCTCGGCGTTGATCGCGTCGGCCTTCTTCTGGTCGAACCGCGCCGGGTTGGAGTTGACGTCGGCCACATCGAATGCGGCCACCATCTCGTCGAGGCTGAATACGTCGTGATCGTCGGCGATCCCCCAGCCCAGCAGCGCCAGATAGTTCAGCAGACCCTCCGGCAGGAAGCCGCGATCGCGGTGCAGGAACAGGTTCGACTGCGGATCACGCTTGGACAGCTTCTTGTTGCCCTCGCCGAGAACACTTGGCAAGTGGGCGAATTGAGGCACCTGCTCGGCCGCACCGATCCGCATCAAGGCCTGGTACAGCGCGATCTGGCGCGGCGTCGAGGGCATGATGTCCTCGCCGCGCAGCACGTGGGTGATCTTCATCAGCGCGTCGTCGACCGGGTTGACCAAGGTGTACAACGGATCTCCGCTGGCGCGGGTGATGGCGAAATCCGGCACCGAGCCCGCCGGGAAACTCACCGGCCCGCGCACCAGATCGGTCCAGCCGAGGTCCTCGTCGGGCATGCGCAGGCGCAGCACGGGCTTACGGCCCTCGTCGGCAAAGGCCTTGCGCTGCTCATCGGTGAGGTCGCGGTCGAAATTGTCGTATCCGAGTTTGGGATTGCGCCCGGCCGCCACGTGCCGCGCCTCGACCTCTTCGGGCGTCGAATACGCCTCGTAGACCTCGCCGGCCTCGACCAGACGGGCGATCACGTCACGATAGATCTCGCTGCGTTGCGACTGCCGGTACGGCTCGTACGGGCCGCCGACCTCGGGCCCTTCGTCCCAGTCGAGACCCAGCCAGCGCAGTGCGTCGAGGATCGCGGCGTAACTCTCGGCACTGTCACGCGCGGCATCGGTGTCCTCGATGCGGAAGACGAACGTCCCGCCGGTGTGCCGGGCGTAGGCCCAGTTGAACAGGGCGGTGCGCACCAACCCGACGTGCGGGGTGCCGGTCGGCGACGGGCAGAACCTCACCCTGACCGGACCAGAGGGAGATGTCATCATTTACCTCTACTTCTGCTTACGCACAACGGGATTGGTGAGGGTGCCGATGCCTTCGACGGTGACGCTGACGGTGTCGCCATCTTCGATCGGACCGACGCCCTCTGGGGTTCCGGTCAGGATCAGGTCCCCGGGCAGCAGCGTCATGACGGCCGAGACCCACTCGACGATGGCACCGATGTCGTGGATCATCAGCGAGGTTCGGCTGCGCTGGCGCACTTCGCTTTCGCCGGCAGAGCCGGCAATTCTGTGTGCGACTTCGGTGCGGATCTCCAGATCGGACGGGTCGAGGTCGTTGACGATCCACGGGCCCACGGGGCAGAACGTGTCGTGACCCTTGGCCCGCATCCACTGGCCGTCCTTGGCCTGCTGGTCACGCGCCGAGACGTCGTTGGCAATGGTGTAGCCCAGGATGTTCTCGGCGGCCCGCGCGGCGGGCACATCCTTGCAGGGCCGCCCGATGACGATCGCCAGCTCACCCTCGTGGTGGACGGGATGGGCGTCGGCCGGCAACTGGATCGGCACATTGGGGCCGACGATCGCGGTGTTGGGCTTGAGGAAGATCACCGGATCCTCGGGAGCCACCCCACCCATCTCCTGGGCGTGGGCCTCGTAGTTCTTGCCCATGCAGATGACCTTGCTGGCCAGGATGGGTGCCAGCAGGCGGACGTCGGCCAGCGGCCAGCTCCGCCCGGTGAAGTTGGGGTTGCCGAACGGATGCTCGGCGATCTCTTTGCAGACGGTATCCGCACCGTCGCCTTCAACACTGACGAAAGCGACGCCGTCGGGACTGGCGATTCGACCTAAGCGCATTTTGACCAGGGTAGTGCGCAGCGTCTTACGACCAGCGCGGACGCCTCCAGTCGCTTTCGTCAGCGCCCGTCGAACACCGTGGCGAGGAACGGCGTGGAGTCGGGAACCGAGGCCATCACCGCCCCGGAGTGATCCGCGTCGGGATAGACCTTCAGTGTGACGTCCTGCCCGTTGGCGCGTAGCTGATCGGCAAGCTGCTGCGACATGTTCGGCGGGACATCGCGGTCCAGCAGCCCGATGCCGAGGAAGATCGGCCGGTCGTACCCGCTGGTCGGCGTGCCCAGGTAGGCGTCGAGCGCTTCGGTGAGCCCGGGCAGGGTGGCCAGCGGCGCGCGGAAGTACGCGGTCGGTGTCATACCGGTGAGCTGCTGGTCGAGTTGCGGCTTGCACAGCGTCTCCGCCTTGGCGACCGCGTCCAGCCCGGCCGGAGTGAGCACGCTGTCGATGTCGAGATCGGGCCGCGCCTCCCGCACCCCGGCCAGGATGTAACCGGTGTAGCTGTTGGCTGCGGGCCCCATGTTCGGCGGCAGCGCCATGTCCGGCCCGGCTTGCTTGACGATGCCCTCGACATTGAAGGGTGTGCCGGTCGCCACCACGCCGCGGTAATCCAGACCGGTGCCGCGGCTGAATTCGGTGGCCCAGCGCGCACTGTTGACGGCGGCCCCGCCACCCTGCGACTGGCCCACGATGGCCCACTTCGGTGACAACGGCAGATCCATGTGGTGCATGGCGATCACCGAATCGACGACGCTGTGCGCGGTGGCCACGCTGTTGAGGTAGCTCATCAGACCGGGGGTGCCCAACCCGGCATAGTCGGAGCCGACAACGGCGTAGCCCTGGTCGAGCCAGTGCGTCAGGTATTCGTCATCTCGGTCGCTGCGTGGTTGTGCCGAGGGAGCGCAATCGTCGCCGAGTCCCACGGTGCCGTGCGCCCACGCGATCGTCGGCCAGCCACCCTCGGGCGCCTCGCCACGCGGAATGAACACCGCCGCGGTGCTGACTGCCGGCGAATCATGCTGATCGACAGTTGAATAGAGGATGCGGTAAGCCGTCGCTGCGCCAGGTACCGACAGCGCGGGATCCAGCGGGACAGTCTCGATCAGGCTGCCGGGCGTGGGAATCGGCGCGTCGTAGTGACGAACGTCCAGGCCAGACCAGTCGGGCACCGCCGCCACAGCGGTCGGCGCTGTCAAGAATCCACACGTCAGCAGAACGGTTGCCACAAACGACATCTTCACGGCCACAGCGTATTGCACGTTCGATGCGTCTCATATTTTGGAATAGAAGTTCAATATTTTGAGACGCCGTGAAACGATGCGTCCATGGCCGTTTCGTCGATCAGCACGTTCCGCCGTTGGTCGATGCTGGCGATTGCACTGACTGCCACCACATGCGCCAACGTGTTCATCAACGGCGCGGCGTTCCTCATTCCGACGCTGCACGCCGAGCGCGGCCTGGATCTGGCCAAAGCGGGCCTACTGTCGTCGATGCCGAGTTTCGGGCTCGTGCTCACTCTGATCGCGTGGGGCTATGTCGTCGACCGGGTGGGCGAGCGGATCGTGTTGACGGTGGGCTCGGCACTGACCGCGGCTGCGGCGTTCGGCGCGGCCGCGGCACATTCCCTGGTGATGGTCGGGGTATTTCTACTGTTGGGCGGAATGGCTGCGGCCAGCAGCAATTCGGCGAGCGGGCGGGTCGTGGTCGGTTGGTTCCCACCTGAACAGCGCGGGCTGGCCATGGGGATCCGCCAGACGGCAACGCCTCTGGGTGTCGGATTGGGCGCGTTGGTAATTCCGCGCCTGGCCGAATCCCACGGTGTGGCAACCGCATTGCTGTTCCCGGCGATCGTGTGCGTGCTGGCGGCGGTGATCTGCGCTGTGGGCGTACTGGATCCGCCACGTCCGCCCCGCCACGAGGCGCCGGCCGAGCACCTGGCCAACCCGTACCGCGGCTCAAACGTGTTGTGGCGCATCCACGCCGTCTCGGTACTGCTGGTAGTGCCACAGGGCCTGGTATGGACGTTCACTCTGGTATGGCTGATGAGCGATCGGGGTTGGTCTGCGGCATCGGCCGGCACGCTGGTGACCATCGCTCAATTGCTGGGCGCGGCAGGCCGGATCGCCGCGGGCCGCTGGTCCGATGTGGTCGGGCAGCGGCTTCGCCCCATTCGCACCATCGCATTGTCGGCCGCGGCGGCGATGGGGCTGCTGGCGCTCACCGATTGGCTGGGCTCCCCGATCAGTGTTGCCCTGATCGTGATCGCCTCGGTGATCACGGTGTCCGACAACGGCTTGGCGTTCACGGCGATCGCCGAGATCGCCGGTCCGTTCTGGAGCGGACGCGCATTGGGTACCCAGAACACCAGCCAGCACCTGGCCACCGCCAGCTCGGCGCCGTTGTTCGGGGCGCTGATCGGCCTGGCCGGATACCCCGCGGCTTTCGCGGTGTGTGCGTTGTTGCCGTTGTTGGCCGTGCCGCTCGTGCCGGCCGATCCGGTGCGCGAAGAGACGTAAAACTGCCCCTTCCCGTCAACAATGGGCAGTTCTACGTCTGCTCGCGGTGGGGTGGACACGCTGCAGCCGATCGGACCACACCGCGCCTTCGTCGCCACGAACCGGTCACCTCAGCCGTCCAACTCGCTCATGTCCCCTGTCTCCGGGGTTCCGTCGGCAAGTCCGTACTGCAGATACACGATGCCGCTCGGGCTGGCCACCGGCGGTTGCAGCAGTGTGACGTTGGTGGGCACCGCGCCACCGTCGAACACTTTCTTTCCCACGCCGAGCACGATCGGGTGCAACCAGAGGTCGAGACGGTCAAAAAGCTTCTCGCGCAACAACGTTTGCACCAGATTCAAGCTTCCGACAACCGTCACATGCTCGTGCCGGTCACGGACCTCACGCACCGCGCCGGGCAGGTCCGGTCCCAATACCGAGGACCCATCCCACGAGAGTTCGGGATTGCCGCGGGAGGCCACATACTTCGGGATGCGGTTGAACAACGTGCCGAATTCGTCGTCCTGCTGCGGCCAGTACGCGGCGAAGATGTCATAGGTGCGCCGACCGAGCAGCAGCGCATCGGTGCCCTGATACGCGGCGGCGACCTGCGCGCCGGAGACCTCGTCGATCAGCGGCGCCTGCCAGCCGCCGAACGAGAACCCCACCGGATCCTCGTCGGGGCCGCCGGGCGCCTGCGCGACGAGGTCCAGGGTTGCGAACAGTTCGATCTGAATGAGTCCCATGCCCATACAGACCCGTGGGCCCGGGCAGATTCATCGCCGCCCGGCGCTGAGCAGTTGGCTAGCACGCTCTCGTCGATCGTCGACTCTGCGTCCAGGGCGCGAATGTGCGTGTGGCACGCGCCCTCAGCGCGGAGTCAACGTCTACAGCAGCGACAGAATCCGCTCGCCGACCTCGCTGGTCGAGAGCTTCGCGTCACCGCGGGTGGCCAGGTGCTCACCAACAGCCTTGTCGACCCGCGCCGCCGCGTCGGTCTCGCCGATGTGGGCGAGCAACAACGCCACACTCATCACCGCGGCGGTCGGATCGGCAATTCCCTGCCCGGCGATGTCGGGCGCGCTGCCATGCACGGGTTCGAACATCGACGGATTGGTCCGCGTCGCATCGATATTGCCGCTCGCGGCCAGTCCGATACCGCCAGACACCGCGGCCGCCAGGTCGGTGATGATGTCGCCGAACAGGTTGTCGGTGACGATCACGTCGAACCGGCCGGGATCGGTGACCATATGGATGGTCGCGGCATCGATGTGCTGGTAAGCCGTCTCGACGTCCGGGTATTCCGCACCGATCTCATCGACGGTGCGCTTCCACAGCGAGCCGGCAAACGCCAGCACGTTGTTCTTGTGCACCAGCGTGAGGTGTTTGCGCCGGGTGCGGGCTTTCTCGAACGCGTAACGCACGACTCGCTCCACACCGAACCGGGTGTTGGTGGACACCTCGGTGGCGACCTCGTGCGGGGTGTCCACCCGGATCGCGCCGCCGGTTCCGGTGTAGGGACCTTCGGTGCCCTCGCGCACCACCACGAAGTCGATCGCCGGGTTGCCGGCCAACGGGCTGGAAACCCCGGCGAACAGCCGAGACGGCCGCAGATTCACGTGGTGGTCCAACGCGAACCGCATGTTCAGCAGCAGTCCGCGCTCGAGCACACCGCTGGGTACGGAGGGATCACCGATGGCGCCCAACAGGATTGCGTCATAGCCCTTGAGCTCGTCGACGAAGCCCTCGGGCAGAGTCTCCCCGGTCGCGTGATAGCGACGCGCGCCCAGGTCGTATTCAGTCCGGTCCACACCGGGCAGCACCGCGTCGAGCACCTTGCACGCCTCGGCGATGACCTCCGGACCGATGCCGTCACCGGCGATTACAGCGAGTTTCATGACAGGTCGACCACTTCCAGCGTCGTGGCGTCAACCGCGGCAGAGAGCGCGGCGCGCACATCCTCGGGCACGTCGGTGTCCAGGCGCAGCATCACGATGGCGCTGTCGCCGTCGACGTCCTGGCTCAGCTGTGCGGCGAGGATGTTGACGTTCGCCCCGCCCAGCAGGGTGCCGATCTTGCCGAGCGCGCCCGGCTGATCGTTGTAATGGACGATGAGGTTGTAACCCTCGGCCCGCAGGTCGAAGTTGCGCCCGTTGATCTGGACGATCTTCTCGACCAGCTGCGGCCCCGACAGGGTGCCCGCCACGTTCACCGCGCTGCCGTCGGCGTGCACGACGCGCACATCGACCACGCTGCGGTGGTTCGGGCTCTCGGTGGCGGTGCTGATCTCAGACGCCACGCCACGGTCGGCGGCCAGCGTCGGTGCGTTGACGAACGTCACCTGCTCGTCGACCACCGCGGAGAACAGGCCCCGCAACGCCGACAGCCGCAGAATCTCAACGTCCTCCGACGCCAGCTCGCCACGCGCCTGCACGGACAGCGAGACCGGAGCAGCATCGGACAGGGCACCGGCCAGCAGACCCAGCTTGCGCACGAGGTCCAACCAGGGCGCCACCTCTTCGCCGACGGCCCCGCCGCCCACGTTGACCGCGTCCGGCACGAATTCGCCGGCCAGCGCCAGCTTCACGCTGGCGGCCACATCCGTACCGGCGCGGTCCTGCGCCTCAGCGGTCGAGGCACCCAGGTGCGGGGTCACGACCACCTGGGGCAGCTCGAACAGCGGACTGTCGGTGCACGGTTCGGTGGAGAAGACGTCCAGGCCGGCGGCACGCACATGGCCGCTGTTGATGGCATCGGCCAGGGCCTGCTCGTCGATCAGACCGCCGCGGGCGGCGTTGACGATGATGACGCCCGGCTTGGTCTTGGCCAGGTTCTCCTTGCCGAGCAGGCCGGCGGTCTCCTTGGTCTTGGGCAGGTGCACCGAGATGAAGTCGGCGCGGCCGAGCAGCTCGTCCAGCGGCAGCAACTCGATGCCGAGCTGGGCTGCGCGGGCCTGCGAGACATAGGGGTCGTACGCCACGATGTGCGCGCCGAAGGCAGCCAGGCGCTGGGCGACCAACTGCCCGATGCGGCCCAGGCCGACGACGCCGACGGTCTTGTCGAAGATCTCGACGCCCGAGAACGACGACCGCTTCCAGGTGTGTTCACGCAGGGTCGCGTCGGCGGCGGGGATCTGCCGGGCCGTGGACAGCAGCAGGGCAAGGGCGTGCTCGGCAGCGCTGTGAATGTTGGAAGTCGGTGCGTTCACCACGAGCACTCCGCGGGCGGTCGCGGCGTCCACGTCGACGTTGTCAAGGCCGACACCGGCGCGGGCGACGATCTTGAGTTTGGGGGCTGCAGCCAGCACCTCGGCGTCCACCGTGGTGGCAGAACGCACCAGCAGCGCGTCGGCTTCCGGCACGGCAGCGAGCAGCTTCTCGCGGTCCGGACCGTCGACCCACCTGACCTCTACCTGGTCACCGAGGGCGGCGACGGTCGATTCCGCGAGCTTGTCGGCAATCAAAACAACGGGAAGACTCACGCGGACAGCCTAGTGGGCTGGTGGCCCGGCGTTTCAACTGCCTCACGACGTCCGCCCACTGCATCCGGGCCTGCGAGTCGGACTCCTCGTCGAGGGCCCCTCGGATCGGACCATCGATACATCTGCCGCTGCGATTGATCCAAACGCACGGTCGCGTTCCTCTCCCTCCGTGGGCAATGCCGGTGTTCCCATGGACGCGGGGAACCCATATTGTGGTTGAATACTCACAATGTGGGTTACGTATTCCGGGGAGGAACTCAGGCAAATGGACGTTTCCCTGCCACTCGAAGGAGTTCGCGTGCTCGAACTCGGCAACTACATCGCTGCTCCGACCGCCGGCCGTCTCCTTGCCGACTTCGGCGCTGAAGTGATCAAGGTCGAGCGCCCCGACACCGGCGATGAACTACGGAGATGGCGGCTCTACGCCGGCTCGACATCCATGCTGTTCCGGACGATCAACCGCAACAAGAAATCGATCGTCCTGGATTTGAAGACCGACGAGGGGCGTCGCGATGTCCTTCGTATAGCCGCCCACTGCGACGTCGTCATCGAGAACTTCCGCCCCGGCACGCTGGAGAAATGGGGTATCGGCCCAGAGGAACTCACCGCCGTCAACCCGGCGCTGATCGTCATCCGGATCTCGGCGTTCGGTCAGACGGGTCCGCTGGCCACACGTCCTGGATTCGCCGCCGTGGCGGAGGCTTTCGGCGGACTGCGGGAACTCACCGGCGACCCGGATCGGCAACCGGTCCGGGTGGGGGTGTCGATCGGAGACTCGATCGCGGGAATCTATGCGGCATTCGGGGCGGCGATGGCCCTGTTTCAGCGCGAGCGCGGCACAGAGCTGCTTCCGACGCACCAGCGAACGATCGACGTCGCTCTCAACGAGGCGATCTTCTCCGTCATGGAATCCCTGGTACCGGATTACCTCGCGTACGGCGTCGAGCGAGCTCGCGTGGGTGGGCAGATGGAGGGCATCGCACCGTCGAACGCCTACGTATGCGCCGACGGCAAATCGGTGGTCGTCGCCGGAAATGGCGACGCGATCTTTCGGCGATACATGAACGCGATCGGCCGTCCAGATCTGGCCGACGATCCGGACCTGGCCAGCAACGACGGCCGCTGGCGCCGGCGCGATGAACTCGATG
This sequence comes from Mycobacterium sp. DL440, assembly GCF_011745145.1. Taxonomy (NCBI): domain Bacteria; kingdom Bacillati; phylum Actinomycetota; class Actinomycetes; order Mycobacteriales; family Mycobacteriaceae; genus Mycobacterium; species Mycobacterium sp. DL440. The sequence goes on along the minus strand of NZ_CP050191.1, from coordinate 1,355,770 downwards.
CCGCGATCAGCTCGTGGACCGCGCAGCATTCCCGCGAAGATGTCCTCACGACGCTGGATGGTGTCGACGTCCCCTCCGGGCCGATCCTCACCGCGGCCGATATCGCCGACAACGCGCAGTACGCGGCGCGCGGAATGGTCCAGTACTTCCCCGTCGACACCGGCTCAGCGGAGCCTTGCGAGGTCGGTTTTCCGGGCATCGTGCCGGTGATCGGAGGCGAGTCCATCCCGGTCCGCGCTGTCGGTCCCGACCTCGGCGAACATACCGAGGAGATTCGTGCTCGGTATCTCGTCGCGGAGCGACAGCCATGAGCGGCGACGGCGGAGCCCGGCTGCGCGACGTCACATTGCGCGACGGGCTACAGCTGACCGGAAAGCTGCTGCCGACCGCACGAAAGCTCGAAATCATCCGATTCCTGCTCGATCTCGGAGTTCCCGAGCTTGAGATCGGTTCGCTCGCCCGTCCCGATCTGGTACCGCCAATGGCCAACACACTGGAGGTGATCGCCGAACTCACACCGGACGAGCTCGAACACTGCTGGGTATGGGTGGCCACGCCCCGGCACGTCGCCAAAGCTGCCGAAATGGGCGCCACGAACTTTCAGTACTGTCTGTCCGTTTCCGACGCCCACAACCGCGCCAACGTCGGGCGCAGTACCGAGAACAGCCTCAACGCGATGCCGCAAGCAATCGATATCGTCCGGGCGACCGGCGGTCGGATCCAGCTGTGCCTTGCGACGTCGTTCACCTGTCCGTTCCAGGGCGCAGTGCCCGAACAGAGCGTGCTGGACATCGTGACCGACCCGCGGACCGACGGCGCTGACGACACCGTTGTGTGCGACACCCTGGGACACGCGGTCCCGGCTCAAGTGCGCACCCTCATCCATCAGATTCGGAATCGGGTTCCCCGGCGCCGCATAGTGTTCCATGGCCACGACACCTGGGGGATGGGAGTCGCCAACTCCCTGGCGGCGATCGCCGCGGGTGCGGATGTGATCGACGGCGCGCTCGGTGGTCTGGGTGGTTGCCCATTCGCACCCGGCGCTTCGGGCAACACCGCCACCGAGGACATCCTGTTCGCAACCAGGCCGGATTATCTCGACCCCGGCAGCTTCGCGCGCCTGGTCGAGCAATCCGAATCGCTGCTGACGGAGCTCGCTGAGCCGATGCGTTCAGCGGCCGCCCGAGGAGCCCGGTCTCGCGCCCAAACCTTCGAATGGGTGCTGCCCGCGGTGCCCTAGTAAACGGCTCCTACCGCGGCGGCCGACCGCCGAGCGTACGGGTGATCTGCTCGCAACACGTCACGAGCAGATCGACCCATTCAGCACAACGCTCTCTCGGCAAACGCAGCGTGGGGCCGCTGATCGTCACAGCGCCAAGGATTTCCGATGACGGACCGAACACCGGAGCGGAAAGTCCGGAGCCTGCGCTGTCTCGTTCGCCCACCGTGATGGCATACCCGTCGGCACGCGCCTGGGTGATCCGGGCCCGCAATTCTGCCGGATCCGTCACCGTCGATTCGGTGACCGCCTCAATCGGTCCGGCGATGGCGTTTTCGGCGATCTCGGGTTCGTAGGCGAGCAGAACCCGACCGGCCGAACCGGCGGTCAGCGGTGCGATCTTGCCGACATACATCTCTCGTCGCAATGCGTGATGTGTCTCGGCCAGCGCCACACAAACGCGGAATTCACGCTCACGTCGGAAGAACGCAGCCGTCTCCCCTGTCTGGTCCCGCAGCCGGCGCAGGACCGGCTGAACCACTGCCAGGACATCCAGGTGCTTCGTCGCCGTTGCGGCCCAAAACGCCACGCGCGCACCAATACCGAAACGATCACCGAAACGGTCCAGCAGACCCCGCGAAGTCATGTTGCCGACGAGTCGCTGGACCGTCGACATCGGCAAACCTGTCGTGTGCTGAATCTCCCCCAACGTCATGAGCGGACGGGAAAAGGAGAACGCATCGAGAATTTCGACGATCTTGCCGAGTACGAGCAACGGCTGCTGCTTCGATGTCGGTTCACTCGACGGCATACGCTCACAATATCCACTGTCGCGGCGATGACACAGACGCGTGCGACCGCTGAGCGGCCGGGCCAGCCGCGTCAGGCACCGGCGCCGCGCCGTCGCGGCGGCTGACCGAGCAGTAGTTGCCGCTCTTGGGGAGTAAGTGCACCCCAGACACCGTGTGGTTCAGCTGTTCTCAGAGCGTACTCGCGGCACTGGGAAAGAACGTCGCAGTCTCGGCAGATCATCTTTGCCTGCGTCATACGAGCGCGGCGCGTAGCCCCGCGCTCGTGTTCCGGTGGGTAGAAGGCCTCCGCCGGCATGCCCCGACACCGTGCCAACATCTGCCACGACCAGACTTGCTCGTCGAGGGTGCGGGCGTCAGTATCCGGGGCCATCCGACCGGCACATGCCGCCGGCACAGCCTCGCGCATCATGTTCTCAAGCATCTGTATACGAACCCCTCTGTGGCTGCAGGTGTACCTCCGACGGCCTGCTACAGCTCGCGAATAGCCTTCGCCGCCGCGAGATCGGAGGTCGACTGTTCCCGGACTGCCGTCGCGTTGACCGCCTGCGATGCGTCCGCGACATCCCGACGACCGATGCGAGCGTGGATCTCGGGTCGTTTCCACCGATACCCCAGAGCAAGCACGATGCCGACCAGACCGGTACCCCAGACAGTCGCCTGAAGAACGATCGCAAGCACGCCTGAACCTCCGGTCAGCGTGGAGAAGTTCATGATCGCGACGACCAGCAGGATGCCCATTCCGACCATAGAAACGGTCGGTGCCACGACTGCCACCCATACATTGACCGAGTGCGACCCCCGCTGGCGCCAGAAGTAGACCAAGACGGCGAGACTGACGAGCGTGAACAGCAGCAGATATGCGTAGCCGCCGGTGCCACCGAGCTGACCGTAGAGCATCGACGGGTTGGCACCGGCCAGCACGAACGGAAGTTCGACGACGACGAACAACACACTGGCAGCGATCGACGCCATGTACGGCGAGTTGTGTCGTGGATGAACGCTGGCCAATTTCCGTGGGAGAACCCGGTCGACGCCGAAAGAGTAGATGTAGCGCGCCAGGATGCTGTGGATCGATACCAGACCCGCAAAGATCGATGTCAGGAGCAGGACGCTGGCCACATCCACCATCCATCCACCAACTGACCCGCCCAGCGCCGTGGTGAACATGCTGACCGGATCGGTTGTGGCGAGCTCGACTGCTGTGTCCATCCCGAAGTAGGAGATGATTCCCCAGGAGGCGAGGCAATAGAAGATGCCGACAAACGCGACCACAGACATCGTCGCCCGGCCGATCGTGCGGGCGGGATTGCGAACCTCCTCGCGGAAGGCCGCAGTGCCCTCGAAGCCGTTGAACAGCAAGATCGCAAACAGTAGACCCAGCCCCCACGATCCGCTCGACACCGCGTGCCACGAGAATGGTTCGAGCGTCACACCGCCCGTCTCCGATACGCCGCTGTTCCCGAGTACCGCGAGATCGAAGATCAGGACGACGACGACTTCGAGCGCCATCGCCACGAGCAGGACCTTCGCCGACAGCTCGACGTGCAGGTAGCCGAAGACGCTCACCACCACCCACACCGCCAGTGCATACCAGTACCAGCTGATCTCAGGGCCGCTGAGCTCTCGAACCACGAAGCTGGACCCGGCGATGCCGAAGAACGTGAACGCCGACAATCCCAGGAGGATGTACGTGGTGATCGCGACGAATCCCGCCCCCAGCCCCATCACACGCCCAAGGCTCGCCGCGACGTATGAGTAGAACGCACCGGGGCTGGCCATATGATGCCCCATCGCCACGAAACCCAGCGAGAAGATCGTGACGAGTACGGTAGCCACGAGCATCATCGCCGGTGCACCCGGACCACCGAACGCGATGAGAACCGCGATCCAGCCGGATACTGCGACCAGTGGTGAGACGAACGCCATCACCAGGGCGAACAACCGGAAGGTTCCCATCGATCCGCTGAGGCCGGCGGCCTGCTGACCGGTGCCGGACACCGGCGGCGCACCAGGGGCGTCCCGCGTGGTGGTGTTCATTTGCCCGCCTCGATTTCACTGGTCTGCAGGAATGGTGACATGACACACTTTCTCGATCGATTGACATAGTCATATGACCAAGTTGCTTGCCGAGTAGTAGAGCGTCGGAAGGCTAGTCGGTCAAGTGGATCGCAAACGTGGTGACGCCGGCGTCGAACCCCCGCCGCCGCACCTGCTTCATCTGATTGACGTAACTGGTTGTGACTCAGAATCTTTACTGTGCATCGACGATGCCTCCAACTACATTCCATGCACATCTCGCATCGCCCGATCGCGGTAGAACAGGTGGGTGATGTCACCGCTGTGGACAAACCCGATCCCATGAGTCTCCGCGAACTGCCGGCCCTGCTGTGCCGACGCGATTCCCGTCGGATCCGCATCGACGACCAGTGAACAGATCGCTGTCGCCGGCGCGTCCGCGGCGATCAGGCCGATCATCGCCGCCGTTTCCGGTACGCCCGGGGGCAGATTGCTCTCGAAGTCGGCGCGGACGGGGATGACGTGGCCCGGCCGCAGAAAATCGCCCGGCGTACTGCCAGGATCACCCAACAACCGAATGGTCAGCGCCCGGTCGTGCGCCGAGATCCCCGTTGTCGTTCCTGCGACCGCGTCGACCGCGACGTGAAGCGCGGGCCGGTGGCGACCGCCGTCGCGAGCGCGCTGTGACGGCAGACCCAGCGCCGCGAGCCGGTCAGCGGTCATCGCCACGGTGACGAAACCGCTGCCATGTCGAACCAGGAACGCTATCGATGCCGTGGTTGCACGCGCGGCGAGGACCATCAGATCGCAACCCCGGGGACTCGCGACGACGAGGGGCAGGCCTTCGGCAACAGACGACAACGCCATGTCGCACTCGACTTTTCGGCGCCGGCCGCCCACCGCCGATCCCGGCGGCCTGACATTCAGTTGCCCGAGCATGTTTACACCCTTCGTGTGAATACTCAGAACGGGATGCGCCCGTCCTCCAAGAAGTCGAAGTCGAGCGTCGGCGCTTCGCCCAGCACCCGTTCTGCGGCCGCCTCACCGATGGCCGGGCACAGTTTGAAACCGTGGCCGGAGAATCCGGCGAGAACCAAAACATTGGGCATGTCCGGATGCGCACCGATCCATTCGCGCCGCGTCGGCGTGTAACCCTCGAGGTAGGTTTCGGTTCGCATGGGTTCCGGATCGAGACCAGGCAGATAGCGTTGCACCTTGTCCTGGAACGGCCCCAGTTCCTCGGGCTGCACTGTGCGTTCCACTTGATCGGGGTTGTCCGCCGGCGTGTGGTCGGCAAATCCGAGCCCGATTTTCACGGCGGTACCGTCCGTGGTCGGAATGCCGTAGGCGTACGTCGCAACCGAGCGAATGAACGGCGGAAAACCCTTGAGGTGATCGGCATCTCGGGCAAAGAACCAGGCAGAGGTCAATCGGCGCGGAATGATGAAGCCCCGGAACCGCGGGAACAGCACCGGTGTCCACGCGCCCACCGCCACGACCACGTTGTCATAGGTATCCACCCCATCGTCGGTGTGGATGGCCACGCCATGCGACGACTGTGCAATCTCCAGCACCCGCCGTCGCCGATGGATCCGAGCCCCTCGCCGCTCGGCCATGCGCGCCGCCGTCGCCACACTGAGCTCCGGACGGATGAATCCGCCCCGCTTGTCCCATATACCGATGTCACCCGGATCGGGGCAGTACTGCGGCACCTTGCGGACCAACGTCTCGGTATCCCAGATTTCATGTGGCACACCGGTATCCGCAGCATTCTTGACCGCGCGTTCCATCTCCAGGTCGGTCGGCGCGCCGGTGATCAGGGCGCCGGTGACCGTACGCAACTCCCGGCCGGACTCCAGCTGGAGTTCGTCCCAAAGCTGATCGGCTCGCGCGACCACGGGGCTGTAGTGTTCGTCCTCCATCTCGATGTTCTTGAACAACCGGCTGTCTCCGCCGGCGCCGCCACGCGCATGTCCGGGCGAGTACGTCTCATAGCCGGCGAGGTCGACGCCCCGTTTGCTCAGTTGCCAGAGGCACTGGGCTCCGACCGTCCCGAGTCCCACCACGGCCACCGTCGGGGTACTCATAGCTCTCCTAATCTGGGTTGTGAAACTGCATCGCGACGGGGGTTGGCGCGGGCCCCGCAAACCGGATTACCGCTGCCCACCACGACTCCGTCGAGGGACAGAGAAGTACTTGTACTCGAGGAACTCGTCGATGCCGACCTTCCCGCCTTCACGGCCAAGTCCTGACTGCTTGACTCCGCCGAACGGTGCGGCAGGGTTCGACACCAGGCCGGTGTTCACCCCCACCATCCCCACTTCAAGACGTTCACCGACATCGAACGCGCGGTCGACGTCCTGAGTGAAGATGTAGCCCGCAAGCCCCCAGTCGGTGGAGTTGGCGAGTTCGATCACCTCGTCCTCATCGTCGAACGGGATCACCGGTGCAACGGGCCCGAAGATCTCCGTGGTCATCAACTCCGACTCGGTGCACACATCGGTGAGAACGGTCGGCTGATAGAAATACCCCGGTCCATCCGGAGCGCTCCCGCCGGTGACTGCTCGGGCACCACGGCGCAGGGCATCGTCGACCAGGTGTTGGACTTTGGCGCGGGCGTCGTTGTCGATGAGCGGGCCGACGTCGATTCCGGCTTCGATGCCGTTGCCGATCGTCATCTCGCGCAGGCGCGCGGCCAGACGCTCGGCGAAGACACCGGCAATGCTGCGGTGAACATAGAGTCGGTTCGCCGCGGTGCACGCCTCCCCCATGTTCCGCATCTTCGCGGTGATCGCCCCTTCCACCGCGACATCGATGTCTGCATCGGCGAAGACGATGAACGGCGCGTTTCCGCCGAGCTCCATCGACGTGTGCATGACGGTGCCGGCAGCCTGCGTGAGCAGGAGCTTTCCGACCTCGGTGGATCCCGTGAAGCTGATCTTTCGGGCCTTGCCGCTCGTCATCCACGGCGTGACCACCGCGCCCGGGTCGCTGGTGTTCACCACATTGAGCACACCATCCGGCAAGCCGGCATCCTGCATGATCTCCGCGAGCGCGAGCATGGTCAGCGGAGTCTGTTCGGCGGGCTTCAGCACGATGGTGCAGCCGGCCGCCACCGCGGGACCGATCTTGCGCGTCCCCATCGCCAGCGGGAAGTTCCACGGCGTTACCAGCACGCAGGGCCCGACCGGCTCGCGGGTGACGACGATCCGGTTCGCGCCGTCGCCGGTGAGCAGGTGATCCCCGTCGATGCGCACTGCTTCTTCGGAGAACCACCGCAGGAACTCTGCGGCGTAGGCCACCTCGCCCTTGGCCTGCTCGAGCGGCTTCCCCATCTCGGACGTGACGACCTCGGCGATCCAATCCTCACGTTCGATCAGCAGATCGTATGCGCGGCGCAGGATCTCGCTGCGGGCACGGGGCGCCGTGCGGCCCCAGGCCGACTGGGCGGCCACCGCGGCCTCCAGTGCGGCATCGGCGTCGGCGGGGCCACCGTCTGCGATCATCGCAATCGTCTCGCCGGTGGCGGGATTCTCTACTGCGAAGGTCTTTCCGTCGGCTGCGTCTCGCCACGTGCCACCGATCAGCAATCCGGTGGGGACTGCCAACGCCCCGGCCGTGGGACTGAAGGTATCCGCTGTTGTGGTCATTATTGGGTATCTCCTTACTGTGCTTGAGGATCGAGAATTTGTGCGAGATGGACCGACGCGCCCGGCCTTGGGCGGTCGGTCAATTGACGTACCTGCATGTGGCAACTGAACCCATCGGTGAGCACGACCGCCGCCGGACCCGCTCGCAGCGCAGGCGCGAGCGCCTGTTCGGCAACCGCCATGCTGGTCTCGAAGTGGTTGCGCTCGAATCCGAAATTTCCTGCAACGCCACAACATCCGGTGGATTCGTGCACCGTGCCCACACCGACCGCATGCAGCGCGCGGCGCTGTGTTTCGGCGCCGAAGACCGCGTACTCGTGACAATGGGGCTGTACCGTCACCGCATCGGGAAGCCGATGGGCAGGCGCCCAACCGTTGCGCGCCTGCGCACTGACCTGCTCGGCGAAACTGCGCACCCGGGACGCGACCCGACGGGCCGCATCGTTGTGGACGAGTTCGGGCAGATCCCCGCGCAGCGCCGCCGCGCAGCTCGGTTCGGTGACCACGATCGGACGGACGGTGCCGTCGTCGAGCAGGCGTGCCGTGCGGGCGAGGTGCTTCTTGGCACGCGCGAGTTGTCCTGTCGAGATCCACGTCAGACCGCAGCACACATCGCTGCGGACCTGCACCCGGTGACCGGCGTCCGCAACGACCCGCAGCGCCGAGGCCGCGACTTCCGGGCGAAACCCCTTGGTGAAGCAGTCGAAAAGCAGCATCACATCGGTGTCTGCCGGGTCGCCAGCGCCCGATCCCACGATCTTCCGGATTCGCCGACGAGACGCGAACGGCGGGAGTTCACGCTCGGTCGTGAGGCCACCCACGCGCAGCATCACGAGCTTCAACCGGGTGGCCAGGACAGCGTTGACGACGGGAGCGATCCATTCGGTGATCTTCAGCCACAGCGGAAGCCAGCCGAGAGAATAGTGCGCCATCGGCCTGCGCCGACTCGCGTAGTAATGGTCGAAGAACTCGGACTTGTAGGTGGCGATGTCCACTCCGGTCGGACAATCGGTCGAACACGCCTTGCACGACAAGCACAGATCGAGTGCGGCGCGGACATCCTCGGATGCCCAGCCCTCGTCGACGGTGCGCGCGCCGCGCACCATGTCCTGCAGCACGCGCGCCCGCCCGCGCGTCGAATCCTTCTCGTCACCGGTGGCCCGGTAGCTCGGGCACATGACCCCGCCCGACCGCGAACGGCACCGCCCGACGCCGATGCACCGTTGCACCGCGTCCGCATAGCCGCTGGTTCCGTCACCGTGACGGGTCTCGGTCAGGGAAAAGCTTGTCCGCCATGGAAGGTCGGGCACGTTGCCGAGGGCGAGATTGTCCGTCACGGCCGGCGGGTCGACGATCATGCCGGGGTTGAGCACCCCGTCCGGGTCGAAGATCTCCTTGAACCGGGCGAACGCTCTCATGACCACGGGTGAATACATTTCGGCGAGCAGTTCGGAGCGGGCGCGTCCGTCGCCGTGTTCACCGGACAACGTGCCGCCGTGCTTGACCACCAGCCGTGCGGCGGCCCGCAGGAACCGCTGCATGACCTGCTGACCCTCGAAGGTCCGCTGGTCGAAGGTGATCCGGATGTGCATGCAGCCGGCGCCGAAATGCCCGTACATCACCCCGATCAGGTCGAATTCGGCGAGCAGGTCGCGGAAGTCGACAAGGTAATCCGCGAGCTTCTCCGGTGCGACGGCGGAGTCTTCCCAGCCGGGCCACGATGTCACGGTGCCGTCGCCCTTGGGATCTTCGAGCCGCGACGACAGCCCCGCACCGTCCTCGCGGACGCGCCAGAGCTTCTTGCGGGCCACCGGGTCACGAACCTCCCGCGCATCGAGCACGCGACCGTGTTCATAGACCTCGCGGAGCAGTTCGCGTCCCCGCCCGGAAATCTCGTCGACGTCGTCACCATCGAGGTCGACGTACAGCCAGGCGTGCCCAACCGGAAGATCGGCGACCGAGTCAGACCCGCGCCGGGCCCGCATCGTGTCGACGATCAACTCGTCGATCCCCTCTACGGCGGCCGGTGCATATCGCAGGATGGTTTCGACATCGCGCGCGGCATCGATGAGGTCCTCGTAGCCGAGGATGAACAACTGTGCCGACGGTGGGGATTCGACAAGCCCGACGGTTGCGGCCACGACGATTCCACACGCGCCCTCACTGCCGACAAGTGCGCGCGCGACGTCGAAACCGTTTTCCGGCAACAGGTGTGCCAGGTGAAACCCGGACACCTGGCGAGGAATGCGGCCGAGTTCGAGCCGGAATTCGGCCATGTTCTCCAACGCGAGTGCTTGCAAGGCCGTGTGGATCTCCGCCGCGCGGCCGACCGCGTGCGCGTCGGCCGGGTCAGTGGCGCGGATCGCCGAGCGCGTCGCAGTCAGTTTCGTGCCATCGGCCAGTACGAGGTCCAGCGCGACGACATGGTCGGCGGTTCGGCCGTAGCGCACCGAGTGATTACCGCAGGCGTCGTTGCCGACCGCCCCGCCGACCGTGGCACGGGTCTTGCTCGACGGGTCGGGCGCGAACGTCAGCGCGCCACCGCTGGTCGCTTCGACTGCTGCTGCCAGATCGGACAGCACCACACCGGGTTCGACGACTGCGGTCCGCGCCTCGACGTCGATCGCGACAATCGAATTCATGTGCCTCGAAAAGTCGACGACAACGCCGGGCCCGACCGCATTGCCGGCCATCGACGTACCTCCGCCACGTGCGGTGACGGGAACCCCGGCCGCACTGCAGCGGGCGACGAGCTCGCTGACTTCCGCAGCGGTGCGCGGGAAGGCGACCCCCGCGGGGGTGACCCGGTAGTTCGATGCGTCGTAGCTGTACTCCGCGAGGCGTCTCGTCGCGGTGTCGATTTCCACAGAAGAGCCTCCGCCCAGATCGGTGATGTCGACGGATGGGTTCACAGCCCGATCTTTTCTCCGGCGTCAGTGAGCACCTCCTGCAGAGCGTCGACAATCGTGTCGAGTTCTGCTTTGGTGCACACCAGTGGCGGTGCGATCTGGACCAACGGTTCACCGCGGTCATCGGCCCGCGCGATCAGGCCCGCTTCGCGAATCCGCGACGGAAGATACTGACGGACAAAGAAATCCCGTTGTTCTGCGTTCAACCGGTCACCCTGTTCGGTGGCAACCAGCTCGGCCGCGAAGAAGAAGCCGTCGCCGCGAACATCGCCGACGATCGGCAGCGACAGCAGGCCCGTCATCCGGTTCTTCAAATATGGCGCCAGCTCCCGGACGTTCTCGAGCACCCGGTCACGTTCGAAGATCTTGATGTTCTGCAGCGCGATGGCAGCCGAAAGTGGGTGGCCCGCAAATGTGATGCCGTGCTGCAGAACCTGTCCCGGGCGGAAGAAGGGCTCGGCAACACGATCGGAGACCATCACCACGCCCATGGGCGCGTACGCGGAGGTCACTCCCTTGGCGAGGGTGATCAGGTCCGGCGTCGCACCGACCGAGCTCACTCCGAAGTACTCTCCGAGCCTGCCAAAGCCCGTGATCACCTCGTCGGCGACCAGCAGGATGCCGTACTTGTCGGTCAACGCGCGAAGCCCCGCCCAGTACCCGTCGGGAGCGGTGAAGCAGCCACCGGCGTTCTGCAGCGGTTCGGCGATCAGCATGCCGACGGTCTCAGGACCGGCCGCGACGATGGCCGCCTCGGTTTCGGCGAGGATGCGCGCGGTGAACGCGCTCGAGTCGTCGCCGTCGGCCGCTCGGAACCGGTTGGTGTTGGGAACGTGGCTCACCTCGATCGAGGGTGCGCCAAAGGGCTCTTTTAGGGCCGGAATCCCGGTGAACGCCAATGCTCCCAGCGACAAGCCGTGGTACGCGGTCCGGCGCGCGATGGCTTTGATCCGGCCGGGCTCGCCGTTGGCGATGTGGTACTGGCGGGCCAACTTCCACGCGGACTCGACGGATTCGGATCCCCCGGAGGTGAAGAAGGCCCGGTTGATTCCGGCCGGCGCCAGATCGGCCAGCCGCTCGGCCAATTCGATCGCCGCGGGGTGCGCCGTACCCCAGGTGGTGTTGAACGGCAGGGTGGTCAGCTGTTCAGTTGCAGCAGCGGCAAATTCGTCCCCGTAGGAGTAGCCGATCTGCGCGCAGAACAGGCAGGACAGCGCATCCAGGTATCGGCGACCGCGGGAGTCGTGGACATAAACCCCTTCGGCCCGTTCGATCACCGGGATCTCGCCGCCATCACGGAGCTTCGCGTGCTGACCGAAATGCAACAGCAGATGGTCGCGCACACCCGTCTGGTACTGCGTGTTGACGTCCACTGTGGTGGAACCGGTCATCGGATCTCCTCATGATGATGTTCTGACAAGCGAGCGACGATTGTTCTTTCGGTGTCACCCCGGGCCCTTCACCCGGGGTGAACCAACCCCATGCAGATCAGGGGATGTGGATCAACTTCTTGTAGACGTACTCGTCCAATCCCAAGGGGCCCAATTCCCGTCCGATACCGGAACGTTTGGTTCCTCCGAACGGCAGATCAGGTGAGTCGCCCTCTGCCTCGTTGATCCAAACCATCCCGGTTTCGAGCTGCTCGGCAACCTTCATCGCGGTTGCGTCGTCCTGAGTGAAGACCGCGCTACCGAGTCCGTACGGGTTGTCGTTGGCCAAGGCGATGGCCTCGTCGGCGTCGGCAACACGGTGCACCACTGCAACCGGTCCGAAAAGTTCTTCGTGATAGGCGCGCATCTGCGGGTTCACCCCACTGAGGACCGTGGCCTCGACGAAATACCCTGGGCCCGACAGTCGCTTACCGCCGCAGTGCACCGTCGCGCCCTTGCTGACCGCATCGTCGATCTGGTCTACGAGTGTGCAGACGACCTGCTCCGAGGCGAGCGGGCCATACGCGGTCGCGGGATCGTAGGGATCGCCGGTGACCTGTTCACCCATCACCGCGACGAATTCAGACAGGAAGTCGTCGTACAGCTCGTCGGCGACGAGGAAACGCTTGGCGCCGTTGCAGACCTGACCGGCGTTCGCCACGCGAGCCTTGGCGCACGTCCGCGCCACAGCCGGTACATCGTCGGTGTCGAGCACGATGTACGGGTCCGACCCGCCGAGCTCGAGAACGACCTTTTTCAGATTCGCGCCGGCGATCTCGGCGACCGACTGCCCCGCGCGCTCGCTGCCGGTGAAGGAAACCCCGTGGATCCGCCGATCGGCGATGATCGTGGACGCCTGCTCGATATCGGCGAACACGTTGATGTAGGCGTCCTGTGGAACGCCGCTCTCGTGAAGCAGCGCCTCGAACGCCAACGCCGACTCCGGGCATTGCGGAGAGTGCTTGAGCACCAGAGTGTTTCCGATGATCAAATTCGGTGCTGCAACTCGGGCGATCTGGAAGTACGGGTAGTTCCACGGCGCGATGCCGAAGACCGGTCCGATCGGTGTTCGCCGAATCAGCGATGTGCCGGGCAATTCCGAGATCAACTGCTCATCGGTCAAGAGCCTGGCACCGTTCTCGGCGTAATACCTGAATATCGACGCCGAGAACTTCGCTTCCCCCACCGCAGAGCCGATGAGCTTGCCCATCTCCCGTGTGACGATGGAACCCAGCTCCTCGGCACGCTTCTCGATGGTGTCGGCGACCCGCAACAGAATTTCCGCACGCTCATCGATCGGCGTAGCGCGCCACAGCGGATACGCGCGGTCGGTCCGGTCGAGCACCTCGGTAATCTCCTCGGAACTGGCAGTGGGATATTCCCTTTCGGTCTCCTCGGTTGCCGGGTTCAGCACTCTGTACAAAGTCACGGTTGACTCCTTGATGGGGTTGATCGGTGTTCAGAGGTCGGCGAGAGCGGGCATGACCTCTTTGCCCATGAGCTCGAAGTTGCGCTCGTACAGCTCCGGGGTGTCGCTGTAGTCGTAGGTGAACGAGATAATCGTTCCCGTGCCACCGCACTCTTTGTTGAACTCACGGACCTTCTCCCGCACCGTGGCCGGTGAGCCGACCAGCCAGAAGTTGTCAGCCAGCCAATCGAGGTCGACCTTCTCGGGATCCATGTCCCCGGCCAGCATCGGCAGCAGGTTCATCTTCTTGAAGACGGGCAGCAGGATCGCCTCCCATGTCTTGCCCGCGGCCCCGTTGATCACCGCATCCCGGGCTTGCTCGTCGGTGTCCGCAACGAAGAAGTCGCGGAAGATGCGCCAGTCGGACCTGGTGGTCTGATGGCCGGCCGCGCGTGCCGCCTCGTCGTAGGTCGCCCACTGCTGGCGCAGCGTTTCGTTGCCGAGCTGCTGGCTCATCGGCAGGTAACCGCGTTCACCCGCGAGCGCCAGCGTCGGCGACTTCGGCTGCATGCCAGTCATGGCGATCGGCGGGTGTGGGTCCTGCAAAGGCCGCAGATGCGGGCCTTTCAACTCCGGGTCATAGTCGGGCATGTCGACCGACCAGTACTTGCCGGCGATCGTGAATGGCGCCGGTTTGGTCCAGATCGACTCGATGATGTCGAGCGCTTCGATCATCATCTCGTTGTTGTTCTTGCCGGTCGAGAACATCTGGGCGTCACTGGGATACGCACCCGGAGCCATGCCCGCGATGTAGCGCCCGCCGGTCATGTGATCGAGCCACATGATCCGGTGCGCCAGCGCGATCGGATTGTGGTACGGCAACAGGTGGGCACCCGCTCCGAGGCGAATCCGCGAAGTGCGTTGCGAGGCAGCGGCGATCATGGCGTCGGGGGCCGGGCTCGGTTCGGCACCCACGGTGAAGTGCTCGGCGAAGAACGCCTCGTCGAGGCCATACCGGTCGGCCCACTCCACGACCTGCAGATCCCAGTCGATGACATCTTTCGCCGGACGCTTGCCGTCCGCGTAATCCAATGAATACGGCAGATGGAATGTTCCGAATTTCATCGTTTCTCCTTGTTGACGAGAGCACGCGGCGGATTTCGTCGCGCAATTGCGGTTCAGGGGCGCTTCCGCGCCGGACCGACCCGGATTCGCAGCCCAGTTGTCGTTACTGCCCTGCGGTGGAGCCGATCCGGTGCGGATGGCGCTAGCGGACAGGATTGTGGTTGTGGCCCGAGAGCAGCATGTGGCCTGCATCCACCGGGATGACCACTCCGGTGACCCTCGCGGCCAGGTCCGAGTTCAGATACAGCGCGGTGTCGGCCATCCGTGACGGCTCCATGGCGGTCACGCCCTTGAGGGCGGTGAAGTTGTATCCGTTGTGGATGAATTCGTCCCGGGTGCCGCCCTCGTGGCCCGCGACCATGTCGTACATCGGCGTGTTGTTGGTCATGCCGCTGTCCACAAACCCGGGGCAAATGCAGTTCGCCCGGACACCGTGCGGGGCCAGTTCCAGCGCAACGCTCTTCATCAAGCCGATCACGCCGTACTTGGAAGCCGTGTAGTGCGCGTAGCCACCACCTGGCTCGAGGGCGTCGATGGAACCGGTGATGACGATCGATCCCTGCTGACGCTCGATCATGTGCGGCGCCACGGCCTTTGCGCTCTTCCACACGCCGGTGAGATTGATGTCGACCTCGTCCGCCCAGGCCTGTTCGGTGAGCTCCCAGAACGGACCCAAGCTCCAGATCCCGGCGTTGGCGATCAGGCAATCGATCTTGCCCAGCTCGGCGATGCCCTGCTGTACGACGGCATCGAGGTCCGACTGCGACCGTACGTCGGCCACCACCTGGATGGCCTTACGGCCCAGTGCTTCCACTTCCTTTGCGCTGTGCTCAAGGTCAGACGGCTCGGCCAGTGCGTATGGCACCGTCTCGATCTGCCGGACGGCGTCGACCAGGATGACGTCCGCGCCCTCCCGAGCGCTCGCGATCGCGTGTGCGCGTCCTTGACCACGGGCCGCACCCGTGACCATCACTACTTTGCCTTCCAACATTCCCATGTGTTCTCGTCCTTTCATCGGGATTGACATTCACTGCGAGAAGAGCTCTACCCGGCAGCGAGGCGGGTGAAATTCGATCGGAAGAAGAGCAACGGCCGCGAATCCCCTTCCACAGCACCGAGATCAAGAACACGGGCCGCGACGATCTCATGATCGCCGCCGTCGTAGAGCTGCCAGATCTCGGCTTCGATCCACGCAATCGCACCCGGCAACACGGGCGATCCCGTCATCAGGCCCGGATGCCATTCACATGAGTCGAATTTCGGCCCGCCACTGCGTGCGAATTCCGACGCCAAGTCAGCGGCGGATTCACCGAGGACGTTGATACCGAACCGGCCGTTGGCCTTGATCGCCGGCCAGCTGGTCGAAGTTCGCGCTATCGACAGCAGCACCAGAGGCGGTTCCAGCGAGAGTGCCATGAAGGACTGGACCGTCAGACCGACGCACTCCGACTCGGTCTGACCGGTCACGATCACCACGCCAGACGGGAAACAGCCCAGGACCGAACGAAGCTTCGTCGGATCGGTCGACAGCGTCTCTACCTGCGACATCGATGACTCCTCTCGGGCTGAACTTGATTGGGTCAGTTGATTTGGTCAAATGACCTAGTCGGTTGACCAGAAGTATTGTGTCCTGGCCCACAGGCTGTCAAGAGGTCGGTGGAAATCACCAGCAAGACCGCGGCCAACCCCCGCAACAACCCGCGTCAGTGGATTGCCGGCAAGCGTGTTCGACCCGGGGTTTCCGGCATCGAGCCGGAGAAATGCTCTGCCGAATGAAAGTGGCAGGGAAACATTTGCTTTGACAGGTGCGGTGCCTGCACCACAACGCCGCGCGTCAGTTGCGGCGGAAGACACCCGCTTCAATGGCCGCGACAACGGTGCGGCTGGCGCTCTCAGCCGATTCCTCGAGACGTTGCTCGCTGGTCATCAGCTCCATCAATGCGCAGCCATCCACCAGACTCGCCAGCAACCGCGTTATGGCCGAGATGTCTTGGTCCAGCTCATCCTCGGTGCGGGCAGTGCGCAGGGCTTCCTCGACAAGCCCCATCCAGATTTCGTACGTACGCCGTGGCATCTCCGGTCGGCCGTTGCGCAGCGCCCACACGTAGATTTCGAGCTCGCCCAGCTCCGAGGTGATGTTGGCGGCAATGAACTTCGCGGTCGACTGCAGCAGTACCGGCACCGCCGCGGTGATACCCATGCCGGGACGCACGCTCTCCATTGCCGGCGCCAGGTTCAATCGGCCGAAAGTATGCGAAACCGCCTCGAACAGCTCTTCTTTGGTACCGAAGCAGTAGTGCAGAGCACCCAGTGGTGCGCCGGCCTCTTGGGCAATGTTCCGCGTCGTGGCGCGGGCCACTCCATGCGTTTCGATGACACGCGAGGCGGCCTCGATGAATTGCCGCCGCCGATCCGCGCTCGGCACATGCGCCATGTTGTCACCGCCTTCCTCGTGACTTGACTGTATCGGTCGTCCTCCCAAGCCGAGGAAGCCCGGCTGGTTTCGTGGTGTCCTCGGTACGAGACCGGGCGGCCACTACCACAGCCGAACCGCGTGCGGTGTACTGGTGGCGTGGACGTCACAATCGTCGGCAGCGGCCCCAACGGCCTGTCCGCCGCCGTCATCTGCGCCCGAGCCGGATTGTCGGTACGCGTCATCGAAGCACAACCCACCCCTGGTGGCGGCGCTCGCACCCTGCCCGACCCGGAGTTCTCCGGCGTCGGCCACGACATCTGTTCGGCGGTGCACCCGCTCGCGCTGGCGTCGCCGTTCTTCGCCGCCTACGACCTGACCGCCCGCGGGGTCCAACTGGCGGTCCCCGAGATTTCCTATGCCAACCCGTTGCAGCACCGCCCGGCGGCGATCGGTTACCGCGACATCGAGCGCACCTGCTCCGAACTGGACCACGGAGATTCCTGGCGACGGCTGCTCGGTCCGCTGGCTGCCGAGTGCGATGACGTGGTCGGCCTGATCCTCGGCGACAAGCGGTCGCTGCCGCCGTCGCTGACCGCAGCAGCGCGCGTCGCACCCCGGCTCCTGGCCCAAGGCACGCCGTTGTGGCGGTCACTCAAAGGCGAGGACGCCCGGGCATTGTTCAGCGGTGTTGCCGCACACACGATTTCAACCATGCCCTCTCTGGTTTCGGGAGGCGCCGGTCTGATGCTGGCGACGCTGGGACATGCGGTCGGATGGCCGATCCCGATCGGCGGATCCCAGGCCATCCCCGATGCGCTGATCGCCGATCTCACCGCGCACGGCGGCGAACTCCTCCTCGGACACGAGGTCACCGAACCACCGTCGGGCGTGGTCATCTACGACACCGCACCGACCGCGCTGCTGTCGATCTACGGCAAGGCCCTGCCGCCTCGCTACGCCAGGGCGTTGAGCCGCTACCGCTACGGTCCGGGGGTGGCGAAGGTCGATTTCGTGCTGAGCGGCGAGATCCCTTGGCGTGACCCGCGTCTGACCCAGGCGCCGACACTGCATCTGGGTGGCAGCCGGGCCCAGATGGCACTGGCCGAGTCCGAGATCGCCGCGGGCCGTCACGCCGAGTGGCCGATGGTGCTGGCCGCACTCCCCCATATCGCCGACCCGGCGCGCATCGATGACGCCGGCCGTCGCCCACTGTGGACCTATGTCCACGTACCCAACAATTCGACGCGGGACATGGCCGCAGCCGTCACCGACATCTTCGAACGATTTGCCCCAGGCTTCCGCGATCTGGTGGTCGGGGTCCGCAGCGTGCCCGCGTCACAGATGGACGAACACAACGCCAACCTCGTCGGCGGCGACATCGGCGTCGGCGGCAACAACATGGCCAGCGCGCTGCTCGGGCCCACTCCGCGGTTCAACCCCTGGACCACACCGATCCCCAAGGCGTATCTGTGCTCGTCGGCGACCCCGCCCGGCGGCGGCGTGCACGGGATGGCCGGCTTCTACGCAGCTCGCACCGTGCTGAAACGCGAGTTCGGCATCACGGATCTGCCTAAGCTGGCGCCATGACCAACTCTGCACCCAAGGTCGCCGTCATCTACTACTCCGCAACCGGCCATGGCACCACGATGGCTCAGCGCGTCACTGCCACCGCGGAGTCCGCAGGTGCCGAGGTGCGCCTACGCCATGTCGCCGAGACCCAGGATCCGGAATCCTTTGCCCACAATCCGGCCTGGACTTCCAATTACGAAGCCACCAAGGATCTTCCGACGGCGACCGGTGACGACATCGTGTGGGCGGATGCGGTGATCTTCGGCTCCCCCACCCGGTTCGGTTCTGTCGCTTCGCAATTGCGTGGATTCCTCGATTCGCTCGGTGGCCTGTGGTCACAGGGCAAGCTCGCCGACAAGGTCTACGCCGGGTTCACCTCGACCAACACCGCGCACGGCGGCCAGGAGACCACGCTGCTGACGCTGTACGTCACGCTGATGCACTGGGGCGGGATCATCGTGCCGCCCGGCTACACCGACCCGCTCAAGTTCGTCGATGGCAACCCGTACGGCGCGAGCTTGATCGCCAACCACGACAACATCGGCGAATTCGATGACGCCACCTACAACGCGCTGGATCACCTGGCCCGGCGCGTGGTGAGTGTGGCCGCGCGGCTGGGTTCGTAAGAAAAGTGCTGCGCTGCACGCGCCCGACCGGCGCTTAGATTTGAGCGATGAACACTGGCATCGCTCGGTTGGTGGGTTCCGTGCCACATACCGATCCGGTCATGAAGATCATTGCTGTCGGCGACATGAAGCTCTATCACGTGAGCCCGCCGCTGTGTGGCTACAACGTCGTCGCGGCCGCACAGACAACTTGGGCCATGCGAGCGCAGTGCATCTACCCTGATGGGCGGATCGAGCCGCCGGAGCCAGATGATCCGGTCTCGACCGAACTCTACGGCGTGGTCGGCGAAGGCCTGCAGATCGACAGCATCGAGAAGCTCCCGGGCAGCGCAGACGGCAGAAGTGTGGCCCGCACACTGGCCGCAATCGGTTACACCATCATCTAGAAAGCCGAAAGGCCAGTTATGGCACGCTTTTTCGTAGCTTGCGTGCGATAACTGGCCAGTCGGCGTAAGGGAATTAGGCCGTTTCGGTGATCGGCCGGTCGACCCAGCTCATCAGGTCGCGCAGCTTCTTGCCGGTGACCTCGATCGGGTGCTCGGCGTTGGCCTTGCGCAGCGCCTCGAGCTCCTTGTTGCCGCCCTCGACGTTGGCGACCAGGCGCTTGACGAACGTGCCGTCCTGGATGTCGGTCAGGATGTCCTTCATGCGCTGCTTGGTGTCGGCATCGATGACGCGCGGACCCGACAGGTAGCCACCGAACTCCGCGGTGTCGGACACGGAGTAGTTCATCCGGGCGATGCCGCCCTCGTACATCAGGTCGACGATGAGCTTGAGCTCGTGCAGCACCTCGAAGTAGGCCATCTCCGGCGCGTAACCGGCCTCGACCATGACATCGAAGCCGGCCTTGACCAGTTCTTCGGTGCCACCGCACAGGACGGCCTGCTCACCGAACAGGTCGGTCTCGGTCTCTTCCTTGAACGTGGTCTTGATGACGCCGGCGCGGGCACCGCCGATCGCGGCGGCGTAGGACAGCGCCAGGGCCTGGCCCTCGCCCTTCGGGTCCTGGTCGACGGCGATCAGGCAGGGCACACCCTTGCCATCGACGAACTGGCGACGCACCAGGTGGCCGGGGCCCTTGGGGGCGACCATGCCGACGGTGACGTTGGCCGGGGCCTTGACCAGACCGAAGTGGATGTTGAGGCCGTGGCCGAAGAACAGCGCATTGCCGTCCTGCAGGTTGGGCTCGATGTCGTTCTTGAAGATCTCGGCCTGCGCGGTGTCGGGCGCGAGCACCATGATGACATCGGCCCACTTGGCGACCTCGGCCGGGGTGTCGACCTCGAGGCCCTGCTCCTCGACCTTGACGCGGGACTTCGAGCCCTCTTTCAGGCCGACCTTGACCTGCACGCCGGAATCGCGCAGCGACAGCGAATGCGCGTGTCCCTGGCTGCCGTAGCCGATGACGGCGACCTTACGACCCTGGATGATCGACAGGTCCGCGTCGGCGTCGTAAAACATCTCAACTGCCATGCGAAATTTTCCTTCTCTTTCTATCTCTACAGCCGATTAACGCTACTTGACGTGCTTACTTCACTGCGCTGATACCACGGGGACCGCGCGAGACCGACACCATCCCGGACTGTGCGATCTCACGGATACCGTAGGGCTCGAGGACCCGCAGCAGGGCCTCCAGCTTCTCCGCCGTACCGGTCGCTTCCACTGTCAGCGACTCGGTGGAAACGTCAACGACCTTGGCGCGGAACAGGTTCACCGCTTCGATGACCTGGCCGCGATTGCTCGCGTCGGCGCGCACCTTGATCAGCGCGAGTTCGCGGGAGACCGAACCGTCCTCCTCCTGCTCGACGATCTTGATCACGTTGATCAGCTTGTTGAGCTGCTTGGTGATCTGCTCCAGCGGCGATTCCTCGACACTGACGACGATCGTCATCCGCGACATGTGCTTCTGCTCGGTGGCACCCACAGCCAGGGACTGGATGTTGTAGCCACGACGGGAGAACAGCGTGGCCACCCGGGCGAGAACGCCGGGCTTGTCCTCGACCAGCACCGAAAGCGTGTGGGTGGGGGTGGTGTTGCTCATCAGGCATGCCCCTCGTCGTCGTTTTCGTCGAACAGCGGCCGGATGTCCCGGGCCGCCATGATCTCGTCGTTGCTGGTGCCGGCGGCGACCATCGGCCACACCTGCGCGTCGGCACCGACGATGAAGTCGATGACCACCGGGCGGTCGTTGATGGCCCGGGCCTGGTTGATGACGTCCTCGACGTCTTCGGCCCGCTCGCAGCGCAGCCCGACGCACCCCAGCGCCTCGGCCAGCTTGACGAAGTCCGGAATTCGACGCGAGTGCGTGGCCAGATCGGTCTGGCTGTAACGCTGGCCATAGAACAGCGTCTGCCACTGCCGCACCATGCCCAGGTTGCCGTTGTTGATCAACGCCACCTTGATCGGCGCGCCCTCGATGGCACAGGTGGCCAGCTCCTGGTTGGTCATCTGGAAGCAGCCGTCACCGTCGATGGCCCACACCTCGGCCTCGGGGCGGGCGAACTTGGCGCCCATGGCCGCCGGGACGGCGAAGCCCATGGTGCCCAGGCCACCGGAGTTCAGCCACGTCTTCGGGTTCTCGTACTTGACGAACTGCGCGGCCCACATCTGGTGCTGGCCGACCCCGGCGACATAGACCGCTTCGGGTCCGGCGATCTGACCGAGCTTCTCGATGACGTACTCGGGGCTCAGGCTGCCGTCGCTCTGCGGCCCGTAGCTCAGCGGGTAGGTCGTCTTCAGGCCGGACAGGTACTCCGTCCAGTCGTCCAGTTTCAGTGCGGCACTGGTCGTTCCGTCGCGGCGCAGCACCTCGATCAGATCGGTGATGACCGCCTTCACGTCACCCACGATCGGAACGTCGGCATGCCGGTTCTTGCCGATCTCCGCCGGATCGATATCGGCATGGATCACCTTGGCGTCGGGCGCGAAGGAGTCGAGCTGGCCGGTCACGCGGTCATCGAAGCGCGTGCCCAGGGCGATCAGCAGGTCGCTCTTCTGCAACGCACCCACCGCGGCCACGGTGCCGTGCATGCCCGGCATACCCAGGTGCTGCGGGTGGCTGTCCGGGAACGCGCCCCGGGCCATGAGCGTGGTGACGACCGGGATGCCGGTCAGCTCGGCCAGCTCGAGCAGTTCGGCACTGGCCTCACCACGGATGACACCACCACCGACGTAGAGCACCGGCTTGTGCGCCGCGGCGATCAGCTTCGCGGCTTCACGCACCTGACGGCTGTGCGGCTTGGTGTTCGGCTTGTACCCGGGCAGGTCCATCTGCGGCGGCCAGGAGAAGGTGCACTGGCCCTGCAGGATGTCCTTGGGAACGTCGACGAGCACCGCGCCCGGGCGCCCCGAGCTGGCGATGTGGAAGGCCTCGGCCATCACCCGGGCGATGTCGTCACCGTTGCGCACCAGGAAGTTGTGCTTGGTGATCGGCATGGTCATGCCGGTGATGTCGGCTTCCTGGAAGGCGTCGGTGCCGATCAGGCTGCGACCCACCTGCCCGGTGATTGCCACCACGGGGATGGAGTCCATCTGGGCGTCGGCCAGCGGGGTGATCAGGTTGGTCGCGCCGGGACCCGACGTCGCCATCATCACGCCGACCTTGCCGGTGGCGTGCGCATAGCCGCTGGCAGCGTGGCCGGCACCCTGCTCATGCCGGACCAGCACGTGCCGCAGCTTCTGCGAGTCGAACAGCGGATCGTAGACCGGCAGCACGGCGCCACCGGGGATGCCGAAGACGACGTCGACGCCGAGCTCCTCCAGCGACCGGACGACCGCCTGGGCGCCGGTGAGCTGCTCCGGTGCAACCCGATTGGGCTGTCCCGATTCTGATTTGGCGTTGGCTGCGCCGTTGGCAGGCGCGGTTCCCGACCGGGCTGGCGGTCGCGTTGTCGGTGCGCTCACGATGTCCTCTTCACGGTCCTATTCACGTTCCTGTTCAGGAAATCTCTTTTTTCACTGGTGGCGGCGCCTTTTGGCAAATAAAAAACCCCCGTCAGCCGGTAGCTGTACGAGGGTGGCGCGTCGATGCGGTTGCTATGCCCGGCAGAGGGCCAGCGCGGCATCAACGCGCCAACCAATTACTACGAGCAATCCGGGGGTCTGCATAGCACCTGACGGTAGCTGCCGTACAGGTTAAAGGTCAAATTGGTTCAGCAAGGGGCAGGACGTCCGGTGATGCCGGCGGGGCGGCCCTCCGGGTGGTGCAAGGATGAACACGTGAGCGCACGATCGGCAACCGCCCCTGTCGTCATCCGGATATCGCCCATGGCACACCTGGCAGTCGGATTCCTGACGCTCGGCCTGCTGACGCTGGTCCTGACCAATCCGACCTTGTTCTCGGTGCTACTGGTGATCCCGATTGCGTTGTCGGCGGCCATCATCCGGTACCGCACGACCGCTGATGCCGACACCGTCACCGCACGGTCGCTGACGCGCAGCCGCACGGTGTCGTGGGCCGATATCAAGGGACTGCGATTCGACCGGTCGTCCTGGGCGATTGCCGATTTGAACGACGGGACCGACCTGCGCCTGCCTGCCGTGACATTCGCGACACTGCCGTTGCTCACCGAGGTGAGTGGCGGCCGCGTACCGAATCCGTACGCCTGACAATTCAACGACGTTCAGCGTCGTTTCAGCCGAGCGGGTTGCCGCCGTTGAGCAGCACCCAGATGGCGATGCCGCCGGCCACGCCGAGCACCAGGGCCACGAAGGATCCGACGAACGGGCGCCGGGCCCAGCCGCGGCCGGCGTCGAATCCGTAGCGTCCCGGCCCGGTCAGGATGATCGCGGCCGCGGCGACGACGACGATCAACCGGTATTCGGTGCCGTCGGTGATGACTTCGGCGAGGCGGGCCTGCTCATGTGCCGCCATCGCGGTGGCCAGCACCCCGTTGATCAGGTAGGCCAGTGCGCCGGCAGCCGCGATGGGGGTGAACAACCCGAGAACCAGCAGCACGCCGGCGGCGATCTGCCCGCCGGTGGCCGCGTAGGTCAGGATGTCGGCGTTCTTGAAGCCCATCTCGTCCAGCGATGAGTTGAACCCGTCCAGCCCTGGGCCGCCCCACCAGCCGAAGGCCTTCTGCAGGCCGTGGATGATCATCAGCCCGCCGAGCGCTACGCGCAGAATCAGCAGGCCGAGGTCCTGGGTGCCGCGTCGGCCGGCAGCCCGGACGCGGTCGTCGACGAACTCGTCGCGCTCGATCTCGGCCGGTTCGGCCGAGAACGGCCCCATCGGGGCGGGCCCGCCGGCTTGTACGTACGGCAGTGGCTCCGGGTCGGCGACCAGGCTGAACGCCGACTGGTCGCCCGATTTCGAGTCGTAACGGGGAATCGCGGTGGTCTCGAAGTCGCCGCCGTAGTTCTCCGACGGCAGGTCGTCTTCGGGATCGACCAGGCTGGCCCCGGCCGGCCTGGCGGAATCGTCCGAGTAACCCGGTCGTTGCCAGGCTTGTGGGTCCTGTGGGTGGCTGGTCACAGCTGCCAGGGTAAGTGCAAGTCCGGTCCGATCCGAGTATTTACCCCGGCGCTTCCGCCTGGTATCGGACTGCTACGGGTACGACGCGAGGTCCCGACGTGGCGCGCACTGCCGAGCAATCCGTAATCTGGCGGGCATGAGATCGCGCCGGCGGATGACGGGGGTGGCCGCCGTTCTGTGTGCCGCGATGCTTGTCGGGTCGGGCTGTGCCCGATTCGACGCGGCCCAGTCCGAGCCCTTCACCACTGAGCCCAAGATGGCACCGGGGCCGACCACGACACCACCACCGCCGCCACCACTGCCGGCCAAGCCGTTCCCCAAAGAATGCAAGGCGACGGGTGTGATGCAGGGCTGCCTGGACAGCACCAGCGGACTGATCATGCTGCCCGACAGCCAGTCCGCCCTGGTCGCCGAACGGCTCACCGGCGCGGTCAAGCAGGTGTCGGTGAAAGCCGAACCGAAGGTCAAAGTGATGATCCCGGTGGATCCGTCGGGCGACGGCGGCCTGATGGACATCGTCTTGTCGCCGACCTACGGTCAGGACCGGCTGATGTACGCCTACGTCAGCACACCGACCGACAACCGGGTGATCCGCATCGCCGACGGCGACGTGCCGAAGCCGATCCTGACCGGCATCCCCAAGGGCGCTACCGGCAATACCGGGTCGCTGACATTCACCAGCAAGACCACCCTGTTGGTGCAGACGGGCGATGCGGGCGACCCGGCGCTGGCCGCCGATCCCGGATCGCTGGCCGGCAAGGTGCTGCGCATCGAGCAGCCCACCACGGTCAACCAGGCCCCGGTCACCACGGCACTGAGCGACTTGGGTGCCGGCGGAGGCATGTGCGTCGATTCATCGGACGGCTCGCTCTACGTCACCGACCGCACTCCGAGTGCCGACCGGTTGCAGCGGATCACCAAGGACTCGAAGGTGTCCACGGTGTGGACCTGGCCGGACCGGCCCGGTGTCGCCGGCTGCGCCGCACTCGAGGGCACGGTGTTGGTCAACCTGGTCAATTCCAAGAAGACCGTCGCAGTGCGACTGGCACCCGATACGGGTGCGGTCACCGGAGACCCGGAGGTGGTCCGCGAGAACGTGCGCGGGCATGCGTGGGCGTTGCAGCTCTCGCCAGACGGCAACGTGTGGGGGGCGACGGTGAACCGGACTGTCGGAGATGCCGAGAACTTCGACGACGTCGTCTTCCCTCTCTTCCCGCAGGGTGGCGGCTTCCCGCGGAGTAATGCCGACAACACCTGAGGCACAAGACTTTTCGTTATAGATCGACTCTTTTGGCGTGACCGGAGCCGGCCGCGCCAACCGGTCGGTATGAATACAACGCGCATGATGCACCCTTAGAAATGGTTCGCCTATCACGTACCATTACCCGGGTGCCTGACCGCCAGCGCCGCAGATATGCACCGCGGCTACCGCGTGAAGAACGGCGCGAGCAACTGCTGGACGCAGCCTTGACCGTGCTCCATGGTTGCCCCCTGCACGAGCTGACGATGGAGGCAGTCGCCGAGGCCGGCGGCGTCGGCAAACCCGTCCTCTATACCGCGTTCCGGACCCGCACCGAGCTGGTGACCGCGTTGCTCATCCGCGAGCATCGGCACGGAGTGAGCCAGGTCCTGGCCACCCTGCCCAAAAACCTTTCGGTAACCGGACCGGCAGATGCCTACACCGCGACCGTCACCGGCTTCCTGCGCTGCGTGTTGGAGAACCCGGCGCGCTGGCGGCTCATCCTCACGGTGCCCGACAGCGCTCCGCGGGACTTTCACGCGGCGGTCCGCAACGCCCGCAACCAGATCCTCACGCAGGTCGAGCAAATGGCGAAAGCAGGCATCGCGGTGGATCCCCGGTTTTCTGAACTGGATCCCGAGCTTCTCGGCCACACCTTGCTGTCGTTCGCCGAGATGTTGGGCCGCCTGGCAGTGCATGACCCGGCCAGCTACCCGCGCGAACGGCTCGAACAATATGCCGCTGCGGCGATGACGATGTTCGCCCGCACGGTGAGTTGACGGGCGGGCTTACCCGCTCTGGCCGCAGGCGGCCAGCACCAACTCGCGCACCCGGGCCGCGTCGGCCGAGCCCTTGGTCGCCTTCATCACCGCGCCGACGATCGCCCCGGCGGCCTGGATCTTGCCGCCGCGGATCTTGTCCGCGACGTCGGGCTGAGCCTCGAGCGCTTTATCAATGGCGGCCTGGATCACCGAGTCGTCGCGCACGAGCGCCAAGCCCCGGTCGGTCATCACCTGCTCGGGCTCACCCTCACCGGCCAGCACTCCCTCGATGACCTGGCGGGCCAGCTTGTTGGACAGCTTGCCCTCGTCGACGAGCTTGACAACGGCGGCCACCTGGGCCGGGGTGATAGGCAGCCCCTCCAGCTCGACCTCGGACTCATTCGCCTTCTGCACCAGGAAGTTGCCCCACCAGGCGCGGGCAGCCCCACTGGAGGCGCCTTGCTCGACGGTGGCGGCCACCAACTCCACCGCGCCGGCGTTGACCAGATCACGCATCACCTCGTCGGAGACACCCCAATCCTGCTGAATCCGCTTGCGCGCCAACCACGGCAGCTCAGGGATGGTCTTGCGCAGGCGTTCGACGAGCTCCGCGGCGGGGGCGACAGGCTCAAGGTCGGGCTCGGGAAAGTACCGGTAGTCCTCCGCGGTCTCCTTGCTGCGGCCGGGCGACGTGTAGCCGTCCTCGTGAAAATGCCGCGTCTCCTGCGTCACCGTGCCACCGGCATTGAGAACTGCTGCCTGACGGCGCATTTCGTACCGGACCGCCACCTCGACGCTCTTGAGTGAGTTCACGTTCTTGGTCTCGGTGCGGGTGCCGAACTCGGCAGCGCCGACCGACTTGAGGGACAGGTTCGCGTCACACCGCATCGATCCCTGGTCCATCCGCACATCCGATACACCCAGGCCGCGCAGCAGGTCGCGCAGTGCCGTGACATAGGCGCGGGCGATCTCCGGTGCGCGTGCCCCGGTCCCCTCAATGGGCCTGGTGACGATCTCGACGAGCGGAACGCCGGCACGATTGAAATCAGCGAGCGAGGTCGTCGCACCCGCGATGCGGCCGGTATCGCTGCCCAGGTGGGTCAGCTTGCCGGTGTCCTCCTCCATGTGCGCACGCTCGATCTCCACGCGAAAGGTGGTGCCATCGTCGAGCGGCACGTCGAGATAGCCGTTGACCGCGATCGGCTCGTCGTACTGCGAGATCTGGTAGTTCTTCGGTTGGTCGGGATAGAAGTAGTTCTTCCGGGCGAACCGGCCCCACGGCGCGATATCGCAGTTGAGCGCCAGGCCGATGCGGATCGCCGACTCGACCGCCGCCTCGTTGAGCACCGGCAGCGAACCGGGCAGCCCCAGGCACACCGGGCAGACGAGCGTGTTGGGCTCGGCTCCGAACTGGTTGGCGCAGCCGCAGAACATCTTGGTGGCCGTTGACAGCTCGACGTGTACCTCCATGCCCATCACGGGCTCATAGGTGGCGATGACGTCGTCGTAGTCAACGAGTTCAGCGGTAGCGACAGACATGCCGTCGATCCTAGTTGGGCCCCGGATCAGGTCAGTCCGGGGTGGACGCCAGGGATCAGTCCCGCCGCGGCCGACAGTCGGCGCAGCATGTACCGCAGCGCGGCCCGTTCATCGTCGGACAGCGACGCGGTCACCTCGTCCTCGAGCGCACGACCTGCGGAGTCGAGGGCCGGGACCAACTCGCGCGCCCGCTCGGTCAGAGATACCGCAAATGCCCGCCGATCCTCGGGATGCGGCCGGCGCTCGACCAGCCCGTCGGCTTCCAGAGTGTCGATCAGCGTGACCATGACATTGCGATGCAGACCGAGACGCTCGCACAGTTCGCGCTGAGACTGCCCATCGACACCGGCCAGCGCCAACAGAACCGCGGTGGCCCGGGGATGCAGGCCCAGCGGCTCGAGCCTGGTCTTGAAGCCATCGGCCACATACGCACCCAATTGGGACAGCAGGAACGGTATGCGCTCGTCGAGCGCGGAAACACCGGTCGGATCCTCGGCCACGATGCCAACACTAGCACTCCTAGTGATTGTCATATATCTTGATTGTCACAACTAGTGACTAATTGGGAGGCTTTCATGCAAATCGTCATCTTCGGCGCCAACGGGGCAACCGGACGTCTGCTCACCCGCCGAGCCCTCGACGCCGGCCACCGCGTCGTGGCGGTCACCCGCCACCCCGGGGCGTTCCCCATCACCGGACCTGCACTCACCGTGGCCGAGGCCGATGTGCGCGACGCAGCGGCTGTCACCGACGCCGTCGACGATGCCGACGCGGTGCTGTCCACCCTGGGCGTCACGTTCACCAAGGAGCCCATCGACACCTACTCCGTCGGGATGGGCAACATCGTCACGGCGATGCGCGCGACCGGAGTCGAGAAGTTGGCCGTCGTGAGCTCCACCGCGATCGACGACTACCCCGGCCGCACCGATACGCCGTTCGCGCTGCGTCTGGTCCAGCCCGTGATCAGCCGCATCTTCGGCAAGACCCTGTATGCCGACATGCGCCGGATGGAGGACATCGTGAGCGCCAGTGGACTGAACTGGACGATCGTGCGGCCGTCCGGCCTGTTCGACCTGCCGGATGTCACTGAATACATCGCGGGCCAGTGCGACCCGGTGGGCGCGTTCACCTCCCGCACCGATCTCGCCCACTACCTGCTGAAGCTGGCCCAAACACCCGAAACCGGTGCAACCGTGACGATTTCGACGACGGTCGGCACCCCGTCCATGTGGCAGTTGCTACGCCGCGAAGCGCTCAAGAGCGCGTGACGCGGCCTACCCGAAGAACTCCGCGGCGTCGTCGTAACGGGACTGCGGTACCAGTTTGAGGTGGCGGGTCGCATCGGCCAGCGATACCCGGCCGATGTCCTGCCCCTGTAACGACACCATCATCCCGAACTCGCCGGCATGCGCGGCGTCAGCCGCGTTCACCCCGAACCGGGTGGCGAGCACCCGGTCGTAGGCCGTCGGGGTACCGCCGCGCTGGACGTGCCCCAGCACGGTCACCCGGACATCCTTCTTGATCCGCTTCTCCACCTCGTACGCCAATTGCTGTGCCACACCGGTGAATTTCTCATGGCCGAACTCATCCATTCCGCCCTGGCGCAGCTGCATGGTGCCTTCCGCCGGCTTCGCACCCTCGGCCACCACGCAGATGAAGTGTGACGATCCGTGCTGGAACCGCTTCTTGACCAGCCGGCACACTTCTTCGACGTCGAACGGCTGTTCGGGGATCAACGTCATGTGCGCACCCGAGGCCAGCCCGGCGCTCAGCGCGATCCAGCCGGCATGCCGGCCCATCACCTCGACCAACATGACCCGTTGGTGCGATTCGGCGGTGCTGTGCAGCCGGTCGATGGCCTCGGTGGCCACCTGCAGCGCCGTGTCGTGTCCGAAAGTCACGTCCGTGCAGTCGATGTCGTTGTCGATGGTCTTGGGCACCCCGACCACCGGGACATTCTCCTCGGACAACCAGTGCGCGGCAGTCAGCGTGCCTTCACCGCCGATCGGGATCAGCACGTCGATCCCGTTGTCTTCAAGGGTCTGCTTGATCTGGTCCAGGCCGGCCCGCAGCTTGTCGGGATTGACCCGGGCGGTGCCCAACATGGTTCCGCCCTTGGCCAGCAGCCGGTCGTTGCGATCGTCGTTGGCCAGTTGGATACGACGATCCTCCAACAGACCACGCCAGCCGTCGAGGAATCCGACCACCGACGAGCCGTAGCGCTGGTCGCAGGTACGCACCACCGCCCGGATCACCGCGTTCAGGCCAGGACAATCACCGCCGCCGGTGAGAACTCCGATGCGCATGCGCACCATCTTGCCCCGCCCGACACAACCGTGCCGGGGATAAGGCCGTGACCGCCTACAACGCGCTGGGCAGCGGACCGCGAGCCGCCTCGTAGGCTGCGCCGACGCGGTAGAGCCGGTCATCGGCCAGGGCCGGCGCCATGATCTGCAGTCCGACCGGCAGGCCGTCGTCGGGCGAGAGACCCGACGGCACCGACATGCCGCAGTGCCCGGCCAGGTTCAGCGGCAGCGTGCACAGGTCGAACAGGTACATGGCCAGCGGATCGTCGACCTTCTCCCCCAGCCGGAACGCCGTCGTCGGCGTCGCCGGGGACACCAGGACATCCACGCTCTGGTAGGCCTGCTCCAGATCGCGGGCGATCAGCGTCCGCACCTTCTGCGCCTGGTTGTAGTAGGCGTCGTAGTAGCCGGCCGACAACGCGTAGGTGCCGATCATGATCCGGCGCTTGACCTCCGGGCCGAACCCGGCGGCCCGGGTCAGCGCCATGACCTCTTCGGCGCTGTGCGTGCCGTCGTCGCCGACGCGCAGCCCGAAGCGCATGGCGTCGAACCGGGCCAGGTTGCTCGACACCTCCGAGGGCAGGATCAGGTAGTAGGCATCCATCGCGTGGTCGAAATGCGGGCAGTCGACCTCGGTGACCTCGGCGCCGAGCGCAGTCAGCTGGGCGACCGCGGCATTGAACGACTCCAGCACGCCGGGCTGGTATCCCTCGCCACGCAACTGCTTGACGACGCCGACCCGAACACCTGTGAGATCGCCTGCCGCACCGGCCCGAGCCGCACCGACCACATCGGGCACCGGGGCGTCGACGGAGGTGGAGTCATACGAGTCATGACCGGCGATCACCTGGTGCAGCAGGGCGGTGTCCAGCACCGTGCGGGCGCAGGGCCCACCCTGGTCCAACGAGGACGCGCAAGCGATCAGGCCGTAGCGCGACACCGTGCCGTACGTCGGTTTGACGCCGACGGTTGCGGTCAGCGCGGCCGGCTGCCGGATCGACCCGCCGGTGTCCGTGCCGATGGCCAGCGGCGCCTGATAGGCGGCGAGCGCCGCGGCGCTACCGCCGCCCGAACCCCCCGGCACCCGCTCGGTGTTCCACGGGTTGCGGGTCGGGCCGTAGGCCGAGTTCTCCGTCGACGAGCCCATGGCGAATTCGTCCATGTTGGTCTTGCCGAGGATCGGGATGCCTGCGGCGCGCAGCTTGGCGGTGACGGTCGCGTCGTACGGCGCACGCCAACCTTCGAGGATCTTGGACCCCGCGGTGGTCGGCATATCGGTGGCGGTGAAGACGTCCTTGAGGGCCAACGGCACCCCGGCCAACGGCGAAGGCAGCGTCTCGCCGGCCGCCACGGCAGCGTCGACCCGAGCCGCCGCGGCCAGAGCGGAATCCGCCGCCACGTGCAGAAAGGCGTTGAAGCGGTCGTCGGTCTCCGCGATCTGATCCAGGTGGGCCTGGGTCACCTCGGTCGAGGAGACCTCCTTGGCCGCGATCTGGGCACCCAGGGTCGCCGCATCGCGACGGGTCAGCTCACTCATGCTGGTCATTCACCCTCTCCGAGAATCCGCGGCACAGCGAAGCGGCCGTCTTCGGCGCGCGGCGCCGCGGCCAGCGCTTCCTCCTGCGTCAGGCACGGCACGACAACGTCAGGCCTGCTGACGTTGACGATCCCGGTTGTCTCCCCAGGTCGCTGCGCTCCTGCCCGCCGCGAAAGCGGATTGTCCGTCGCTTCCACACCGGTGACGTCGACGGACTGGATCTGGCTGACATGGCCGAGGATGGCATCCAGCTGTCCGGCGAAACTGTCCAGTTCGTCATCGGTCAGCGCCAGACGCGCCAGACGCGCCAGATGGGCAACCTCGTCTCGGGAGATCTTCGACACGACAAAGCAGCCTAGTCACGCCACCAAATCGGGCTCCCGTCGGCAGTACACCCGGCGCTACACCGGCATGCCCCGGCGCTCCCCCTGTGCAACAGTGATGCGCGTGCCTTCGTA
Source organism: Mycobacterium sp. DL440 (assembly GCF_011745145.1). NCBI lineage: Bacteria > Bacillati > Actinomycetota > Actinomycetes > Mycobacteriales > Mycobacteriaceae > Mycobacterium > Mycobacterium sp. DL440. Next base: position 1,323,273 of record NZ_CP050191.1, on the reverse strand, counting down.
TCTGCTGCGGGTCCAGCTCGAGGACCGACCAGGCAGCCTCGGCTCGCTCGCCGTAGCACTCGGCTCGGTCGGTGCCGACATCCTGTCCCTCGACGTCGTCGAGCGCGGTACCGGCTACGCGATCGACGATCTGGTCGTCGACCTGCCGCTGGGCTCGATGCCCGACACCTTGATCACCGCCGCCGAAAGCCTTTCCGGCGTCTATGTCGACAGCATCCGCCCGCATACCGGGCTGCTCGAGGCGCACCGCGAACTCGAATTGATCGACCACGTCGCGGCGGCGCGTTCGAAGGCCGACCGACTGAAGGTGCTGGCCGAAGAAGCGCCACGGGTTCTGCGCGTCAGCTGGTGCACCGTGGTCCGGTCCACCGGTAGCGGCGTAGAACGTGTCGCGGCAAGTCACGGCGCTCCCGAGACCCAGGCGAAGTCAGCGCCGTGGTTGCCGTTGCAGCGGGCCACCGTGCTCGACGGCACCCAGGAGTGGGTGCCGCAGGTGTGGCGCGACATGGACACCACACTGGCTGCCGCACCACTGGGTGACCACGACACCGCGATCGTGTTGGGCCGTCCCGGCGGCCCGGGTTTCCGGCCCTCGGAGGTGGCGCGCTTGGGTTACCTGGCCGGGATCGTCGCCACAATTCTGCGCTGAGGGACCGGGCTAGCTCTCGTCGGTCGTCGCCTCGTCCGGCGTCGATTGCGGGCCTTCTGCCAGCAGGGTCCGGAAGCCGGCCTCGTCGAGGATCGGAACCCCGAGTTCGACGGCCTTGTCGTATTTGGATCCGGGCGCGTCCCCGGCCACCACGTAGGCGGTCTTCTTCGAGACCGAGCTGGCGGACTTCCCACCGCGGCTGATGATGGCCTCCTTGGCCTGGTCGCGGGAGAAGCCGGGCAGCGATCCGGTCACCACGATCGACAGACCTTCCAGCGTGCGCTCGATCGTGGCGTCGCGTTCGTCGGCCATCCGCACCCCGGCGGTGCGCCATTTGTCCACGATCGCGCGGTGCCAGTCGACGGTGAACCAGTCGATGACCGCGGCGGCGATCGTCGGGCCCACCCCTTCCACCGCGGCGAGCTGTTCCTCGCTCGCCGCGATGATGGCGTCCAGGCTGGCGAATTCGGTGGCCAGAGCGCGCGCTGCGGTGGGGCCCACATGGCGGATGGACAACGCCACCAGCACCCGCCACAGTGGCTGGGCCTTGGCCTTGTCCAGATTGGCCAGCAGCCGTTTGCCGTTGGCCGACAGTTCCCCGGCCTTGGTGGTGAACAGTTCGGTGCGCAGCAGCTGGTCGGCGGTCAGGGTGAACAGATCGCCCTCGTCGGCGATCACGCCTGCCTGCAGCAGCGCAGTGGCCGCCTCGTAGCCGAGCCCCTCGATGTCGAACGCGCCGCGGCCCGCGACGTGAAACACCCTCTCCCGCAACTGCGCCGGGCAACTGCGGGTGTTCGGGCACCGGATGTCGGCGTCACCCTCCTTGGCCGGGGCCAGAACGGTGCCGCACTCGGGGCAGTTGGTCGGCATGACAAATGCATGCTCGGATCCGTCTCGCAGGTCGACCACCGGACCGAGCACCTCGGGGATGACGTCGCCGGCCTTGCGGATCACCACGGTGTCGCCGATCAGAACCCCCTTGCGCTGAACTTCGGTCGCGTTGTGCAGCGTGGCCAGACCGACGGTCGAGCCGGCCACCTTGACCGGCTCCATATAGGCGAACGGGGTGACCCGGCCGGTCCGCCCCACACTCACCCGGATGTCGAGCAGCTTGGTGGTGGCCTCTTCCGGCGGATACTTGTAGGCCACCGCCCACCGCGGGGCGCGCGACGTCGACCCGAGCCGACGCTGCAGCGCCACCTCGTCGACCTTGACCACAAGGCCGTCGATCTCGTGCTCGACGTCGTGGCGGTGCTCACCCCAGTAGGCGATGCGCTCGGCGACCGCGGCAACCCCGGAAACCTTTGCGGTGTGGGTGGATACCGGCAGGCCCCATTCACCCAACGCCCGGTAGGCGTCATGCAGGGATTTGAACGGGAACCCCCCAGAGCTTTCTATATGACCGAGCCCGTGGCAGATCATCCGCAACTTGCGCCGTGCGGTGACCGCCGGGTTCTTCTGCCGCAACGAGCCCGCCGCGCTGTTGCGGGGGTTGGCGAACGGCGGCTTACCTTCGGCGACCAACCCGGCGTTGAGATCCTCGAAATCGGCAACCCGGAAGAACACCTCACCGCGTACCTCCAGCACATCGGGCACCGGAAACTCGTCGGAGGCCGCCAGCTGCTCGGGGATGTCGGAGATGGTGCGGGCGTTGAGTGTCACATCCTCACCGCTGCGTCCGTCGCCGCGGGTCGCGGCGCGAACCAGCCGCCCGTTGCGGTAGACGAGAGCCAGCGCGACGCCATCGATCTTGAGCTCGCACAGATAGTGCGCGGTGTCACCTGTCTCCACGCTGATCCGGGCCGCCCAGGCCGAGAGCTCATCGGAATCGAACACGTTGTCCAGGGACAGCATCCGTTCCAGGTGCTCGGCGGGGGCGAATTCGGTGGCGAATCCGGCCCCGCCGACCAGTTGCGTCGGCGAGTCCGGGATCCGCAGTTCGGGGTGCTCGTCTTCCAACGCCTGCAGCTCGCGCAACAGCACGTCAAAATCGGCATCGGAAACGATCGGTGCGTCTTTGACGTAGTACCGGAACTGATGCCCCCGCACCTCTTCGGCGAGTTCCTGCCAGCGTCGTCGCAGATCGGCATCGGGCTGTTCGGGCAGCACGGCGTCGGCATCTCCGGTTGGCTTCTCGCTCACTCTGAGCAGGCTAGTCGAGCAGGCCGACACCCCGGGCCATCGGCGGCCGCTGTCGCTGAACACTCAGGCGGTGTGCGCGGGCCGGCCGTCATCGCGCGGAAGGTGCAATTCGATCTCGCGGGCCGCCTCGCGAAGTTCGGGCAGAAATCCAGTGATCTCCTCCAGAGGCATCCGGAATTCGGGCCCGGCGACGGTCAATGCATATGCGGGTCGGCCTGCCCGCATGACGGGCACACTGATGGCCCGTACTCCGTCCTGGATCTCCCCGTTGTTGATCGCGTAGCCATCCTCGACCACCTGGCGCAATTCGGCACGGAACTGCTCTTCGTCGATATGCGTGTTGGGAGTCAACTTCTCCCAGTGCAGGGTTCGCATGATCGCGTCCAGCTCGACGGGGGGGCAGGTATCCCAACAGGCACTTGCCGCCCGAGGAGGCATGGATGGGCAGCCGCTCACCGACGTAGGCTCTGATCTGCACCCGGTCGGATCCGCCGATTCGCTCCACATAGAAGTATTCCGACCCTTCACGGGCCCCCATGAAGATGGTCCTGCCAGTGCTGTCGGCCAGCCGGCGCATCACCGCGAGCATGACCTCCGGAAGGGTCCGCACCTCCGATGCGCGCTGATGCAGTTCGAACAACTTGGTGCCCAGCTGATATCGCCTGCTGCGCTCGTCCAGCCGGACCAAGTCGATCCGGACCAGCTCGGCCAGCAGCCGATGCACGGTGCTGGCCGGCAGTCCGACCTCCTTGGCCAGGCCGGTCACGGTCACGCCATCGGGATGCTCGACGAGCACCTGCAGCAGGATGAAGCCCTTGGCTAGCGTGCCATCAGTGGCCATGCCGGTATCCTAACGTCCGATAAATTCCCGGAGTTCGCACGTATCTGGATTGATCCCGGTTCCCAACTGCCGAGCATATGCGGCAACAGAATCATCGGCATGGCCACCGTCGCAACATGATTGCTAGTCGATCAGGTCGTTGCGAGTCAGCACCGCCCCCTGCTGCAGCAGCACGTCCTGCACCTCACCGTGCGGGATATCGCGCGCGGCGGCACCGGATTTGGCCCCGATCGCAGCGATGGTGCCGGCGGCATGACCGCTGACCATGCACACCGCCTGTCCGCGAACCGAACCCGCGGCCTCGTGATCGGCACTGATGCAGCGGCCGGCCACCAGGATGTTGTCCAACCCGTTGGGGATCAGTGCACGCTTGGGAATCCCGTAGGAGCGCGACAAATACTTCAACGTGATACCGCCACCCTCGACCTTGGCCCCGAGCACCTTGGCGCCGATCCCGGTGTCGTGGATGTCGAGGGGGTACGCGCCGCGACCGACCTGGTCGTCGAAATCGCGCCCGGCGAGCACGTCCTCGCGGGTGAGCGTGTGCTCGCCCACGATGTGCCGCGACTCGCGCACGCCGAGCTGGTGCGGAAGGTTAGCCAGGTAGCACCGCTGAAACCCGGGCACGTACTTGCGGAGGAAGTACAGGGATTCATAGGTCTGCAGTTGAGTTTCGGCCTCGGCGCGGCTGACGTCCCACGGGTCGGTGCCATCTATGCCGTGCACCCGGGTCAGGTTGATCACCACGTCGTCGCGCTCCGGCAGGGTGTAGATGCCAAGCCGGTTGCGCGGCAGGGTGAAATCACCGGCCGCCTTAGCCTCCTTGATCAGGTTTCCGAAGGCCATCAGGTGCACGCCGGGGGTGTTGCGGATGTAGTCCATGTCGTAGGGCTGGCCGGACCAGCCGGTGGGCACGGTGCGGTCCTCCGGGTGTTCTTCCAGGTAGTCCCACAGGTTGCCGAGATTCACGCCGCCGACCCGGAAGATGTTGCTCACCGGCTGCGTGACGCCATCCTGCCCGTTGCCGAAGACGAATTCTCCGCCGGCACGAGCCACCACGTCGGCGTCGCCCGAGGCATCCACGAAGTACTTGGCCCGGATCTCCGAGATGCCGGCCTTGTTGGCGACGGTCAGCTTGGTGATGTGACCATCCTCTGTTTCGGCATCGAGAAACATGGTGTGGAACAACAGATCTGCACCATACTGCTTGGCCGCCCGGAGCAGGTAGATCTTGAACGGCTCGGGGTCCTGGGCCAGGATCGATCCGAATAGGCTGTCCTTCACCGGCGGGGTGGCGTGCTGGTTCTTGATCAGGTCGCGGACGATGTCACGCGGGAATCCGCCCATCGCCCAGTACCCGTCGGCGTCAGCGGATCCCAGCAGGTTCATACCCAGCGACAGAATGCCCCCGAGGTAGCCGTACTGCTCGATGATCACGGTGCGGGCGCCCGTGGCCGCCGCCGCGATCCCAGCGAAGGCACCGGCGGTGCCACCGCCAATTACCGCGACGTCGTAATCGTATTCGTTTGGCATCCTTCTCTTCTCACTTTCATCTTCTCTATATTCGGATCGGGCGCGCCGTGTGCCCGCACATCAGCAGAACTGCGGTCACCCATTCAGTGATTCTGATTCCGGGACCGCTGCCGCCCGGGGCACCGGACCGTCCAGGTAATCGGTCCGGGCGCTGAACACCGAGACCAGTCCGATTACGGCACTGACCACGATCAGCAGCGAGATCGGCCAGGACGCGCCGTGACCGAGACCGACCAGCGAGGTGGCCAGCAACGGAACGAATCCCACGGTGGCTCCGCCTAATTGGTATCCGACCGAGGCGCCGCTGTAGCGGACGCGCGGCGGGAACATCTCGGCGTACAACGCGGCTGTCGGCGCATACATGGCCGGATGCGCGACACCCAGGATGAGCACCACCGACGTCCACACCAGCAGCGGCTGCCCGGTACCGATCATCCAGTACAACGGGAAGGCGAACAGCAAGGTGAAGACCGCACCTCCCGCGTACACCTGGCGTCGGCCCAGCGTGTCGGAGAGTCTGCCGAAGAACGGGACCAGCGACGCCTGGAAGACCGCGGCCAGCATCGTGCCGGTGAAGATGACGCTGCGCTCCAAGCCCAGCTGGGTGGTGGCGTAGGACAGCGTGAAAACGCTGAGGACGTAGAACATCACGCCGTGACCGAGGTAGATTCCTGCCGCCAGCAGTACATTGCGCAGGTCGGAGCGGATCAGCTCCAGGAACGGAACCTTCACCACTTCCCCGGCCTTCTGCACCTCGGCGAAGACCGGCGTCTCGACCACCCGCAACCGGATGAACAGCCCGACCGCCACCAGAAGGATGCTGAGCAGGAACGGAACTCGCCAACCCCAGGTCTCGAAGGCGCTCGGGGACATCGACGAGAACACGGCGAACAAGCCGGTGGACATCAGAAGTCCGATCGGCACACCCATCTGCGGCCAGCTCCCGTAGAAGCCTCGCCGGTCCGGCGGGGCGTGCTCGACGGCCATGATCACCGCACCGCCCCACTCGCCACCGACGGCGAAACCTTGGATGAATCGCAACGCCACCAGCGCAATGGGCGCCCATGCGCCGATGGCGGCGAACGTGGGAAGCAGTCCGATGGCGAAGGTGGCCAGGCCCATGATGAGCAGGCTCAGGATCAGCATGCGCTTGCGGCCGATCCGGTCGCCGAAATGGCCGAAGAAGACACCGCCCAACGGGCGGGCGACGAAGCCAACCGCAAATGTGCTGAATGCTGCCAAAGTGCCGGCCAGCGGCGAGAAATCAGGAAAGAACAGGCCGCCGACGACCGTCGCGGACGCCGCGCCATATATGTAGAAGTCGTACCACTCGATCGTGGTCCCGATCAGACTTGCAGCTGCTACCCGCTTGATCGGCGACGAGCCGTGCTCGTGGGCCATAACAGGCCCGGCTGACTCCATCAGGATGTCCACCCTTCTCCGCGTTGAGGCCAGGAGGCTTAATTCCGATTATTGGAATGTCATCCCGATAATCGGGATAAGCGTTACTGTAAGCGCGTGGTGAAAACGGTGTCAACAACTTTGGCGAATTCACCAGCACAAATACCTGATCGCGGGGTCCCACCGCTGACGACCCAACGATCCGCCACATCGAAGCTGCTCGCAATCCGTTCACCGATCACGGAAGGACCTGCCTGATGCCGGATTTCGTCGGCGCGATCGACCAGGGCACAACCAGTACCCGATTCATGGTGTTCGACCACGGTGGCCGTGTCGTCGCGCACAGCCAACTCGAACACCAGCAGATAACACCCAAACCCGGCTGGGTTGAACACAATCCGGTGGAGATCTGGGAACGCACGTCGGCGGTGCTCCAGTCCGCCCTCAACGAACACGGCCTGGCCTCAACCGACCTCGCGGCCCTGGGCATCGCCAACCAACGCGAGACCACCGTCGTGTGGAACCGGCTTACCGGGCGGCCGTACCACCATGCCATCGTCTGGCAGGACACCCGTACAGACCGGATCGCAGCCGGACTGGCCGCCACCTCCGCGGGCGAAACCATCAGACACAAGGCCGGATTGCCGCCGGCGACATACTTCTCCGGCGGCAAGCTGGCCTGGATCCTCGACAACGTCGACGGCGTGCGCGCCGCCGCCGACCGTGGTGACGCCCTGTTCGGAACCATCGATTCCTGGCTGCTGTGGAACCTGACCGGCGGTGTAGACAGCGGTGTCCACCTCACCGATGTGACCAACGCCAGCCGCACGATGCTGATGAATCTGCAGACCCTGGACTGGGATGACGAGCTGCTGGCGTTGTTCGGCGTGCCTCGGCAGATGCTCCCTCGGATTCTGCCCTCGTCGACGCCAGATCTATACGGTCACACCACCTCTCGTGGTCCACTGGGTGCCGCCATCCCGATCGGCGCGGCCGTGGGCGACCAACAAGCCGCCATGATCGGACAGCTGTGCCTATCGGCGGGCGAGGCCAAGAACACCTACGGAACCGGTAACTTCCTGTTGCTCAACACCGGCCAACAGCTGGTGCGCTCCGGCAACGGGCTCGTCACCACCGTGTGCTACCAGTTCGGTGGCCACGCCCCCTGTTACGCCCTCGAGGGATCGATCGCGGTCACCGGGTCCGCTGTGCAGTGGCTGCGCGACCAGCTCGGCATCATCTCCGGTGCGGCACATAGTGAATCGCTGGCTGCGCAGGTGAGTGACTCCAGCGGGCTGTACTTCGTCCCGGCGTTCTCCGGCCTGTTCGCCCCGTACTGGCGATCTGACGCCAGGGGCGCCATCGTGGGCCTCACCCACTACCACACCAACGCCCATATCGCCCGAGCCACCCTCGAAGCGATCTGCTATCAGAGCCGAGACGTTGCCGACGCTATGTACCAGGATTCCGGGGTGCGCCTGGAAGTGCTCCGGGTCGACGGCGGGGTCACCGCGAACAACCTGTGTATGCAGATCCAGGCCGATGTGCTCGGCATACCGGTGAGCCGGCCGGTGGTCGCCGAGACCACCGCATTGGGCGCCGCCTACGCCGCCGGCCTGGCCGTGGGCTTCTGGACGACGACCGACGAGCTGCGACGGAACTGGCACGAGAGCCAGCGCTGGCATCCCCGCTGGGACGACGCCGAACGCGAGCGTGGCCACCGAGGCTGGCGCAAGGCCGTCGACCGCACCCTGGACTGGGTCGAGGTCGACTGAGCCCAGGCCTCCCCAAGACCTTGACTACCAACAATTCTCAAGAAACGGATGCACTGATGCCGCTCTCCCCCGTCGCCCTCGATCCGCAATCCCGCCGGGATGCGCTGGCCGCGATGGCCGATACCGAACTCGACGTACTGGTGATCGGTGCGGGTGTGGTCGGCGCGGGTGTGGCCCTCGACGCAGTGACCCGAGGGTTGACCGTCGGCCTGGTCGAGGCGCGCGACTATGCGTCCGGAACATCCAGTCGCTCATCGAAACTCGTGCACGGCGGCCTGCGGTATCTCAAACAGCTCGACTTCGGTCTGGTCTTTGAGGCTCTGAGGGAGCGCTCGCTGATCCTGGAGACTCTCGCACCACACCTGGCCCGGCCAGTGGAGTTCCTCTATCCGCTGACCCGCGCGGCGCGGGACCGTGTGTGGGTGGGCGCAGGAGTTGGCGTCTACGACGCGCTCGGCGCGGGCCGGGGGGTACCGGCCCACCACCGGCATCTGGGAAAGCGCAAGACAGAGCAGAGGTTTCCCGGCGGCAAGAGCGGTACCGTCCGCGGAGGGGTGCGTTTCTACGAAGGCCACCTAGATGATGCGCGGCACACCTTGATGCTCGCCAGGACCGCGGCCGGTTACGGCGCATTGTGCGCCAACAGCGCCCGGGCGGTCGGATTTCTCGAGAAGAATGGCCGAGTCGTCGGCGCCCGCGTGGTCGATGTGGAGGGCGACAACGAGATCGAGGTCCGGGCCAGGGTGACGATCAACGCCACCGGGGCATGGACTGACGAGGTCCAGAAGGCCCTCGGAAAGCAGGGCCGGTTCCGGGTGCACGCATCCAAAGGCGTACACATCGTAGTGCCCCGCGCGGCAATCGATTCCCGCGTCGGCATCGTCACCGAAACCCCGAAGAGCCTGCTGTTCGTGATCCCCTGCCCGTGGAGCGAGCAGCACTGGCTGATCGGCACCACCGATACCAGCTGGGATCTGGATCTGGCCCATCCCGCGGCCACCGCCTCCGATATCGACTACATCCTGACGCAGGTGAACAGGCTGCTGGAAAGCCCGATCAGCCGAGACGACATCGTGGGGGTCTACGCCGGCTTACGTCCTCTACTCGCCGGACACTCCGATGAGACCGCCAAACTGTCCCGCGAACACGCGGTCGTGAGCCCAGCTGATGGGCTCGTCGTCATCGCAGGCGGCAAGTACACCACCTACCGGGTAATGGCTAAGGATGCGGTGGACGAGGCACTGCGCGGCCGGCCCAGTGAGAACTCGCGCACTGAACGGCTTCCGCTCCTCGGTGCGGACGGCTATCACGAGATGTGGGCCGGCCGGTCCCGGCTGTCGGCTGACAGCGGCCTACCGGTGGCCACCATTGAACATCTGCTCGGGCGTTACGGCAGTGCGATCACCGAGGTACTGGCGTTGATCGAGGCGGATCGGGGGCTGGCTCGGCCGATCACCCCGCACGGGCCCTACCTACGTGCCGAGGTGGTCTACGCGGTATCGCACGAAGGTGCATTGCACCTCGAGGACATCCTTACCCGACGGACCCGGATGTCGATCGACACGGCCGACCGCGGGGTGGACGCCGCACAGTCCGTCGCCGAATTGGCCGCACCGTTGTTGAACTGGGACGAAGTGCACACCCGTCGAGAAGTCGCGCAGTACCGCGCCAGAGTGGAGGCAGAGATCGAATCGCAGCGTCAACCCGACGATCTCAGTGCCGACGCGATCCGCAAGGGCGCCCCTGATCCGCGAAGTGCGTCACCGGTCGCGAGCGATGGACCGCAGCCACTCAACTCACACGCACACCGATAGCCGGCACGGTCGTCACGACGGCACAGCTACCCTGACGAACATGCCGCACCCGATCATGTTCACCGACGACGACCCGGGCCTGGCCGAACTCCGCACCGTTGCGCTGGGATTTCCCGAGGCGTTCGAGAAGATCTCCTGGGGTCGGCCGGTGTTCTGCGCACCGAAGATGTTCGCCATGTACGGCGGCAACGTCAAACCCGAGAGCCGCGGCGAAATGGTGCCGTATCCCCATTCGCTACTGATCAAGGTCGACGAGAGTGACCGCCGGGCGCTCGAGCAGGACAGCCGTTTCTTCTTCCCGGCCTACATGGGCCCCTTCGGCTGGCTCGGCCTGGACTTCACTGCGGCAAAGGTGGATTGGGGCGAGGTGCGCGAACTCGTCGACGCCTCGTTCCGGTTGACCGCCGCACGCCGCCTCATCAAACAACTCGACGAGAACTGATCGGAAACAGCCATGAGTTTTGCCAGCCCCTTCCCCGACGTCGACCTGCCCGCCGTCAGCGTCTACGACTACCTCTTCGCCGACATGTCGGCGGACGATGCCGGCCGGATCGCCCTGGTGGACGCCAAGTCCGGTACCGAGACCAGCTACGGCGATCTGGTGCGCCGGATCGATGCGTTCGCCGGCGGGCTGGCGGCACGCGGAATCGGTGTGGGCGATGTGGTGGCCCTGTTGTCCCCCAACAGTTCAGGGTTCGCGATCGCATTTCACGGCATCCTGCGCGCGGGCGCCACGGCCACCACGGTCAACGCGCTGTTCACCGCGCGTGACATCGCCAAGCAACTGAATGATTCCAAGGCGCGCCTGCTGGTCACGGTGAATGCCCTGCTGCCGCAGGCCTTGGAGGGAGCAGCAGGCGCCGGTCTCGGCGAGGACCAGGTGGTGGTACTCGACGGCCACGGAATCGGCGCGACGGGCCCGGCACCCGATGTGAGCTTCGATCCGGCCGGCCACTTGGCCGCGCTCCCGTACAGCTCGGGCACCACCGCCAATCCCAAGGGCGTCATGCTCACCCACGCGAACCTGACCGCCAATGTGGCGCAGATCCGCCCACTGCAGGGGCTGACCTCCGATGACCGACTGTTGGCCGTGCTGCCGTTCTTCCACATCTACGGCATGACGGTGCTGCTCAACGCCGCCCTGCATGCCCGCGCCCGGATGGTGATCATGCCGTCGTTCGATCTCGGTGAATTCCTGGACAACATCGCGACCCACCGGTGCACGTTCGTCTACATCGCCCCGCCGGTGGCCGTCGCCCTGGCCAAGCACCCCATGGTCGACTCGTATGATCTGTCGTCGCTGCGGGCCGTGCTGTCCGGTGCGGCATCGCTCGATGCCGACCTTGGCCGGGCTGTGGCGGATCGGTTGGGCTGCACTGTTTCTCAAGGCTACGGCATGAGCGAGCTGAGCCCGGTCAGTCACATCACCCCGCATGACGGCGGGCTGGCGACGGTCGGCACGGTCGCACCGCTGGACTCATGCGGCTGGACCGTCCCCAACAGCGTGAGCAAGCTGGTCGACCCCGACACCGGCGATGAGATCAACATCCCGGCAGAAGGTTTGAGCGCGACCGGCGAACTCTGGTTCAAGGGACCCAACGTCATGGCCGGCTATCTCAACAATGAGGAGGCCACCCAGGAGACCGTCGACGCCGACGGGTTCCTGCACACCGGGGATCTGGCCCAGGTGGATTCCAGCGGCTGCGTCTACGTCGTCGACCGGCTGAAGGAACTGATCAAATACAAGGGGTACCAGGTGCCACCAGCCGAGCTGGAATCCGTGCTGCTGGGCCACCCCGACATCGCCGATGCCGCGGTGATCGGGGTACAGGACAGGGAATCCGGCGAAGAAGTACCGAAAGCCTTTGTGGTCAAACAGCCTTCATCCGAGTTGAGCGGCGATGAAGTGATGGCGTTCGTGGCCGGCCTGGTAGCGCCCTACAAGAAGGTGCGCCAGGTCGAGTTCATCGACGCGATCCCCAAGTCTTCGGCGGGCAAGATCCTGCGCCGGGAGCTGCGGGGTAACTAGTCCTCGACGTAGGCCCGCAACCGGTCGATCGCACTGTCCCAGCGCCGCGACAGCGCCGTCAGGTAGTCGCCGGCCCGCACCAGCGGTTCGGGCTGGATCCGCCAGATCCGTTCGCGGCCCTCGCGATCACTGGTCACCAGACCCACCGCCTCCAGCAGCAGCAAGTGCTTGGTGCGGCCTGACGTGTCACCGGAATCACCTGCGTCAGTTGCACCGTCGAACACGGGCCACCCTCACAGAGCCGGGTCACGATGCGTAACCGGTTGGGATCGACCGCGTACAGCCAAGCGCAACCTTTTGGTTGCTTTAACTAGATCGCGTCCGGATCTTCGGCGAAGGCATCAGCGGCCTTCTGCGTGAGCTCCACCGCGGTGCGCGCCCACTGCGACGTGGCGCCGGCCAGCCCGCAAGACGGCGTGATGCCGATGCGGTCGCGCAGTACATCCCGAGCGAAACCCAGTCGGTCGGTCAGGGCCACAGCGGCCTTGGCGACCTCTTCGACCGAGGGACTGGCCTCGGGTGCGGTCGATGGCACCACTCCGAGCAGCACGGTCCGCCCTGAGTCGACGAACTCCCCGATCCCGTCCAGGTCCGCAGGTGTCAGGGTGGCCACGTCAACCGATACTGCGTGAAAAGCACTGCGCAACAACGACTTCCACGGCAGTTCGGGTGCACAGCTGTGCAGCGCGACCTCGCAGCCGACCGCCGCCACGCACTCGCCGAGCAGGTTCATCGCCAACGGCTCATCCACCGGATGCACCGGGGTGAAGCTGGTCACCCCGGACAGCCGGCCGGCCAGCGCGGCGGGCAGTGACGGCTCGTCGAGTTGCACCACGACCGGCGTCTCCAAGCGGCGGGCCACCTCGGCGCGGTGGGCGGCCAGCCCCTCGGCAAGCGAGGCCGAAAGATCCCGCAGCGCACCGCGATCGGTGATGGCCCGGTGCCCGTTGGGCATCTCCAGCTGAGCGGCAAGCGTGATCGGGCCGGGCGCCTGCACCTTGACGGCACGTCCACTGCCCCGCAGTCCGGCGCGCTCCCACGCCTCCTCCAGTGCGTCGATGTCCTCACCGAGCAGACTCACCGCCCGCCGCAACGCGCTGCTGCGCCCCGAGGCGATGCGGTACCCGCGCGGCACGGTGTCGATCCCGAAGTCGACCAGCAGGGCCCCGGCCCGGCCGATCAGGTCGGCACCGATCCCCCGCGCCGGCAGCTCCACGAGGTGCGACAGGGTGTGCAGTTCACCGACGACGACTTCGGCGGCGGCCCGCGGCGACGTGCCCGGCCAGGATCCGATGCCGGTGGCCGCTGCGAAGACGCTCACGCGTGTGCGATGGTCGCGCTGGCGATGACCTCGTCGCCCTCGGCGTCGGGCCGGTACAGCACCATGGTCTGGCCGGGAGCGACCCCCCGCAGCGGCGCCCGCAGGGACACCACCAACCGGCCGTCGCACAGCTCGGCGACCGCGTCGGCGATCCCGCCGTGGGCACGCACCTGAATCTGGCATTCCACCGGTCCCTGCAGCGCGGTTCCACTGGTGAACACCGGCTTGTCGCCGGTCAACTCCCACAGCTCGAGGTCCTCGACGGCCCCGACCCGCACCGTGCCGGTCTCGGCATCGATCGCGGTGACATAGCGCGGGCGGCCGTCGGCGCCTGGTCCCTCGATGCCCAGGCCCTTGCGCTGTCCGATCGTGAAGCCGTGCACGCCTTCGTGTTCGGCGAGCACCGTGCCACTGTCGTCGACCACCGCGCCGCGGCGGATGCCGATGCGGGCGCCCAGAAACGCCTGGGTATCCCCCGACGGGATGAAGCAGATGTCATGGCTGTCGGGCTTTTCCGCGACAGCCAGGCCACGCTCGGCGGCCTCGGCCCGGATCTGCGGTTTGGGGGTGTCACCGATCGGGAAGATCGCATGTGAGAGCTGCTCGGCGGTCAGCACACCGAGCACATAGGACTGGTCCTTGTCGGCATCGACGGCGCGGCGCAGCCGCCCATCGGTCAGCCGCGCGTAGTGACCGGTAGCCACGGCGTCGAAGCCGAGCGCCAGCGCGCGCGCCGCCAGCGCGGAGAACTTGATCCGCTCATTGCATCGCACACAGGGGTTCGGGGTCTCGCCGCGGGCGTAGGACTCGACGAAGTCGTCGATCACGTCGTCTTTGAACCGATCAGCGAAATCCCAGACATAGAACGGGATGTCGAGGATATCGGCCACCCGGCGGGCATCGCCCGCGTCCTCCTTGGAGCAGCATCCACGTGATCCGGTGCGCAACGTACCGGGCGCCGACGAGAGCGCCATGTGCACTCCGACGACATCATGACCGGCGTCGACCATCCGGGCGGCAGCCACCGAGGAATCCACGCCGCCGCTCATCGCGACCAGGACTCTCATGAGAACGTCCTCCCCGCACTGGCCAGCGCCGCCTCTCGGGCCCGCTCGACGGCCGCGGGCAGCACCTCGAGCACTGCGTCAACATCGGCGTCGGTGCTGGTGTGTCCCAACGAGAATCGTAGTGATCCGCGCGCGGTGGCCGGGTCTGCACCCATGGCGATCAGGACGTGCGACGGCTGCGCCACGCCGGCCGTACACGCCGAGCCGGTGGAGCATTCGACGCCCTTGGCATCGAGCAGCATCAGAAGCGAATCACCTTCGCAGCCCCGGAAAGTGAAGTGTGTGTTGGCGGGCAACCGGCCGGCTGCCCGGGGGCCGTTCAGGTAGGCGTCCTCGATCGTGGACAACACACCGTCGATCAGCCTGTCCCGCAACGCCTGCACCCGCGAACTGTGCTCGGCGAGCGCACCGATGGCCACTTCGGCGGCCGCGGCCATCGCCACGGCACCGGCCACGTCGGGGGTCCCGGAACGCACGTCGCGTTCCTGACCGCCGCCGTGTAGCAGTGGCACACAGGCGGTGTCGCGCCGCAGCACCAGCGCGCCGACGCCCATCGGGCCGCCGAACTTGTGCGCGGCGACGCTCATCGCCGACAGCCCGGTCGCGGCGAAATCGACCGGTAGCTGGCCGACTGTCTGGATGGCGTCGCTGTGCATCGGGATGTCGAACTCAGCAGCGATGGCGGCCAGCTCGGCGATCGGCATGATCGATCCGACCTCGTTGTTGGCCCACATGATGCTGGCCAGGGCTACCTCGCCGGCACCGCCGGATCCGCCCTCCCCCTCGAGTGCCGAGCGCAGGGACTCGGGTGCGACGACACCTTCGGCGTCGACCGGCAGCCAGGTCACCTCGGCGTCCTCGTGGTCGACCAACCACTGCACGGCGTCGAGGACCGCGTGATGCTCGACGGCGGTGGTGATGATCCGGCGCCGCTTCGGCTCGGCATCGCGGCGGGCCCAGTAGATGCCCTTGACGGCAAGGTTGTCGCTCTCGGTGCCACCGGCGGTGAAGATCACCTCCGAGGGGCGGCAGCCCAGCAGACGCGCCAGCGTCTCGCGGGCCTCCTCCATCCGGCGCCGGGCCAGGCGCCCCGAACCGTGCAACGAGGAGGCATTGCCCACGCTGGCCAGCGCAGCCGTCATCGCTTCAATGGCGGCTGGGTGCATCGGGGTGGTGGCGGCGTGATCAAGATAGACCGGCCCGCCCGCGGAGGAGCTCATAACCTCTCCAGGATAGCCGCTGGCAGCCGACCCGCTTCCCAGCCGTCGTCAGGCCACCAGAACGTGCGCGGGAGCGCCAGGCAGCTCCTGGAGCGCAGTCCGATCTGAACGGACCACGGCCTCGCAGCGCGCGGCCAGCGCCCGCCGGTCGTCACCGGGCAGCTGCAACGACCCGACATGGACGTGGCACACCGTGCGACGTGCGGTGATGACCCGTCGTACCGACCGCAGCAGCGTGTCCTCTCCCACGAACGACGGGATGGTCGACGGTCGGCCGTCGCGGTGCCGGTAGGTCAGTCGCAACGGCTGCACCGGCCGGGCCGCGTCGATCGCGGCCTGGAACATCGCCGGCCGAAACGGTCCGTACGCCAGCCCGCACCAGGTGGTGCCCTCCGGGAAGGCCACCACGGTGTGCCCGGCGCGGAGCCGCTCGGCGACGGTGTTCACCACCGCAGGCAGGCGGCGCAGACTGCACCGATCGATCGGGATCACCTTCATCACCCGGGCCAGCCGGCCCACCGCGGGCCACTCCACCAGGTCGGCACGGGCCACGAACGAGCCGGGCAGCACCGCGCCGATCGTGAAGATATCCAGCCATGACACGTGGCCGCTGACCACGAGTACGCCCTGCAGGTTACGAATAGGTCCGCCCGACAACGCGATTCGGACCCCGAAGCAACGCAGCATCAACCGGCAGTAGAACCGCTGCACGTGGGAGCGGCCCGGCATCGGCACCGCCAACAGCGGCACCCCGGGCGCCAGGAGAACGGCCATGGCCACCCGCACCGTGGTCCGGATCCAGACCACGAGCCGACGGCCGGCGTCGGCGCCGCCGGCATGTACGCAACTGCCGTCACACGATGCTCTGGGCAGCCAGGAATGCTCACAAGTGGCGGTGGTCATGACGCGTCCCCGGCCGTCCCGTCGGCCATGTCGGCGGCTGCCGAGACCGAGCGGAGGCGTTTGAGGTAGCGGACGTCAGCGCGTCGTTTGTCCAGCAGGGCCGGGAAATCCCCCACCCCGAAGTCGGGGTCGTGGGCGGGTTCCCCGCAGACCTGCGCACCGAGGCGCAGATAGCCGCGCATCAGCGGCGGCACCGTGGTCCGCGACGGCGGGTCGATGTCGTCGAGCTCTCTGCCGTCCAGCACCACCGGCCGGTACGGGTACACCGTGTGTTCGGCGGCCGCCGCGTGGCGGCGTCGCACGAAGTCGCGGACTCCGCGGATCTGCGTTCCCGGCGGGCCGTCGGCGTTGCCTGCGACCGGCACCGATACGCAGCCCGTCACGTAGTCGTACCCCGAGCGGTCGAGGTAGGCCAGGATGCCCGCCCACATCAGCAAGACGACGGCACCGTTGCGGTGATCGGCCCGTACGACCGCACGGCCCATCTCAACCAGAGACGGTCGCAGCGCGTCGAGGCCACGGACATCGAACTCGGTGGCGGTGTACAGCCCGCCCGCGGCGATGGCACCCGGCGGCGGCAGCATCCGGTAGCAACCCACCAGCTCACCGGTGCGGTCCTCCCGTACCAGCAGGTGGTCGCAGTGCTCGTCGAAACGGTCGGCATCCAGACCAGCCGAGCGTCCATCGACGTCTTCGCTCAGGGCGAATCCGGGTTCGGAGGTGAACACGTCGTGGCGGAGCCGCTGGGCGGCTTCGATGAGCTCGGGATCGGCGGACAACAACAGGGTGTAGCGGGGCGCGTCGGGCGCCGCGCTGTCGGTGTGATCAGCGGCGATGAGTACAGATGCAGTGCTCATAACCAGCACGGTCGCCCAGTCGGGTCTCCATACGGCATCGCCCGCATGACATGTCTGTGAGCGCCAGGTGACTTTTTGGACTGCCCGATCAGGCGTCGAGGAACACCACGTTCTCTCCGATCGGATTGCGCGGTGTGTCCAGGTTGTTGGCGGGAAATGCCTCGTCGGCGTAACCGATCGACAGGCCACAGAGGATCTTCAGGTCCTCTGGGATCCCGAGTAGTTCGCGCAGCACATCGGGATAGAACCCGATCGACACCTGCACGTAACTGCCAACACCTCGCTCGTTCAACGCCAACAGCAGGGTCTGCAGGAACATCCCCACCCCCACCGCATCGACGTCGGTGAAATCCCGGTGCATGCAGACCACCCCGGCAACGGGCGCGTGGAAGAAGTCCCAGTTGCGCTTCTGCGCCGCCCAGCGGCCCTCGGCGTCGTCGCGGGCGATCCCCATTGCTCCGTAGACCAGGGCACCGCCGCGCCGCTCACCGGTGGCGAAAAAGACGTGCCAGGGCTGCGTGTTGGAGTTCGACGGCGCCCGGATCGCCAGTGCGAGTGCCTCATCGAGCAGTTCCCGCGGGACAGGTTTGTCCGGCAAGAACATCCGCGAAGACCGACGCGACCGGACCACGTCTCCGAACTCGCCCATCAGCGGACTCGTCGGTCCTTGCGCGCCTCCAATTCGTCATCCTCGACGATGACGAGCATCGGTTCGCCGGGCACACACAGCATGTTGACGAGAAATCGCAGGGGAACGTCGTCACGATTGTTGGCATCCGAGTAGTGGATGACGTCACCGCCCGGTTCCCAGAAGGCCTCCCCCGCCTTGACCACCCGAGGCGCCTCACCCTCCAACTCGAAGAGCATCTCGCCCTCAAGCACATAGCCGAAGGCAGGTCCGGCCGGGTGCCGGTGCGCCGGCGCGCCGGGCGACCCGGCGGGCCACTCGATGATGGTCGTCATCACTTCGGCGTTCGGCGGGATGAACGGCGGTGTCGCAGTGGCAATCACGGTCATCGCATTATGCAGCGCCTGCTCGCGCTCAGCTGAGACAGG
The DNA here is from genome assembly GCF_011745145.1 of Mycobacterium sp. DL440. Classification (NCBI taxonomy): domain Bacteria; kingdom Bacillati; phylum Actinomycetota; class Actinomycetes; order Mycobacteriales; family Mycobacteriaceae; genus Mycobacterium; species Mycobacterium sp. DL440. The sequence continues at coordinate 1,304,665 of NZ_CP050191.1, read as the reverse complement.
CATGTCAGCGAACCGCAATCCAGTCGGCCCAACGGGTTTCACCGAGGATCCCGTCATCACCGGTGACCAGGCTGTTGTCGTCGACAGCGGTACCGAAGTACGTCGCCTGCGGGTCGATCACGACGGGCTTGTCATCGCCTTGCTTGGCGAGCACCGCGCGTGCCATGTCGGCAAACGAGAACTTGTCGGGCCCACCGATGTTCACGATCCCGTTGAGCGGAGCACCCTGAGCCACCTTGGCCACCTCACCGGCCACGTCGTCGACGGAGATCAGCTGGATCCGTGCATCAGGGACCCGCACCTCGTCGCCCACCACCAGCGATCCCGTGATGGCCTCGGCGAACTCCTGGAACTGCGTGGCCCGCACGATCGAATACGGCAGCCCGGAGTCGGTGATGTTCTTCTCCTGGGCCACCTTGGCCCGCATGTAGCCGCTGTCCGGCAGGCCGTCGGTGCCCACGATCGACAACGCGACGTAGTGCCCCACACCGGTCTCCTTCGCGGCGGCCGCCAGATTGCGTGAGGACGTGCTGAAGAAGTCCAGCACGGGGCCGTCGTCGAACGAGGGCGAGTTGACCACGTCGACCAACACCTCAGCGCCGCTCAGCGCATCCGCCAGGCCCTCACCGGTGAGGACGTTGGCACCCGACGAGAGGGAGGCAGCGACCACGTCATGCCCGGCTTCGGTGAGCAACCGCACGACCCGCGAGCCGATCTGGCCGCTGGCACCTATGACTGTGATTTTCATTGTGCGAATACCTTTCTCTGGCGTGCTGACAGCACCAACACTGGCACCGCATGCCGAGATCCAAACCCTGGAAAGTCCGTAGTCGGCACGACGGGTCAGCCCGGGTCCGCGCGCCGCACCGCCGCCTTGTCACACGAGAGTGGCTTTCGGGCTCGAGCGTCACTCCAGCGTGGCACTCGGCGCACGTTGTGTACGCCCGTTTGCCCCACACCATTGCCCACACAGCACAAAACCCCGGCGCACCAGGTGCACCGGGGTTCTGCGTTGACGCCTTGGGGGAACTATCCCTTGCGGGCCTTGACCGCCTCAGTCAGCTGCGGGCTCACCTTGAACAGGTCGCCGACGATGCCGAGGTCGGCGATCTCGAAGATCGGAGCTTCCTCGTCCTTGTTCACCGCGATGATCGTCTTCGACGTCTGCATGCCGGCGCGGTGCTGGATCGCGCCGGAGATGCCCAGGGCGATGTACAGCTGCGGCGACACCGTCTTACCGGTCTGGCCGACCTGGAACTGGCCCGGGTAGTAACCCGAGTCGACCGCGGCACGGGAGGCACCGACGGCACCACCCAGCGAGTCGGCCAGCTCTTCGACCACCGAGAAGCTCTCGGCGCTGCCGACACCACGACCACCGGCGACCACGACACTGGCCTCGGTGAGCTCGGGGCGGTCACCGGCAACGGCGGGTTCGCGCTTGGTGATCTTGGTCGCGTTCTCGGCCTGGGCCGGGACCTCGACGTTGACGACCTCGCCGGCACCGGCGGCCGGGGCGGCCTCGATGGCACCCGGACGCACGGTGATCACCGGGGTGTCACTGGTGACCTGCGCCTCGACGGTGAAGGCACCACCGAAGATGCTGTGGACGCCCACCGCACCCTCCTTGACCTCGACCGCGTCGATCAGCAGGCCCGAGCCGATGCGCGCGGCCAGGCGGGCGGCAACTTCCTTGCCGTCAGCGCTGGCGGCGACGATCACGCCGGCGGGGGCGGCCGTCTCGGCCAGCCCGGCCAGCACGTCGACGACGGGGGTGACCAGGTAGCTCTCCGCGTCGTCAGACTCGGCGACGTAGATCTTGGCCGCACCGGCGGCCTTCAGGCCGTCGACCAGCGGGGCCGCGGTGCCCGGCTTGCCCACCACGACAGCGGCAGGCTCACCCAGCACACGGGCGGCGGTGATGAGCTCGGCGCTGACCTTCTTCAATGCGCCTTCGGAGTGCTCAGCGAGCACAAGTACTTCAGCCATGAGTTCTCGTTATGTCTTTCTGCTAGATCAGCTTTTGCGCGACCAGGTACTCGGCGATCTTGGTGCCGCCGTCGCCTTCGTCGGTCACCTTCTCACCAGCGGTCTTCGGCGGCTTCGGGGTCGAAGACAGCACCTTGGAACCGGCATTGGCGACGCCGACCTCATCGGCTTCCACGCCGATCTCGGCGAGGGTGAGCACGGTGACTTCCTTCTTCTTCGCGGCCATGATGCCCTTGAAGGAGGGGAAGCGGGGCTCGTTGATCTTCTCGTTGACGCTGACCACGGCCGGCAGCGCGGCTTCGAGGCTGAACACGCCCTCGTCGGTCTCACGCTCGGCGGTGACCTTGCCGCCCTCGACCGTCAGCTTGCGCACGTGGGTGAGCTGCGGCAGACCGAGGTACTCGGCGATCACGGCCGGGACTGCGCCGCCAACGCCGTCGGTGGCCTCGTTACCGGCGATGACCAGCTCGGTGCCCTCGATGGTGCCCAGCGCGCGGGCCAGCGCCCACCCCGTCTGGATCACGTCGGAGCCGTGCAGGCCGTCGTCCTTGAGGTGCACAGCCTTGTCGGCACCCATCGACAGCGCCTTGCGGATCGCCTCGGTGGCGCGCTCCGGGCCGGCGGTCAGCACGGTGACAGTGCTGTCTCCACCCTCGCGCTCCTTGATCAACAGCGCCTCTTCCACGGCGCGCTCGTTGATCTCGTCGAGCACGGCGTCGGCAGCCTCGCGGTCGAGGGTGAAATCGCCGTCGGACAGCTTGCGCTCCGACCAAGTGTCTGGGACCTGTTTGATCAGGACCACGATGTTCGTCATGACTCTGGTTCGTCCTCCTCGATGAGACCGGTAGCCCGGGCTCATATCACGTTCTAGGCAACTAGCATCATGTTACCGGTCGGTAACTTTTGATGGTTCGCAGAAACACCATAGCTGGTCGGACTTTGTATTCCGGCCTCCCCTACCACACCCCGGAGGTAGGGGAACCGTTGGTTATTCGCCACCGACCCCTTCAACCTGGGTAAGCCTGGGTTAGCCTGCCTTCCAATGAGCGCAATCGTTGGCGACCCGGATAACGCCCTTCCTCTTACCGGCGAGCGGACCATTCCCGGCCTGGCGGAGGAGAACTACTGGTTCCGCCGCCATGAGGTGGTGTATCAGCGACTGGCCGACCGGTGCGTCGATCGTGAGGTCCTGGAGGCCGGCTGCGGTGAGGGCTACGGCGCCGATCTGATCGCCGACGTGGCGCGCCGCGTCGTGGCACTCGATTACGACGAGGCGACGGTGGCACACGTGCGCGCCCGCTACCCCCGGGTGGAGATCCAGCACGGCAACCTCGCCGAGCTGCCCCTGGCCGACCAGTCGGTCGACGTCGTCGTCAACTTCCAGGTCATCGAGCATCTCTGGGACCAGGCGCAGTTCGTCTCCGAGTGCTTCCGCGTGCTGCGGCCCGGCGGCGTATTCCTGGTCTCCACCCCCAACCGCATCACCTTCTCCCCCGGTCGGGACACCCCGCTCAACCCGTTCCACACCCGTGAACTCAATGGCGCTGAGCTGACCGAGCTGCTGCAGGACGCCGGATTCACCGTCGAGTCGATGCTCGGCGTCTTTCACGGCGCCGGGCTCGCGGAGCTGGACGCCCGGCACGGCGGGTCGATCATCGAGGCGCAGGTGCAGCGCGCCGTGGCCGACGCACCGTGGCCCGAGCGGCTGCTCGCCGATGTGGCCGCGGTGAGCATCGACGATTTCGACCTGACTTCCGCCGACGAGCGCAACATTGACGACAGCCTCGATCTGGTGGCGATCGCGGTGCGGCCGTGACCTCGAATCCCGACCCGGCTCCGGGGCCCAATGTCGCCGGCGATCCGGCGCCCCGGCCCAATGTCGCCGGCGACCCGGCTCCGGGGTTATTCACGCTCGTCCTACACACCCACCTGCCCTGGCTGGCCCATCACGGCCGCTGGCCGGTCGGCGAGGAATGGCTCTACCAGTCCTGGGCCGCGGCGTACCTGCCGTTGATGCGCGTGCTGCGGGGCCTGGCCGCCGAAGATCGCAGCCACCTGATCACCCTCGGCATGACGCCGGTGGTCACCGCCCAGCTCGATGACCCCTACTGCCTGACGGGTATGCACCACTGGCTATCCAACTGGCAGCTGCGCGCCCAGGAGGCGACGACGCTGCGCGAGCCAGAAGGTTTGCGGCAGTTCGGGATTCGCGAGTATTCCGAGGCCGGCGCAGCCATCGAGGAGTTCACCACCTACTGGAGTCACGGCGCCAGCGGGCTGTTGCGTCAGCTGATCGACGCCGAGACCATCGAACTGCTCGGCGGCCCGCTGGCGCACCCGTTCCAGCCGCTGCTCAACCCCCGGTTGCGCGAGTTCGCGCTGCGCGAGGGGCTGGCCGACGCGCAGCAGCGGTTCGGGCACACCCCGGTCGGCATCTGGGCGCCCGAATGCGCGTACGCGCCGGGTATGGAAACCGGTTACGCCGCGGCCGGTGTCGGCCATTTCATGGTCGACGGCCCGTCGCTGCACGGTGACACCGCGCTCGGCCGGCCCGTCGGCGAGTCCGACGTGGTGGCCTTCGGCCGCGACCTCCAGGTCAGCTACCGCGTCTGGTCGCCCAAGTCGGGCTACCCCGGTCACGCCGCCTACCGGGATTTCCACACCTACGACCACACGACGGGCCTCAAGCCGTCCCGCGTCACCGGTCGCAATGTCCCGTCCGACGAGAAGGCGCCCTACGATCCGCAGCGCGCCGACCGTGCGATCGACGAGCATGTCGCCGACTTCGTCGCGGTGGTCCGGCGCCGGTTGATCAGCGAGAGCGAGCGGATCGGTCGCCCGGCCCATGTGGTGGCCGCGTTCGACACCGAACTGTTCGGACACTGGTGGTACGAGGGCCCGGAGTGGCTGGGCCGGGTGCTGCGGGCACTGCCCGAGGCCGGCGTGCGGGTGGGCACCCTCGCGGACGCCAAGGCCCAGGGTTTCGTCGGTGCGCCCGTCGAATTACCGCCCAGCTCATGGGGTTCAGGCAAGAACTGGCAGGTCTGGAACGGCGAGAAGGTGGCCGATCTGGTGGCGCTCAACAGCGAGGTGGTCGACGGCGCCATGAGCACCGTGGACAAGGCGCTCACCCAGCACGCCGCGGTGGGTGCGCCAACCCCGCGCGACCGGGTGGCCGATCAGATCCTGCGGGAGACCCTGTTGACGGTGTCCAGTGACTGGCCGTTCATGGTGAGCAAGGATTCAGCCGCCGAATACGCGCGCTACCGCGCTCACCTGCACGCCCACGCGACCCGCGAGATCTCCGACGCACTGGCCTCGGGCCGTCGCGACCATGCCGAGCGCCTCGCCGACGGCTGGAACAAGGCCGACGGCCTGTTCGGCGCCCTCGACGCCCGGCGTCTGCCAAAATGACCACCATCGCGAGCGTGCGCGTCTGCCACCCGACACGCCGCCGATCCTCAGCATTGTCCGCACACACGCACCGGCATGAAGGCACGCAGTCATGAAGATCCTGATGGTGTCATGGGAGTACCCGCCCGTCGTCGTGGGCGGTCTGGGCCGACATGTCCACCACCTGGCCACCGCGCTGGCCGAAGCCGGTCACGAGGTCGTGGTCCTCAGCCGCAGGCCCACCGACACCGATCCGAGCACGCATCCGTCCACTGACGAGGTCAGCGAGGGCGTACGGGTGGTGGCCGCCGCCCAGGATCCGCATGAGTTCGAGTTCGGTACGGACATGATGGCCTGGACCCTGGCCATGGGCCACGCGATGGTGCGTACCGGCCTTTCCGTCAAAGACTATTCGGGCGATCGCTGGGTGCCCGACATCGTGCACGCCCACGACTGGCTGGTCGCCCACCCCGCCATCGCCCTGGCCGAATATTTCGATGTACCACTGGTTTCCACCATCCATGCCACTGAGGCCGGGCGGCATTCCGGATGGGTCTCCGGGCCGATCAGCCGCCAGGTACACGCCGTGGAGTCCTGGCTGGTGCGCGAATCCGATTCGCTGATCACATGTTCGGCGTCGATGAGCGATGAGATCGCCGAACTGTTCGGACCAGAACTGTCCGAGATCAGGGTGATCCGCAACGGGATCGACGCCGACCTCTGGCCGTTCGCGCCACGGCGTCCCCGCCAGGGGCCACCGGAGTTGCTCTACCTCGGTCGCCTGGAATACGAAAAGGGCGTGCACGACGCAATCGCGGCCCTGCCCCGCGTCCGCCGTGCGCACCCCGGCACCACCCTGACCATCGCCGGCGACGGCACCCAGCAGCAGTGGCTCGTCGACCAGGCCCGAAAGCACAAGGTGCTCAAGGCAACCCGATTCGTCGGGCGACTCGACCACCAGGAATTGCTGCAGGCCCTGCAGGCGGCCGACGCTGCCGTGCTGCCCAGCCACTACGAGCCGTTCGGCATCGTGGCGCTGGAGGCCGCGGCCACCGGCACCCCGCTGGTGACCTCCAATGTGGGCGGCCTGGGCGAAGCGGTGATCGACGGCCAGACCGGAATGTCCTTCGCGCCACGGGATGTGGTGGGGCTCGCCGCGGCGGTCCGCGCAGTGCTCGATGATCCCGAGGCCGCCCAGCGCCGGGCGATCGCTGCGCGCGAACGCCTCAGCGCCGACTTCGACTGGCACACCGTGGCCGCCGAAACCAGCCAGGTCTATCTGGCCGCCAAACGTGCCGAGCGGGAACCGCATCCGCGTCGGCCGATCGTCGAGCACGCCCTGCCCGACCGCTGATTCGACCGGCGTCGAATCAATCCGCACCTAGCGTGCGGATATGGCACCCAAACGTTCTGCCGCCATAACGCTGATCGCCGCGTACCTCGGGTTGTTCATCGGCCTAGTCGACGCGAACGCCGTCAACCTGGCCCTACCCGCGATCGCCCGTGACCTGGGCGGCGGGGTGGCCGGCGCGCAATGGACCATCGACGCCTACAACGTGACGTTCGCGGCGTTTCTGCTGACCGCCGGATCGCTCGGTGACCGGTTCAGCCGACGCCGCATGCTGCGGGTCGGCTTGGCCACGTTCGTCACGGCGTCGATCGTCTGCGCGCTGAGTCCCTCACTTGCGCTGCTCCTGGTGGCGCGGGCGGTTCAGGGGGTCGGCGCGGCGATGATGCTGCCGCAGGGCCTGGCCATCGCCGCGGCGGTCTTTCCGGACCCGCGTGGACGGGCCCGCGCCACCGCGGCGTGGGCGATGGCCGCGGCCAGCAGTACCGCGCTGGGGCCGCTGCTGGGCGGGGTGCTGACCGAGACCGTGGGCTGGCGCTGGATCTTCTGGGTCAACGTGCCGGTGGGTCTGCTGGCGTTGGCGGCCAGCGCCACGCATCTGCCCGATTCGCGCGATCCGGGCGCCGCGCGCATCGACCTGCCGGGTCAGTGCCTGGCGATCCTGGCGCTCGGTGCCACGACGCTGGTGCTGGTAGAGGGACACGATTGGCGTTGGCAGCACACCGTGGCGATCGCAGCAGCAGCGCTGGGCGCGTTCGTCGCGTTCCTGGTCTCCCAGCGCCGCAGCCCGCACCCCATGCTGCCGCTGGATCTGTTCGGTAGCCGCAAGTTGGTCGGCGCTCTGCTGGCAACCTTCGCCATGACTTTCGGCATCTATGGCCTGCTCCTCGTGAACAGCTTTGCCTTCCAACAACTTCGGGGCTTAAGCGCGCTGACGACCGCCGTGTGGTTTCTGCCGATGCCGATCGTCTACCTGGCGTTGATTCCCGTGGCCAACATGCTGGCCCGCCGCACCGGTCCACGCCCACCGATGGCCGCAGGACTGGTGTTGATGGCGGCAGGCTCGCTGCTCTACGCCGCGGCCGGCCCGCTGGGTGCCGTCGGGTGGCTGGAGCTGTCATTCGTGCTCGCGGGTGCCGGGCTGGCCCTCAATACCGGCCCGGCGGTGATGCTGGCCATGGAAGCGATCCCGCTGCGGCGGGCGGGCCTGGCCGCGGGTGTGGTGAATCTGGCCCGTCTGCTGGGTATCACTGTCGGGGTCGCGGTGTTGGGTAGTGCCATGACGGGCGTCGGCGGTGCGGCCGGGGTGCGGCTCGCGCTGCTCATGGGTGCGCTGTGTCAGTTGGTGGGCGCGGTGTTGGCGCTACACCTGACACGACGCACGCGGGCAGCGGCGCAACGCAGCGACCACACCGTCGGGAAGGAGTCATGCGATGCGTGAGGCACAGGAATTGGCCTCGGCATCCGAGGTGGATATCGCCGCGGTGGCGGCGCTGCTGGCCGACCCCGCGCGCTGCAAGGTGCTGCTGGCGCTCGACGACGGCCGTTCCCTACCGGCCAGTGTGCTGGCCGAGGAAGCGGGTATCAGCCGTCCGACGGCCAGCAGTCATCTGGCCAAGCTGACCGATGCCGGCCTGCTCGCGGTACGCACCCAGGGCCGCCACCGCTACTACCGGCTGGCCGGTCCCGAGGTCGGTGCGCTCATCGAGCAACTCGGCAGGCTGGCGCCGGCCCGGCCGGTCACCTCGCTACGGGAGGGCACCCGCGCGGCGCGGCTACGCTCCGCCCGAACCTGTTACGACCACATCGCCGGCCGGCTCGGCGTGCAGCTCATGGGCAGCCTGCTCGATCGCGGTGTACTCACCGGCGGGGACGGGTGGTTTCACCCCGGCGGCACCGACCGGCTGAGCAGCCCCGGCCGCGACGTGCCCTATCAGCTGACCGAAGGCGGACGCAGCCTGCTTCATCAAATGGGAATCGAATTGCCCACCGGCCCAAGGCCAGTGGTGCGCTACTGCGTGGACTGGACCGAACAACGTCACCACATCGCCGGCGGGTTGGGGCGGGCGCTTCTCCACCATTTCCTGGCCGCGGAATGGCTGCGCCGCGCACCGCGGCACCGCGCTCTCACCGTGACCGATTCCGACCGCGCCGCCCTGAGCGACCGGTTCGGCATCGCCTGGACGGGTTGACGCACGGGTTGACGGGCGCGTTCAAGAATCGCCGAACCGCTGTCCACCGCGGTGTCCACCAAGCACAATCGAGCCGTGACCCGGACCCGCAGACACCTACGGAAGGCTTGCGCTGCGCTCGTCGGCGCAGCAATCTCACTCGGCCTCGCCGCACCGGCCACCGCCGAACCCAGCGGCGCCACGCCAAGCTTGCCCACGTTCGTGCCCCACCCTTCGGACTGGTCACCGAACTACACGGTGTTCCCCTACAACCTGTGGCAGGTACGCGTCACTCCCGAGCAGGTCGACGCTCAGCGTGAGTCCTGCCAGTGGTTCAACGCCCAGTACGGCACGTTGATGAGTCAGATCGTGGGTTTCCAGCATTTCCTGGGCGAGCGGCACGACTATTGGACCGTCCCCGGCGTGCAGGCCGCGGGCGACGCCGTGAAGGCCAATGTCGACCAGTCCGCGGCGTTCCTGGACCCCCGCGCGCACACCCTCTACATCACCAATTACCCGGACCAGAGCGAGTATTCACCGCTGTACAACGGTGACTCGATCTATCACCTGTGGTATCAGCTGACCCAGATCAGCGACAAGATCCAGCAACAACAGCCGGCCGGGGTGATCAACGCCAACATCGCCACGGCCAACGTCTACGGCAACGTGATCCGCGACTCCGGGGTGTGCAACGGGGCGTGATCTGTGGCTAGTTGCTGTTGGCGGCCTTCTTGCGCTCGATGTCGGCCAGCGCCGCGGCGAGTTCGGCGCGCTCGGCGGCGGACGTCTCCCAATCCAGCTTGCGATTCCTGACCACCTTGGCCGGCGCCCCCACGGCGATCGAGAAATCGGGGATCTCACCTTTGACCACCGCATGGGCGCCCAGCACACAGCCACGGCCGACCGAGGTGTTGCGCAGGACGGTTACCTTGGCGGCGATCCAGGTGTCCGGGCCGATACGCACCGGGCCCTTGATGATCCCCTGGTCCTTGATGGGCAAGTCGACGCTGTCCATCTTGTGGTCGAAGTCGCACACGTAGCACCAGTCGGCCATCAACGCGGAGTCGCCGAGCTCGATGTCCAGGTAGGTGTTGATCACGTTGTCGCGGCCGAGCACCACCTTGTCGCCGATGCGCAGCGAGCCCTCGTGGCAGCGGATGGTGTTCTTGTCACCGATGTGCACCCAGCGGCCGATCTCCATCTGCGCCAGTTCCGGGGTGCACTGGATCTCCACGCCTTTGCCCAGGAACACCATGCCGCGCGTGATGATGTGCGGGTTGGCCAGCTTGAACTTCAGCAGCCGCCAGTACCGCACCAGGTACCACGGGGTGTAGGCACGGTTGTCGATCACCCATTTGAGCGAGGCCTTGGTCAGGAAATCCGCCTGGCGCGGATCACGCAGCCGCGAGCCCCGCCAGCGCTTGTGGATCGGGGCACCCCACATCGTCGTCATGGCCGGACAGCCTACGCGAGCACTTCTGACGGCTTCCGGGTCCTGCGCCGCAACGCGGCCGCGTTACCCTCACCAGGGTCACTATTACGAGCGCCCTGCGTATTCGGCGAAAGGACATCGTGTTCCGGCGATACCTTGCACTGGCGGTCACGGTGCTGTTCACGGGCCTGCTCGCCGGTTGTGAGAACACCGATTCATGGGTGGACGCACAGGCCGCACAGGGTTGGTCAGCGCAATATGGAGATGCGGCCAACAGCAGTTTCATCCGATCCCGTGGTCCCGAAGCTCTCCGGCTGGAATGGAGCCGGTCGGTCAAGGGTGAGCTGGCGGCCCAGGTGGCGCTGAGCACGGACAACCGCCTGGCCGTCAATGCGCAGACCGCCGGGGGGTGTTCGTTGATGGTGTGGGAGGCCGACAACAACGCCCGCCAACGCTGGTGTACGCGACTGGTACTGGGAGGTGGCTGGTCCAGTCCCCTGTTCGACGGGTTCGACAATGTCTATGTGGGCCAGCCCGGCACCATCCTGTCCTTCCCGCCGACGCAATGGATCCGTTGGCGCCAGCCGGTGATCGGTATGCCGACCACACCCAGGCTTCTCGATGACGGTCAGCTGCTGGTGGTCACCCATCTGGGTCAGGTACTGGTGTTCAACGGGCATCGCGGCACGGTCGAGGGCACGCCGCTGGATCTGGTCTCCGGCGTGGACCCGACCGATTCACAGCGCGGTCTCGGCGACTGCCAGCCGGCCCGGTCGCGATGCCCGGTGGCAGCCGCCCCGGCGTTCTCGCATCAGGCCGGCCTCGTGGTGCTGAGCGTGTGGCAGCCCGGCGCCGACGCGCCCGTGCTGATGGCACTGCGCTACCACCCCGGCGAGAAGACATTGCTGACGCAGGAATGGACGAGCACCGCCGTGGACCGCGGGCCGCTGGCCAGCCCGGTGCTGTCGGCCGACGGGTCGACGGTCTACGTCAACGGCCGCGATCAGAAACTGTGGGCGCTCAACTCCGCCGACGGCTCACCGAAATGGTCGGTGCCGCTGACCTACCTGGCCCAGACTCCGCCGTCGGTGTCACCAGACGGGCTGATCGTGGCCGGTGGTGGGCCGGAGGCCAAACTGACCGCGGTGCGCGACGCCGGCGACCACGGCGAGGTGGCCTGGACCCGTGACGACGTCATACCGCTGACCACGTCGAGCCGCGCGGACGGCGTGGGTTACACGGTTGCCCGTGAGGGCGGGCACGGCCAGACGCTGTTGGTCTTCGACAGCGGCGACGGTCACACCCTCAACAGTTATCCCGTACCCGAGGCCACCGGCTGGCCGGTCGGGGTGTCGATCGGCCAGGACCACCGGATCGTCACCGCGACCAGTGACGGTCAGGTGTACGGGTTCGCGCCGGCGTGATCGGAGCTCAGGCCAGCAGGGCCGCCACGGCGGACCGTGGAACTCCTGCCTGGCTGGCTCCGGCGGCCTCGGGCAACAGTTCTCCCTGGCCGAAGAAGAAGATCACCGAGTCGTCGGTGATCGCAAAGTTCTGATAGTGCGTGGGGTCCAGGCCGACGGCCGGCGCGATCGCCTGTTCGACGCCGGACTGCTTCTGCAATTCGCGCTGCACGATCGGGAAGATCACGTCCAGCGGCCTGGATCCCGGCTTGAACAAGGTGTCGAAGGTGATCGGTGCCCGGGTGGCCACGTTGTAGTTGAACGTCTTGTACCAGGTCTGCGGGTGGGCGCCGCCGACGTTTTGATACACCTCGAACACCAGGCTCTGGGTGTGTGGTGGCGTCCCGGAACTGTAGGCCGTGCCTTTGGCGTCCAGGACGTACGGCTGATCGCGTGATCCGGGCATACCCGAGACGTTGACGAAGCCGTCGCGCGTCTGGATCAGGTAACCGGCCACCGCCTGCTGATCGGGATAGCCGACCGGGAACGTGTAATCCAGTGTGTAGGTGGCATTGGCGGTGTGCACCTGACAGATCTGGTCACCGTCGACGGTGCCGCCGAGGTCGACACAGGCCGACTGCGCGGCCACCACGGGCATGCCGAGCCAGCCGAGCAGCGCACCGGCCGCCAGCAGCGCTGTCACAGGGGGAATTCGCATCGTCAGTCGTCCTCGCAGGCGATCAACTCACACCGGTGGATCCACCGGCGTGTTTGGGACCAGGTTACTTGGCGGTTATCGAGACGGGCGACAAATGAATGCCGTTGCCCGACTGGCGGCCCCGGAACCGAGCCGGGCGATCACCACGGCAAGGTGCTCGGTGCCGCGCAGCCGCATCCGCGTCCGCAGCACATCGGGGTCGACGTCCACGCCACGGATCAGGATTTCCAGTGCCCCTACCGACCGGGCAGCCAGCGCGGCCCGAAGTCGGCGTTCCTGGAATTGCAGCTGCTCGAGGACCTCGAAGCCGCGCACCCCGGCAGGCAGCTCGTCACCGGACAGGTAGGCGATGTCGGGATCGAGCTGCCACAGGCCGTGCCGGGCCGCGTAGTGGCGCACCAGCCCGGCGCGCACCACCGCACCGTCCGGGTCGACGATCCAGCGGCCCGCCGCGGCGACCGGGCAGTCGTCGGGTTCGGCGTCGGTGATCTGTTCGGACGTTTCGAGCATGCTGGCCCGCCGCCGCACACCGGGTTCGGTCAGGCCGGGTGACCACAGGCAGGCCTCCCGGACGCTGCCGCCCACCGAGGTCACCTCGATCTCACCGGTGAACCCCATCTTGGTGAGCTCGTCGAAATCGATGCCCGGGGCACACTTCACCACCAGGTCCCGGCCACCGTAGACGTCCAGGACCGCGTCGAGCGCCGGGGTGTAGGCACGCGGGTCGAAGCGGCGCCGTCCGCCGGACCGGCGGGCGGGGTCGATGATCACCACCGTGTCGCGGGTGATGGGCACCAGTGCGTCGGCCCGGCACAGTGACACAGCGGGGCCGCCGTCATCAAGATTGTTGGCTGCCATCGCCAGCCGCACCGGATCGAGGTCGCTGCCGATCACCTGAGCGGCGCAATCCCGCAGTGTCACAAGCTCACTGCCGATCGAACAGGTGGCGTCGTGAACCCGCGCCCCAGTCAGCCTGCGGGCCCGGTGGGCGGCCACCGGTGCGGCAGTCGCCTGTTGCAGCGCCTCGTCGGTAAACAGCCACCGGTCCGGGTCGGTGAACTTGGCCTGCGCACGTCTGCGCAGTTGCACGGTCTCCACAAGCACCGCCGCATGGTCACCGAATTGCGCTCGGACCGAGGCGATGTCGCTGACCAAGGCCGCTCCGGTCAACGACATCCCGGCAACCCGAGCCAGTGCCTGCTGTCCCGCCTCCGAGCGCAGATATGTGACATCGGCGAGATCGAACGCTACGACGGCTTAACTCCGGTGACCATCACGTTGTAGAACCAGCCCTTGGGAACCACACGGCGCCACACGTTGGCGTCGACCCAGCTGAGCGTGGTCCAGCTGTTGAACGCGAACTTGGCCCAGCCCCAGCCCAAGCGCTCCGGGGGCACCGCTGCTTCGAAGGTGCGTACCGGCCAGCCGAGCATCGCCGCGGTGAATTCCTCGCTGGCGGTGCGAACTTCGACCGCGCCGGCATTGGAGGCCATCCGTTCCAGATCGGCCGGGTCGAAGGTGTGCAGGTCGACGACGGCTTCCAGCGCCGCGGCACGGGACGACTCGTCGAGTTCGGCCTGGGGCCGACGCCATTCGCTCAGCCAGGGCAGCTTGGTCAGGTTGGTGGTGGCGTGCCAGGTGAGAGTGGACAGCTCGCGCGCGTACTTGTTGCCGGTCGTGGTGGGCTCGCCGGCGAAGACGAAACGGCCGCCGGGCTTGAGCACCCGGACCACCTCGCGCAGCGAGAGCTCGACGTCGGGAATGTGGTGCAGTACGGCGTGCCCGACCACCAGGTCGAAGGTGTTGTCCTCGTACGGGATGCCCTCGGCGTCGGCGACCCGTCCGTCGATGTCCAGGCCGAGTGACTGACCGTTGCGGGTCGCCACCTTGACCATGCCCGGGGACAGGTCGGTGACCGAGCCGCGCCGCGCCACCCCGGACTGGACCAGGTTGAGCAGGAAGAAACCGGTACCGCAGCCCAGCTCGAGGGCCCGGTCGTACGGCAGCTCACGCTGCTCGGCCTCGGGCACGATCGCGTCGAATCGGCCGCGGGCATAGTCGATACACCGCTGGTCGTAGGAGATCGACCACTTCTCGTCGTAGGTTTCGGCTTCCCAGTCGTGGTACAGCACCTGCGCGAGCTTGCTGTCGTGCATCGCGGCTTCGACCTGCTCGGCCGTGGCGTGCGGGTTAGGAGTCGGCATGCCGGCAATATCTGCGTCGGTGCCGGAATCCTTGATGTCAGTCATGCAGGGCAGCCTAACGGGCCGGGTCAGGTCGGCGTCAGGGCCGGTCCACCGCTCCGTCGACGGCAGCCTTCGCCGCGGCCAACACCTCCACGGGATGGTCGACGAATCGCCGTGCCCAGGCCAGCGCCTCGTCGTAGACGTGGTCGGGTGCCACCATCTGGTCGATCAGACCGAGCTCCAGGGCTTCCTCGGCGCCGACGAACCGTCCGCTGAACACCAGTTCCTTGGCCTTGCTGGCGCCGATCGTCTGGGCCAACAGCGCACCGCCGCCGGCGCGAGGAACCAGGCCGGCCAGGATCTCGGTCGCTCCGAACTTGACGTTGTCGCCGCTCACCCGCCAATCGGCGGCCATCGCCAGGGTCATTCCGCTGCCCAGTGCGTAGCCGGTGATCGCGGCGACGGTGGGTTTGGGGATGGCTGCCACCGCCTCGACGCACTGGCGCAGTGCCGTGTCCGCGGCCGCGGCCTCGGCGGTGTTCAGCGTGCGCAGCTCGGGTACGTCGTCGCCGGCGCAGAAGATCTCGTGTCCACCGAACAGGATCACCACGGAGATGTCGGTGCGTTCACCCAGCTCATGGGCGGCCGCGACGATCTCGCGGTATATCTGTCGAGTCAGCGCGTTGGTCGGTGGCCTCGACAGCATCAGAGTGCCGACGCCGTCCTGCTCCGGCGTCACCCCGGTAATCACGCTGACGAACTCGCTCATTGGGTAGATTCCCCGGCCGCTGGACCTCTATCCAGGGGCGCCCGATGGTTCCTGGCCGCGTTGTACCGGCCGCTGTCGAAGAACTCGATCTGCCAGCTCCCTTCACCCAGGGAGAGGTTGGGTTCGGTGGCGACGATCTTGCGCTCGGTCGCCAGTACGTCGGCGACCGAGCGACCGCTGAGGGAATTGAGCTGGGTCCAGGTCGGCGGCAGCAGGAACGAATTGCCCTGTTCGAAGTCGTCGAGGCCGGCCTGCGGGGTGCTCCAGAACGCACGGTCGGTTTCGGTGTTCTCACCGTCGGCCCGCTGTCCCTCGGGCAGCGCGCCCACGAAGAAGAAAGTGTCGTAGCGACGGGTGCGTTCCTCTTTGGGAGTGATCCAGTTGTCCCACGGCCGCAGCAGGTCGGCACGCAGCACGAGCTTCTCGTCGCGCAGGAAGTCGGCGAACGACAACGAGTGGTTGGCCAGGGCGGCACGTGCTTCGCCGTAGACGGACGCGTCGGACACGATGCCCGGATTGCCCGTTCCGCTGGGGGAACCGGCGAACAGGACCCCGGATTCCTCGAAGGTCTCCCGGGCCGCGGCGCACACGAGCGCCTCGGCAAGCCCGGTGTCCACCCCGAGGCGCTGGGCCCACCAATCCGGTCCGGGACCGAACCAGGCGATATCGGCGTTGCGGTCGCGGTCGTCGACTCCGCCGCCGGGGAACACCATCACCCCGGCGACGAACTCCATCGCCGCGTGCCTGCGCATCATGAAGACTTCGATCGCTTCGGCGGCGTCCCGGACCAACATCACTGTGGCCGCCGGCCGCGGCACCAGGGGGTCGGTCATGCCGGCTCCTCGCGCAAGCGCTCGTCGGTGCTGGTGCTGGTCATTCACGCCTCCTATGAGCCGCACGGCTCCTGGTTCGGCGGGCGAAGTAGCGCCCGTCGATCACATCCAGGGCGATCGACTGGCCGAACGCCTTGGACAGGTTCTCAGCAGTCAACACCTCGGTCAGCAGACCCGACGCAACCGCATGGCCTTCCGACAGGATCAGCGCGTGGCTGAATCCCACCGGAATCTCCTCGACATGATGGGTGACCAGCACCATGGCCGGCGCATCGGGGTCGGCAGCCAGATCCGTCAATCGCGCCACCAGCTCTTCACGCCCGCCGAGGTCGAGTCCGGCCGCGGGCTCGTCGAGCAGAAGGAGCTCGGGGTCGGTCATCAGCGAGCGGGCGATCAGGACCCGTTTGCGTTCGCCTTCCGACAGCGTCCCGTAGGTGCGTTCGGCGAGGTGTTCGGCACCCACGCTCTCCAGCATGTCGACGGCCTGGGCGTAGTCGACATCCTCGTAGTCCTCGCGCCAGCGGCCCAGCACGGCATAGCCGGCCGATACCACCAGATCGCGCACCACCTCGTCGTCGGGAATCCGCTGCGACAGCGCTGAGCTACTGAGTCCGACGCGAGCCCGCAACTCAGACATGTCGGTGCGGCCCAGCCGTTCACCGAGCACGTAGGCGGTGCCCGACGAGGGATGTTCGGTGGCCGCCGCGATCCGCAGCAGCGAGGTCTTGCCTGCGCCGTTCGGACCGATGACCACCCAGCGTTCGTCGAGCTCGACGGCCCAGGTGATCGGCCCGACCAGAGTGTTGCCGCCGCGGCGCAGGGTCACGCGCGCGAAGTCGATCAACAGGTCGGGGTCGGTTCCGTCTCCGTCATCGCTGATTGTCGAGTCGGTGCGTTCCCCTGAGGCCACTCGCCCATCGTAGTGATCGGGTCCCGGTCCGCTCGGGCACGCCCGCCGCTGAAATCGTGGAACAACAAGGATCGTGGGGTCAGTCGCAGGAACAGCTGCACCAACGGCCCGATCCCGACGGCGTAGACGACGGTGCCGATGCCGACGGTGCCGCCCAGTAGCCAGCCCACGGCCAGCACCGTCGCCTCAATCCCGGTGCGCACCAGGCGCACCGACAGCCCGGTCCGGGCCACGAGTCCGGTCATGAGGCCGTCGCGAGGACCCGGGCCCAGGCCGGCGCCGATGTAGAGCACGGTGCTGATGGCGTTGAGCACCACGGCACCGATCAACATCGCGATGCGCACCGGCAATGCTGACGGCGCCGGAAGGACGGCCAGCGTCGCATCGACGGTGACAGCAATGACGATGACGTTGGCGACGGTCCCAATTCCGGGCCGGTTGCGCAGCGGGATCCAGGCCAGGAGGACGACGACGCCGATGGCGGCCGAGGCCATCCCGAGGGACAGCGATGTGTGCCGGGTGAGGCCCTGATGGAAGACGTCCCATGGATCGAGTCCGAGCCCGGCGCGCACCATCATCGCCATCGACACGCCGTAACCGCACAGGCCGACCAGGAGCAGCGCTCCGCGTTGGAATGCGGCCCTCATGCGTGGTCAGGGAATCGCACGCGGATCGCGTCGAGCTCGCTGCGCACCCGGCGGGCGTCCACATCGTGGTCGCCGTAGCTGTTGGTGTCGTACACGCGGCGGAGATTCTCCGCCAATCGAGAAATCCAGTTCCGGGCCATGCATCCATGATTGCGGCCATCTGGATTGCGCATCAATATCCAGTTGGCCCATACTGGCCTCATTATGTCTGCGGATATGGCCACCAGAGCTCTCGATGTGGACCTGTTGGCGCGCGAATTGGGCAACTGGCGTACCTCGAGTCAAAGTGGCCCCGCCTACCTGGGCCTGGCCGATGCCATCCGGCTGCTCATCGTGGACGGCCGTGTTCCGGTCGGGTCACGAATTCCCAGCGAACGGGCCCTGGCGGAGTCCCTGCGGGTGTCGCGCACCACGGTCACCGCGGCCTTCGCCCAGCTGCGCGACGACGGGTACCTGCACGCGCGCCGCGGGGCCCGCAGCATCACCGCCCTGCCGGCCGCCGGCCACATTCAGCCCGAGACCACCACGCCGAGGGTCAGCCTGGCCGCCGCCGCTCTGTCCGCACCCGGCACCGCCGTACTGGAAGCGTTCGCCGAAGGGGCCCGCGATATCGCGCCGTACCTGCGCGAGCCCGGTCACGAACTGATGGGAGTCGGCCCGCTGCGTGCGGCCATCGCCGAAAGATATTGCTCCAGAGGTCTACCCACCGATCCGAGCCAGATCATGGTGACCACCGGCGCCCAGCACGCCATCGGACTGATCCTGGCCAGCCACACCCAGCCGGGCGACCGGGTCCTCGTCGAGCAGCCCACCTATCACGGTGCTCTGTCGGCGATCTCGACCGCGGGAGCGCGGGCGGTCCCGGTCGCACTCACCGACGACGGCTGGGAGCTCGACGCCGTGCAGGCCGCGCTGCGGCAGCTCGCCCCGAGTCTGGCCTACCTGGTTCCCGACAGCCACAACCCGACCGGGTTCACCATGCCCATCGCAGAGCGAAAGCGGTTGGGGCAGATCATTTCCGATACGCGCACCCGCACCATCGTCGACGAATCGATCGCCGACATGTGGATCGACGAGGCGCCGCCCGAACCGCTGGCGGCCTCGGTGCCCCGCAACGATCTGGTGCTGACCATCGGCTCGATGTCGAAATCGTTCTGGGGTGGTCTGCGCGTCGGCTGGATTCGCGCCGAGCGCGGCACGCTGGCCACCATCGCCGCGATCCGATCCTCGGTGGACCTCGGCACCCCGATCCTCGAACAACTCGCGGCGGCGCGGTTGCTCGCGATGCGCGCGGAGGTGCTGCCGGAACGGCGCGAGATCATCCGCGCCCGTAGGGAGTTCCTCGTGGCGCTGCTGGCCCGGGAACTTCCGGATTGGCAGCCCGGGCACGGCCGCGGCGGAATGTCGCTGTGGGTGAAGCTACCCACGCCGATGAGCACCGCATTGTCGGCCGCCGCGATGCGCCTGGGTCTGGATGTGCCCGCCGGGCCGCGGTTCGGGGTGGACGGCACGCTGGAGCGGTTCATCCGGCTGCCTTATGCGCTGCCGGAGCCGGAATTGGAAGAGGCGGTGCAACTGTTGTCGCGGGCCTGGCACAGCATCACCGGCACGCTCAGCGCGCAACCGCAGACGTTGGTGGTCTGAGCCCGCGCAGATGCTACGGCTGCTGCGACATTGCGTAGCAGGTGCTGTAATGCTCGATGGTGCACGGAATCCCATTCACCGTCGGCAATTGGCCCGGCTTGTTCGTGATGTTGGTTCCCCCGGCGCTGGGCGCCATCACCGGCGGTGCCACGGCGCCCATCCCGCCGCCGGACGAACCGGCCACGCATACGCCGTCGAACTTCGTCTGCACCGTTCCCGACGGGCATCGCTTGGCCTCGGCCGGGGCCGCGACCGCCAACTGTCCCAGAACTGCCGCAACGGCGAACACGCCAACCACGACCGTGTGCTTCAGGTTCGCCATGCCCCTACCCTACTTCAGGGGTGACCCGGCGCGGCGTCAGTCCTCCGGGATCTCGACGCGACGCAACACGCCGTCCAGGGCGTCTGCGGCCTCGATCTCGCCGCGGGTGACGCCGAGGATGAACAGCACGGTGTCCAAGTACGGATGGCTCAACGAGGCGTCCGCGACCTCACGCAACGCGGGCTTGGCGTTGAAGGCGACGCCGAGTCCGGCGGCCGCCAGCATGTCGATGTCGTTGGCCCCGTCGCCGACGGCCACGGTCTGTTCCATGGGCACGCCGACCTGCTGGGCGAAATCTCTCAGCGCCTTGGCTTTTCCTGGGCGGTCGATGATCTGGCCGATGACGCGCCCGGTCAGCTTGCCGTCGATGACCTCCAGTTCGTTGGCGGCCACGTAGTCCAGCATGAGTTCGTGGGCGAGCGGCTCGATGACCTGACGGAAGCCGCCTGACACCACGCCGCAGTGAAAGCCGAGCCGCCGCAGGGTCCGGATGGTGGTCCGGGCGCCGGGCGTCAGCTCGACTTGTTCGGCGACATCGTCGAGCACCGAAGCGGGCAGGCCCGCCAGGGTCGCCACCCGGCGGTGCAGGGATTCGGCGAAATCCAGCTCGCCGCGCATCGCGGCTTCGGTGACGGCGGCCACCTGGGCTTCCATGCCGGCCCGGGCGGCCAGCATCTCGATGACCTCACCCTGGATCAGAGTGGAATCGACGTCGAAGACGATGAGGCGTTTGGCCCGACGGGCCAGGCTGTAATCCTCGAGCGCGATGTCGACGCCTTCATCCGCCGCCACCTGGGCCAACGCCGACTGCAGTTGACCGTAGGCGGCGCCTGGCGGCACCGACACCCGCAGTTCCAGGCCGGTCACCGGGTAGTCGGACACCCCGCGGATCGTGTCGATGTTGACGCCCAAGCCCGCCACCGCGCGGGCCACCACGCTGAACGCCTCGGCGGTGATCGGACGGCCCAGCACCACGATCGTGTGCGTCGAGGGCTCGCGCATGACGGGCATGTCGTGGCTGCGCTCGATCGTCACGTCCAGGCCGAGTCGGTGAATCGCTGTCTCGACGTCACTGCGCAGGGCGTCGGCAGCCGTTTCGATGGGTGCCGCGACCAGCACACCCAGGGTGAGCCGGCCGCGGACCACGACCTGTTCGACGTTGCGCAGTTCCACTTGATGGCGGGCGAGCACCTCGAACAGTGCCGAGGTGACACCGGGCTGATCGACCCCGGTGACGGTGATCAGAACCGACGAGCGCTCTCGTGGAGCACCAGTCATCGAAACACCTTCGACGTGCTCACCCCCGGTTGCTGCCACCCGTCAGCTGGAGCTGTCCGCAGACTCGAGCTCTGGGTGATGCGTGCGGCCCACGTGGGCCTCGGCGCGCATCCGCTCGACCATGTGCGGGTAGTGCAGCTCGAACGCCGGACGCTCCGAACGGATCCGGGGCAGCTCGGTGAAGTTGTGCCGCGGCGGCGGGCAAGAGGTCGCCCACTCCAGCGAGTTGCCGTAACCCCAGGGGTCGTCGACCATCACCGGCTCGCCGTAGCGCCAGCTCTTGAACACGTTCCACACGAACGGCAACGTCGAGATGCCCAGGATGAAGGCACCGATCGTGGAGATCACGTTGAGCGTGGTGAAGCCGTCCGACGGCAGGTAGTCGGCGTAGCGACGCGGCATGCCCTCGTCACCGACCCAGTGCTGCACCAGGAAGGTGGTGTGGAAGCCGATGAAGGTCAGCCAGAAATGCAGCTTGCCCAGGCGTTCGTCGAGCAGACGTCCGGTCATCTTCGGGAACCAGAAGTAGATGCCCGCGTAGGTGGCGAACACGATGGTGCCGAAGAGCACGTAGTGGAAGTGCGCGATGACGAAGTAGCTGTCGGTGACGTGGAAGTCGATCGGCGGGCTGGCCAGCAGCACGCCGGACAGGCCACCGAGCAGGAAGGTGATCAGGAAGCCGACCGAGAACAGCATCGGCGTCTCGAATGTCAGCTGGCCCTTCCACATCGTGCCGATCCAGTTGAAGAACTTGATGCCGGTCGGGACAGCGATCAGGAACGTCATGAAGGAGAAGAACGGCAGCAGGACGGCGCCGGTGGCGTACATGTGGTGCGCCCACACGGCGACCGACAGGGCCGCGATGCTGATGGTGGCGTAGATCAGCGTGGTGTAACCGAAGATCGGTTTGCGGCTGAACACCGGGAAGATCTCGGACACGATGCCGAAGAACGGCAGCGCGATGATGTACACCTCGGGGTGACCGAAGAACCAGAACAGGTGCTGCCACAACAGGACGCCGCCGTTGGCGGGGTCGTAGATGTGGGCGCCCAGGTGGCGGTCGGCGGCGAGGCCGAACAGCGCGGCGGTCAGGATCGGGAAGGCCAACAGCACCAGGATCGACGTCACCAGGATGTTCCAGGTGAAGATCGGCATCCGGAACATGGTCATGCCCGGCGCACGCATGCACACGATGGTGGTGATCATGTTGACGCCACCGAGGATGGTGCCCAGACCACCGACGGCCAGACCCAGGATCCACAGGTCACCACCGGCGCCCGGGGAGTGGATGGCGTCGGTCAGCGGTGAGTAGGCCGTCCATCCGAAGTCCGCGGCACCGCCGGGGGTGATGAAGCCGCCCATCGCGATCAGCGCACCGAACAGGAACAGCCAGAACGACAGGGCGTTCAGCCGCGGGAATGCCACGTCGGGCGCGCCGATCTGCAGCGGCAGCACCAGGTTGGCGAACCCGAACACGATCGGGGTGGCATAGAACAGCAGCATCACCGTGCCGTGCATGGTGAACAGCTGGTTGAACTGCTCATTGCTCAGGAACTGCAACCCGGGCATCGCCAATTCGGTACGCATGAGCAGCGCCATCAGACCGCCGATGAAGAAGAAGGCGAAGCAGGCGACGCAGTACATGATGCCGATCAGCTTGTGATCGGTCGTCGTGATGAGCTTGTAGATCAGATTGCCCTTGGGGCCCATCCGTTCCGGAAAAGGACGACGTGCCTCGACTTCTCCGATTGGGGGCGCTTCGGCTACCAAGAGATCCTCCAAAAATTCGTTCGGGAAATCCCGCATATCGACCTGAATCCTAACGCTCCCGACGGCTTGTGCGCCCCTGGGTCCTACAAACCGTCGTACTGAGTCGCGCCCCGGAGTCGCAACTTTCGATGGCGAGGTCCTGACCAGCGGCAAAGCCATGAATGTTACGGTCGCCCGGTGCTGATCAACCGACCCCGCGCCGCAGTCGCGGTGATCGCCGCGGCCGCGACACTCGCCAGTGGATGCAGTTCGGCGGAGCAGACGCCGCAGTCACAGACTTCGATCTCGACCAGCGTCACCAAGATCGCCGATTCCGGCGTGTTGGGTAATGATCGCAAGCCCGACGAGTCCTGCGCGGCCGAGCCCGCGGCCGCCGATCAATCGGCGCGGGAGGTCCGCAACGCGCGCCCCGACGGCGCCGATATTCCCGAGTCCACCGAGGTGCGCGGCGACCCACAGCGCATCGTTGCACTGTCCGGCGACCAGCTGGACGCGTTGTGCGCGCTGGGCCTGCAGTCCCGGATCGTCGCGGCCGCGCTTCCCGAAGGCTCGTCCGAGGTGTCCTCCTATCTGGGCGCCGTCGTGCACGGGGTGGCTCCGGCCGGCAGTCGGAGCGCGCCGGACCTGGATGCCGTCAAGGCTGCCGACCCGGAGTTGATCCTGGGTTCGGCGGCGCTGACTCCTGCGTCCTTCGGCGCACTGTCGGCGATCGCCCCGACGGTGTTCACCGGTGCGCCCGGCGCCGCCTGGCGTGACACGTTGCGTGCGGTGGGTGAGGCGACGGGCCGCAAGGACGCCGCAGCGGACCTGATCACGAAGTTCGACGACGCCGCCCGCGACACCGGCGCGAAGAACGACGCCCCGCACTTCCAGGCCTCAGTGGTTCAGCTGACCGAGAACACCGTCCGGGTGTACGGGGCCGACACTTTCCCGGGCAGTGTGCTCGCTGCGGTGGGATTGGATCGCCCTGCCGCGCAACGGTTTACCGACAAGCCCTACGAAGAGCTCGGCACCGCCGACGCCGACTACCGCAGCGCGGACGCAGACATCGTCTACGTCTCGTTCACGTCCGCAGCAGCCCGGGACAACGCGCCCAAGATCCTCCAGAGCCCGGCCTGGCGGGCGCTGTCGGCGGCCAAGGACAACCGGGTGTTCGTGGTGAACAACGAGGTCTGGCAGGCGGGCCAGAACATCGTGGCCGCCCGCGGCATCCTCGATGATCTGCGCTGGGTCAACGCGCCCATCAACTAATCTCACGAACGTGTTCCACGTCCTCACCACGACTTACCTCAAGCCCCTCGACATCGTCGATCAGACCCGCCCGGCCCATGTCGCCTGGCTCAAGGAGGAAGTGGCCGCGGGCCGCATCCTGCTGGCCGGGCGTCTGGAATCGGCGACCGGTGCGGTGCTCATCACCGGAGACCTCCGCGAGGACGAAGTCGAGGACGTGATCGCCCGCGATCCCTACACCCTGGCGGGCCTGGTTCGCTGCGAGCGCGTGTCGTTCAACGCGTCCTTCCGCGCACCCGGGCTCTGACCGCATCCCGGCCTCGATCCGGGAGATATGTCACAGGCGGTAGCGGGATTACCGGTGCCGCCTGCGTCGTTGCACGCTGCGGACTGCCGTCACAGGCGGTGATCAGTTAACCGGACTAATCTTTTCCGGGACACGTAAGACGACGAGCAAAGAGGGCTTTGATGAGCACTGTTTACGCCTATGCCGCCAACTCGGCGACCGAACCGCTGGCCAAGACCACCATCACCCGCCGCGAGGTCGGGCCGCACGACGTGGCCTTCGACATCCATTTCGCCGGCATCTGCCATTCCGACATCCACACCGTGAAGGCCGAGTGGGGCACCCCGAACTACCCCGTGGTCGCCGGCCATGAGATCGCCGGTGTCGTCACCGAGGTGGGCGCGGAGGTGACCAAGTACAAGGTCGGCGACCATGTCGGCGTCGGTTGTTTCGTCGACTCGTGTCGGGAATGCGACAACTGCAAGGCCGGTCTTGAGCAGTACTGCACCGGCAGCGGCATGATCGGCACCTACAACTCGACCGAGCGCGACGGCACGCCGACCTACGGCGGCTACAGCGGCGCGATCGTCGTCGACGAGAACTACGTGCTGCGCATCCCCGACAGCATCCCGCTGGACAAGGCCGCTCCCCTGCTGTGCGCCGGCGTCACGCTGTTCTCGCCGCTGCGGCACTGGGACGCCGGGCCGGGCAAGAACATCGCCGTGATCGGCCTGGGCGGTCTGGGCCACATGGGCGTCAAGCTCGCGCACGCGATGGGTGCGCACGTCACCGTGCTGTCGCAGTCGCTGAAGAAGATGGAAGACGGCCTGCGCCTGGGCGCCGACGAGTACTACGCCACCAGCGACCCGGACACCTTCGGCAAGCTGGCCGGCAAGTTCGACCTGATCCTCAACACCGTGTCGGCCAACCTCGACCTCGGCGCCTACCTGAGCCTGCTCAAAGTCGACGGCACCCTGGTGGAGCTGGGCATGCCCGAGCATGCGATGGAGGTTCCGCCGTTCCCGCTGGCAGGTATGCGGCGCAGCCTGTCCGGTTCGATGATCGGCGGCATCCCGGAGACCCAGGAGATGCTCGACTTCTGCGCCGAGCACAACGTGACCCCGGAGATCGAGGTCATCCAGCCGGACTACATCAACGAGGCCTACGAGCGCGTGCTCGCCAGTGACGTGCGGTACCGCTTCGTGATCGATACCGCCTCGCTGCGCGGCTAATCGGAACCCACGTCAACGCCTTATTGGCCATCTGAGCCACGGCCGGCGTCGGACTGGAGTTCGACGCCGGCCAATGGCCAGCCCGCAGCGGCCAGCTTTGCCGCCACCCGCGCGATGTTCTCCGGGCCGGCGTCGTGGTCGGTGACTTCGGCGATGAACTCCGCGATGTCGTCGCGCTCGATGGGATCATCAACGTCGGCGGGCGCTGAGGCCTCGGCGATGATGCGCACCACCTCGGCCACCTGCTCCTCGGTGAGTGGGGTGGCCCGCAACAGTGCGAGCAGCGGCACCCGATCGGTGCCCGGAACCCCTTCCGGATAGCCGGCCCGCAGCCAGTTCAGGACCGAGATCAGCAACGACTTGGTTGACACCCAGTAAGTTTCGCGGCTGCCCGGCCGACCCACCACTGGACGCGCCGACAGTTGGTTGGGCATTCATTGGTGATTCACCACCAAAAACAATCCCGCTGAGCGCAACCGGTGACCGCCTCCCGGCGTCCGGGCACTCTCGGCGCAGTGACTCGCGTGATCCGCTTCAACGCCTTCGACATGAACTGCGTCGCCCATCAGTCCCCCGGACTCTGGCGCCATCCCGAGGACCAGTCCTGGCGCTACAAGGACATCACCTACTGGACCGAACTGGCGAAGTTGTTGGAACGCGGGCGTTTTGACGGCCTGTTCATCGCCGATGTGCTGGGGACCTACGACGTGTACGGCGCCAGTGATGAAGCGGCGATCCGTCAGGCCGCGCAGATCCCGGTGGGCGACCCGATGCTGCTGGTGTCGGCGATGGCGCTCGTGACCGAGAACCTGGGCTTCGGCATCACCACCGGGACCGGATTCGAACATCCCTATCCCTTCGCCCGGCGGATGTCGACACTGGACCATCTGACCAACGGTCGGGTCGGCTGGAACGTCGTCACCGGATATCTTCCTGCTGCGGCGCGCAACATGGGCCAGACCGACCAGCCGGCGCACGACGCGCGCTACGACCACGCCGACGAGTACCTCGAGGTGCTCTACAAGTTGTGGGAGGGCTCCTGGGAGGACGACGCGGTGGTGCGCGATGCCGAACGCGGTGTCTTCACCGATCCTGCCAAGGTGCACCACATCGGCCATGCCGGAAAACATTTCAGTGTTCCGGGGGTGCATCTGGCCGAGCCGTCACTGCAGCGCACGCCGGTCATCTACCAGGCCGGCTCCTCGCCACGCGGAGTTCGTTTCGCCGCCGAGAACGCCGAGGCCATCTTCACCGCCGCACCCACCAAAGCCCTTCTACGCGAGACGGTTTCCACGATCCGCGCCGAGCTCGAGTTGGCCGGCCGGGATCCCTACTCGGCCAAGATCTTCAATCTCACCACCGTCATCACCGGGGAGACCGACGAAGAAGCCCACGCCAGACATGTCGAATACCTGGCGTACGGCGATCCCGAGGGCGCCCTGGTGTTCATGTCCGGGTGGATGGGCGTGGACCTGGCCCGGTACGGCCTCGACGAGCCGATCGGCAACGTCGATTCCAATGCAATCCTGTCCGCGGTCAAGGCCTTTCAGTCCGCCTCGGACCAGGGTGGTGAGTGGAACGTGCGCGATATCGCGGAGTGGGGTGAGATCGGCGGCATGGGGCCGCGCATCGTCGGGTCCGGTGTGCACGTCGCCGACACCCTGCAGGAGTGGGTCGAGGAGACCGACGTCGACGGCTTCAACCTGGCGTATGCGATCACGCCGGGCTCGTTCGCCGAGTTCATCGACCACGTCGTTCCGGTGCTCACCGAGCGCGGCGCCTACCAGTCGGCGTACGCACCGGGCAGTTTGCGCAACAAGCTGCTGGGGCACGGCGATCGCCTGGCCGCTGAGCACCGCGGAGCCAGTTACCGTGTGGGCGGGCCGAATTCGACGATCATCGAGCGCCCGTCCACACTGCCGTCCTCGTCGGCGTCGACCGCTGCCCAGCCCGCGCGGGGCCGGTAGGTTCGCCGGTCAGCGCGGCGCGGCCTGGACCGACGAGGGCTGCTTCTCCAACGTCGACGCCGGTAGTTGGGCCTTTTCCACGCCGGGGGTGTTGAGCTGCCCGGCCAGCCACGGCAGAGCGGCACCGAGGGCGTTGGTGGCGAACGCCCAGTCATGGCGGCCAGGCGCGGTCTGCACCGAGCACGTGATCGCTTCGGCGCGCGCCGCCTCGCACAGCGTGGTCGCGGCGACGTCCTGGGCCTCTGGGTTGGCCGTGGGGTCATGCGTCACCCCGCCGTGGTGCGGCACCTCGAACCACGCCGTCACATCGGAGTACGGTCCGTGCCGACGCATGATTGTGACCGGATCGTAGGCCGCCCAGGCGTCGGCATCCCCGCCGAACAGACGGTTGATCGTCTGCGTCTTGTCCCCCGCGTTCGGACGCAGGTCGCCGGCGATGTCGATGAACGACCGGAACATGCCGGGATGCATCAGCGTGAGGTCCACCGCACAGGTGCCGCCCATCGACCAGCCCGCAATCCCCCAACCGTCACGATCAGCGCGCACCCCGAAGTTCGAGATCAGGTACGGGACGACATCCTTGGTCAGGTGGTCGGCGGCGTTGCCCCGGGTTCCGTTGACGCACTCGGTGTCGTTGGCGAATGAACCGGTGGCATCGACGAACACGAACACGGGAGCGTTGCCGCCGTGCGCAGCCGCGAACCCGTCGAGGATGCCCAGCACGTTGCCTGCGCGCAGCCAGTCGGCCGGGGTGTTCAGTTGCGAACCGATCATCATGATTGTCGGGAGTTTCGGTGGCGGGGTGCTGGCGAACCACACCGGCGGAAGGTAGACGAGTTCACCGCGGTGGCCGAACCCGGAAGCCTGCGAGTCGATGGTCACCGGGACCAGCACCCCACTCGTGGGCCGGAAGTGCGCCAGTTGCATCTTCGTCACGGTCAACCGGTCCGTCTGCCCCGGTAGCGGACTCGAGGTGAGCTGCTTCCACATGCCGTCCACCGTCGGGAAGTACCCGACCCAGATGTTGAGCGTCAGTGCGCAGGCCAGCCCGCACACCCCGATCGCGGCTACCGAGGCGGCGCGTCGCCACCATCGCGCACTCACCCAACCGACGATGGCGACGCCGAACGCCAAGGCGGTCAACGCGATCCAGAGCCACAACTCGGGCGGGCCGGCGTTTCCGGCCACCCCGATCGAGTCGATGTACCAGTACGCCACACCTGCCAACGCGGCCGCCCCGACCACCAGTGCCGGCAACAACCGGGCGCGCCAGCGTGACGAACGCCAGCCCACGGCGGCGCCCAGCAGCAGCGCAGCGATCAGCTGGACGACTACCGGGAACCAGCCGTGGATCAGCGAGATCTGCGCAATGAGCTGGTGCATCGGTTCTTTTGATATCAGCGCCGGCTGTCAGCTCGCTGGAAAGACGCTGAGCGGGAGACCGAATACGCGGCGGTGACCGGGCGGCACTGTACGCTTGGGCACCGCCGCGTGCCAGGTAGTGACGCTCTACAGTGGCGTGATGAGAAGGTTGATGCTGGCGACCCTGGTGAGCGCGGCGGTCGGCGCCGGCCTTGGTTTCCCGGGCGTGGCGGCAGCGGACCCGCCGCCACCTCCGCCCCCGCCGCCGCTCAATCTCAACGCGCTCACCCCGGTGAAGCCGTCGGACTTCGCGATGCAGAACGGCGAGTACTACGCATTCGCGGTGCCGGGCGATATCGCGTGCGCGATCGGCCGCGGATCAGGCAAATACGGCTGCAGCGGTCCGCTGCCCGCAGCACCAGATGGGGCCAACGCGGTGACCGGCGCACAGCAGGGGCCGCCGACGTTTGTCAGCGACAACCGTCCGTTGTTCGTGTTCGACGGGCTGCCCAACCGGCTGCTGCCCGGGACTCGCATCAGCTTCCGCAATGTGACGTGTGGGACCGACGGCACAGTGACGATGTGCAACAACTCCTTTGACGGAGCCGGGTTCGTCCTCAGCCCGGGCGGCAGCCACGTCCTCGATGTGAACAACCCACTGCTGCTCAATACCGGCGAGGGGCGCAACCCGTACGCCAACTAGCTAGAAGTCCCAGTCTTCGTCTTCGGTGTTGACGGCCTTACCGATCACGTACGAGGAACCCGAGCCCGAGAAGAAGTCATGGTTCTCGTCGGCGTTCGGTGACAGCGCGGACAGGATCGCCGGGTTCACGTCGGTCTCGTCCTTGGGGAACAGCGCCTCGTAGCCGAGGTTCATCAATGCCTTGTTGGCGTTGTAGCGCAGGAACTTCTTGACGTCTTCGGTGAGCCCGACCTCGTCGTAGAGATCTTGGGTGTATTCGACCTCGTTGTCGTAGAGCTCGAACAGCAGCTCGTAGGTGTAATCCTTGAGCTCCGTACGCCTTTCCTCGTCGAGGAGGGCCAGGCCGCGCTGGTATTTGTAGCCGATGTAGTAACCGTGCACGGCCTCGTCGCGGATGATCAGCCGGATCATGTCGGCGGTGTTGGTCAGCTTGGCCCGGCTGGACCAGTACATCGGCAGATAGAA
Organism: Mycobacterium sp. DL440; assembly: GCF_011745145.1. Lineage (NCBI taxonomy): Bacteria > Bacillati > Actinomycetota > Actinomycetes > Mycobacteriales > Mycobacteriaceae > Mycobacterium > Mycobacterium sp. DL440. The sequence goes on along the minus strand of NZ_CP050191.1, from coordinate 1,274,610 downwards.
GCCCGAGTAGAACAGGAAGCTCTCCAGCAGTGTGGAGGCCACCTTGCGCTTGAGCGGCTCGTCACCCTTGTAGTACTGCATGACGATCTCGGCCTTGCGCTGCAGGTTCGGGTTCTCCTCCGACCAGCGGAACGCGTCATCGATTTCGGCTGTCGAGCACAGCGTGGAGAAGATGTTGGAGTAGCTGCGCGCGTGCACCGACTCCATGAAGGCGATGTTGGTGTAGACGGCTTCCTCGTGCGGGGTGAGCGCATCGGGGATCAGGCTGACTGCACCGACCGTGCCCTGGATGGTGTCCAGCAGCGTCAGGCCGGTGAACACCCGCATGGTCAGCTGCTTCTCGTGCGCGGTCAACGTTCCCCACGACGGGATGTCGTTGGACACCGGCACCTTCTCCGGCAACCAGAAATTGCCGGTGAGCCGATCCCAGACTTCGGCGTCCTTCTCATCCTGGAGCCGGTTCCAGTTGATCGCTGAGACACGGTCGATCAGCTTCATGCCTTCGCTCACCAGAACCCCACTTCACCAGGTTGTTTTGTTTGCCGGACAGTACCCACGACACTACCCCTGGGGTCAGCTACCCGCGGTGACCGCAACACCTTGTGTCTTCGTGTCGCGCGCCTCATCGATGAAGTCGAACTCTTTCACGTCCAGCTTGCGCGTTGCCAGCCAGTACTGCCAGGTCATGCCGCTCCACAGGGTCCGGTTGACGCCGTGGGCGTCCATGTACCAGCTCCGGCAACCACCGGTGTTGAACACCGTGTCGGCCAGATCGCGCTGCAGCTCGGCGTTGAACTCCGCCTGCGCGCGAGGGCTGGGCGACAGCGCGGCCGCTCCGGCATGGTCGACGGCGGCGATCGCCTGACCGACGTAGCGGATCTGGGATTCGATCATGAACACCACCGAGTTGTGGCCCAGTGCAGTGTTCGGCCCGAGCAGGAAGAACAGGTTGGGCATACCGGACACCGCGACGCCGCGGTGGGCTGCCATGCCCTCGCGGTTCCAGCGGTCCACCAGATCCTCGCCGCCGGCACCCTTGATGTCGACGTAGGTGTAGGAGTCGGTGACGTGGAAGCCGGTGGCCCACACGACCACGTCCGCCGGATGCTCGACGCCGTCGGCGGTGACGATGCCGGTCGGTGTCATCCGGGTGATCGACTCGGTGATCACCTGGGCTTTGGGGTTGGCAATCCCGCGGTAGTACGTGTCGGAGTTGAGAATTCGCTTGCATCCGGCGCGGTAGCTCGGGGTGAGCTTGCGGCGCAACTCGGGGTCTTTGATGCTGCGGTTGATGTTGTAGCGGCCCATCGCCTCGCCGATCTTGAGTAGCCGCGGTTGCTGCGTCATGGCGAAGCCGACGCCCTCGTGGATCCAGTAGATGGCGGCACGCATGGCCGCGCGGGTGCCGGGCACATAGCTGAACAAGCGCCGAATCCATTGCGGGAACTTGTTGTTCACCCGTGGCATCACCCAGGCCGGGGTGCGCTGGTAGAGGTGCAGCTCGGCGACGTCCTTGACGATCTCGGGCACGATCTGGATGGCGCTCGCACCGGTGCCGATCACTGCGACCCGCTTGCCTGTGAGGTCGACGCTGTGGTCCCACTCCGCGGAGTGGAAAGCCGCGCCGGCAAAATCCTCGCGTCCTTCAACCTCCGGGATCTGCGGAATGTGCAGCCCGCCGGCCCCGGACACCAGGAACTGGGAGATGAACTCCTGGCCGGTGTCACTGAACACGTGCCAGCGCAGCTCTTGTTCGTCCCAGTGGGCGCGGTCCACGTGGGTGTTGAACCGGGTGTAGCGGCGCAGCCCGTACTTGGCGGCCACGCCGAGCAGGTAGTCCTGAATCTCAGGCTGGAAGGACCACATGTGGCTCCAGTCCGCCTTCGGCTCGAAGGAGAATGAGTACATGTGCGACGGAATGTCGCAGGCACAGCCCGGGTAGGTGTTGTCCCGCCAAGTCCCGCCGAACTCGTCGGCCTTCTCCAGGATGAGGAAGTCGACACCTCGACGTTGCAGTTCGATCGCCATCCCCATCCCCGAGAACCCGCTGCCGATGACCAGGGCGCGGGTACGGATGGGTTGCTGACCCTGTGGTGAGGGTTGGGCAGCCGTCATAGCTCAGGTCCTTTTCTGGGAACGGCGGTACCGGATATTTCCCAGTCTCCGGACGTGGGAGTCAGCTGTCAACGAGGCGGTCAGCTGGCGTGCTGGCGACGCTGGACACCTTCATGCAGCGGCAGGTCCGGGTCGATCCAGATGCCGAGCAGTTCACAGGTGCCGTTGATGGAACCGACCATGATGGTGGTCAGGTGGTTGACGAACTCCTCGGCCGGCATCCGGCGCGGGCTGTCCTCCTCGGTGCCGAGCCACCAGTCCGTGGCCGACGCGCACGCACCGAACGTGGCGAACGCGGCCAATTCGATCGCCGCCCCGTCCAGTTCCATCTCGCGCAGTTCGTTGGAGAACATGTCCGCCATCGCCAGGGTGATGCCGCGGCCTTCGTTGAGTGCGCGCATGGTCGATTCGCTCTGTTCGGCGAACCGGCCCTGGATCAGGAACCGCAACACGTTCGGGTGTTCGTCGACGAGCCTGACGTACTGCTCGACGCTGCGTCGGATGACTTCCCGGGCCGGGTCGGCACCCAGGTTGATCACCGGGAAGATCGCGGACCACAACATGTCGCGCAGTCGCTCGCCGATGGCCTGGAACAGGTCCGATTTGTCGGCGAAGTGACGGTAGATCTTTGGCTTGGCGGTACCGGCCTCTTCGGCGATCTCACGCAGGCTGACCTCGGGGCCCAGCCGGTCAATCGCCCGGAACGAGGCGTCGACGATTTCCGAACGCACTTTCTTACGGTGCTCACGCCAGCGCTCGCTACGGGCATCAACCTTGACACCCGTGCCATCGCTGGAATGTGGTCTCGACGTTCGCCGCACGCGATCACTGTACGCGCCCTGATAGTGCTGACCTGCCCAGACCGCCTCATGACACGCGGTTTTGCCGTTTGACCCGGCCGTTCGCCCGTCCAGCCCTCGACACCTGGCTTGGGTACTATCGCAGCCACAGTCAATCAATGAGACGAGGCTCATGACGCAGCGATACGACCTGGTCATAGCAGGTGGCGGCCCATCGGGGTCGGCCGCGGCGTGGCAGGCCGCTCAGACCGGCGCCAAGGTGCTGGTCCTGGACAAGGCGGAGTTTCCCCGCGACAAGCCCTGTGGCGATGGACTCACCGCTCGCGCGGTGAGCTACCTGCAGAAGATGGGCCTGGCCGACGAGGTCTCCAAGTTCCATCGGGTCAACAAGGTGACCGTGTTCAGCCCCAGCGAGTGGGAGCTGTCCTTCCCGCGTCGCCCCGGCATGCCCGACCACGGCCATACCGTGAGCCGCACCGAACTCGACACACTGTTGCTCAAGCACGCCGAGTCGGCAGGCGCCGAGGTGCGCCAGGGCGCCGAGGTCGCCGGGCCCGAGTTCGACGCCAAGGGACGCGTGATCGGCGTGGTGCTCAAGAGCGGCGAAAAGGTATATGGGGATGCGGTCATCGCGGCCGACGGTGCCTACTCCCCCATCAAGCGGGCCCTGAAGATCGACTCCGAGTACAACGGCTACTCGGCCATCGCGATCCGGTCCGAGATGCACGCCAACCGTCCCGACTCCGACGCCTTCGAGATCTACCTCAAGCTGTTGTTCCAGGGCGATCAGCTGCCGGGCTACGGCTGGGTGTTCCCGATGGGCGGTGGCCGGTTCAACATCGGCCTGGGCTACGTGAACAGCTACAAGAACTGGCAGTCGATCAACGCCACGCAGTTCCTCGGCGACTTCCTGCGGACCCTGCCGGCCGAATGGGAACTGCCGGCGATCGAGGAGCTCAAGAAGAACAAGAGCGTGCGGGCCTGGCGATTGCCGATGGGTTTCACGGCGTGGCCACCGTGGCGTCCCGGCGTGTTGTTCGTCGGAGATTCGCTGGGTGCCGGCAAGCCGGTGTCCGGGGCCGGCATTTCCAAGGCGCTCGAATCCGGTTTGACCGCAGGCGAATGCGCGATTGCCGCGCTGACCAACGGCGGACCCGACGACTTCACGAACTACGAGCAACGGATGCGTGCCGCCTGGGGCAGCGAGTACCGACGCGGTCGGTTCTTCAACAAGCTCGCCGGGATGCCCGCGGTCGCGGGTGCGGGCCTGAAGGCGTTGGACAACCACACGTTCCGGGACATGTTGCTCAAGTCGCTGTACAAGAAGGCGCAGAGCCCGCAGCACACGTAGCGGCGCACGACTACGACGTTTCCCGACGGGCATAGTTGCGCCATATCCGGCGATCGGGTGTCAGAATGGCGAGAGCCGATCGAGCGAGGAGTCCATGGCAGCATCTGGCCGACGCGTCGGCGCCGAAACGTCGAAAACGCGCGACACGCTTCTTGACTGCGTCGAGCAGATGATGCTGGAGGACGGCTATGCCAGCGTCACCTACCGCGCCCTCGCCACCAAGGCGGGTGTCACGCCGAGCCTGGTGCAGTACTACTTCCCGACCCTCGACGACATCTTCGTGGCCGCGATCTCCCGCTACTCCCAACGCAATCTCGCGTATCTGAACAAGATCCTGGGCAAGCGCTCCGACGATCCGCTGCGTGCGCTGTGGGAGTACAACTGGGATGAGGCCACCGGTGTGCTGATGACCGAGTTCATGGCCCTCGGCAACCATCGCAAGTCGATCCAGACTGAGATAGCCTCTGTCACCGAGTCCGCCCGGAAAGTCCAATTGGACGCTTTGACAGCCAGATTCGGTGAGGACGCGCGGCCAGTCGGCGATCTGTCGCTGCCGGCGTTGCAGTTACTGATCTCCAGCCTGCCGAAATTCCTGAACCTGGAGAAGGGTATCGGTGTCCAGACCGCCCATGGCGAGCTGACCAAGGCGTTCGAGGATCAACTGGACGCCGTCGAGCCGCGGACAACTCCAACAAAGCGTTCGTCCGCGGCTCGCCGTCGTACCAAGAAGACCGCCGACTAACAGAACTTTCCGCGGTATCCGTGCGCCGGGTGCCGCTCGGAAATGTCACCCGACGATGTTCCAAACAGCTTCTCCCGCAGGGTTCCTGGCTGGTATTCCCGCTGCATCAGGCCTTTGTCCTGAAGCACCGGCACCAGATGCTCGAAGAACTCCTCGTAGCTCTGCGGCATTGCCCCTGCACGCCCATCACGTCGGTGCAGAAAAGCGCGTCGACCTTGGCCTGTTCGGCCTTGTTCGCCAGATCCATCCATAGGTCGAAACCCTTGAACTCACGGTTGCGAGCGTCGGGGTGACGCCAGCTTCCGTGGAAGTTGTGCCCGAGCGCATCCATCAAAGCTCCATCTCCTCCGACTACCGAGAACCCCGATGCTGTACGACTGTATTGCATCGGCCCGAGGGGTGCAGTCGAATTGACACTTGCCGTCTCGCCCCACCACCGTGCTATACAGTTGTACAACTTATCCAGCATTCACCCCCAGAGGAAGGACGGCCCATGCCCGCCGATGACCTTGATCAACTCCGTCAGCGTCTGCAGTACGTCGAGGACCGGTTCGCGATCATTGACCTGATCATGAATCAATCCCGCGGCCACGACCGCCACGACGCCGAACTCATGGGCAGCGTGTACTTCGAGGACGGCATCGACGAGCACGGCCCCACCGTCAAAACCGGTCCGGAGTACGGCGAATGGGCCAATGGAGCACATACGGCAGTCTTCGAGGACCACCTGCACAACATCACCACCCACACCTGTGAGATCGACGGCGATGTCGCGCACGCCGAGAGTTATGTCATCGGCGCCATGCGCGCCAAGGGCGGCAAGATCGTCTCGTTGATGGGCGGCCGCTACATCGACCGCCTGGAGCGCCGTGATGGGGTCTGGAAGATCGCGCTGCGCCGGTGCACCATCGAATGGATGATGAACGGCGATACCTCGTTGCTGAAGTCCGGCGCTGTCGCCGGGTTCATCAAGGGTACTTGGGACAAGACCGACGCGTCGTATCAGCGGCCGCTATCCATGGACGGCGCACCGGTCAATCGCTGGTAACCATCAGATGAAGCTCGTCGGAAATGTAGCGCTCGTCACCGGCGGGGCCTCGGGCATCGGCAAGGCATCGGCGCTGAGGCTGGCGGCCGAAGGCATGCGGGTCTGTGTGGTCGATATCGACGGCAAAGCGGCCGAGACCGTGGCCCAGTCGTTCAATGGTCTGGGGTTCGCCTGCGACGTGTCCGATCCCGGCCAGGTCGAGGCTGCCTTCTCCCGCTGTGTTGACGAACTCGGCAGCGTGGATCTGGCATTCCTCAACGCAGGCATCACTATTCACTGGTCGGGCGACATCGGAGCACTGGACCTTGACCAGTACCGCAAGTCGGTCGGCGTGAACCTGGACGGAGTGGTTTATGGCGCCGCTGTGGCCGTCAAGACGATGCGATCCTGCGGGAGCGTGCCGGACCGGGCGATTTTGGCCACGGCCTCACTGGCCGGCCTGATGCCCTGGCATCCTGACCCCGTCTACAGCCTCGGCAAGCACGGCGTGGTGGGGTTCATGCGGTCGATAGCACCCAACCTGGCGCCCGAGGGTATCGCGGTCCACACCATCTGCCCCGGGATCACCGAAACCGGGGTGCTGGGCGATAGACGGAAGCTGGTCGAGCGCATCGGGGTACCGGTGATGGAGCCCGACGCGATCGCCGACGCGGTGCTCACGGCGGCCACCGCACCTATCAGGGAAACCGGGGCGTGCTGGGTGGCCCAACACGGAAAGCCAGCCTGGCCAATGACTTTCACCGCAGTCACCGGCGCCGACCTACGACTGAACGTTCCGGTTGCATCGAGGGAGCTATGACCAGCTACGACTACATCATTGCCGGCGCCGGATCCGCCGGCTGCGTACTCGCCAACCGGCTGTCTGCCGACCCGTCGGTATCGGTATTGCTGATCGAGGCGGGCGGCGGCGATCGCAGCCCGATGTTCAGCATCCCGAAGGGCGCAGGTCTGGTGTTCGAGAACGAGAAGTACACCTGGCAGTATCAGACCATCCCCTTCGGGCCGAGTTCGCATGTCGAGACCTGGATGCGCGGCAAGCTGCTCGGCGGGTCGAGTTCGGTCAACGGAATGGTCTACAACCGCGGAAACCGCGCCGACTACGACGAGTTGGAACGGTTGGGCAACCCGGGCTGGGGCTGGGACGACATCCTGCCGATCTTCAAGTCCTTCGAGGACAATCAGTTCGGGTCATCACCGACGCGCGGAGCGGGTGGGCCGCTGCACATCTCGGTTCCGCGCGATCCTGATCCGCTGTGCCGGGAGATGCTGGCCGCCGGGGTCAAGGCCGGCCTGACCGAGGTACAGGACATCAACGAATCCGACGAGGAGCGGATCGGCTACACCACGTCGACCATCAAGAACGGCCGCCGGGTCAGCGCCTCGCGGGCATTCCTCAAGCCGGCCATGGGGCGGCCGAATCTCACCGTGGTGACCAATACCTCGGTCGATCGGATCCTGTTCGACAACAACCGGGCGGTCGGCGTGGTGACGCGAAACCGTCACGGTCGCACCGAAATCCGGGCCAACCGCGAGGTGATCGTCTCCATGGGCAGCCTCAACAGCCCGAAACTGCTGCAGCTGTCCGGGATCGGCCCCAGGGAGGTGCTGGATTCCGCCGGTGTCGAGGTCTATCTCGACCGGGACAGGGTGGGTCGCGGTCTTCGCGAACATCGTTGCGCCGCCATGCGGTTCCGGCTCAACGCCGACCTCGGCTATAACCGACAGCTGTCGAGCAACCTGGCCCAGGCGAAAACCGGGGCACGGTATCTGGCGACCCGGAAGGGCCCGCTGGCCGCCCCGGCGTTCGATATCGTGGCATTCGTCAAGTCACGGCCCGAGGCCGAGCGGGTCGACGCCCAGCTGATGCTCGGCCCGTGGACCATCCCGGCCTACAACACCGGGGAGCCGGTCAAGATCGAGCGAGCCCCTGGCGCATCCTGCCTCGGAATGGCATTGCGTCCGACCGCGGAAGGTCGTTGCGAGATCACCGGATCCGACCCGAGTGCGCCATTGCTGATCGATCCCAATTACCTCGGCACCGACGAGGATCGGCAGACAACGGCCAATCTGCTGCGCAAGATGCGGGAGATCTTCGGCCAAGAGCCCATCGTGGACCGGATCAGCGCCGAGACCTACCCTGGCCCGGCGGCGATCAGCGACGAGGAGCTTGTCGATGCCGCACTTGAGGGTGGATTCAGCGGATATCACGCGGTGGGCACCTGCGCGATGGGTCCCGACGACGACGCGGTGGTGGACAGCCGGCTGCGGGTGCGCGGCGCGGACGGCCTGCGTGTGGTCGACTGCTCGGTGATGCCGACCATGGTGGCAGGCAACCTCAACGGGCCGATCATGGCGATGGCCTGGCGGGCCGCCGATTTCATCCTCGAAGACCGCTCCTGACAACTACATCGGCGCCGGTGCCACCGCGATGGTGGCTCCGGCGCCGATTGGCATCGCGGGGAAGTCGGTGCGTCACATGACGGCGAAACCGGCGTCGACGGGCAGGGCCACCCCGGTGATGTAGCGGGCCTTCTCACCGGCCAGGAACACCACCGCATTGGTGACATCGAGCGGTTCGACGAAGGGCACCGGCAGCAGATTGCCCGCCATCCCGGTGCCCTCGGGGTTGGCCGCGAAGAGCTCGGCCATGTGCTCATTGAAGATCATCGGCGTGGCCACCCCGGTCGGATGCACCGAATTCACCCGAATGCTGTGCTGAGCGTAGGCAAACGCAGCCGAGCGCATCAGGCCCACCACACCGTGCTTGGAGGCGGCGTAGGCGAAAGTGGCGGCGCTGCCGTCGCCGCCGCGACCAACCAGGCCCTGCATCGAGGAGATCAGGATCATCGAACCACCGGTGCCCCGGCGGATCATCGACGGCGCGGTAGCCGCAATGGTGTTCCACACTCCGCGCAGATTGGTGTCGACAATGTCGGAGTAGACCTGTTCGTCGAGCGTCTCCCCCAGCCCGATGCCGACCACACCGGCATTGGCCACCACGGTGTCGACTTCACCGAAGGCGGCGATCCCGGCGTCCACCGCCGCACGCAGGTCGGCCAGGTTCCGCACGTCGGCGACCGCGGTCTCGATTCGGCCTCCCGCCTCCCGCACCAGGCGGGCGGTTTCGGCCAGATCCTCCTTGGTGGCCAACGGGTAGGGGATGGAGTCGATGTCGGCGCACCGGTCTACGGCGATGATGTCCGCGCCGGCCTCGGCCAGCGCCACCGCGTGGCTGCGGCCCTGACCGCGCGCGGCCCCGGTGATGACGACGACGTGGCGTTCTGGTGGTGTCACGATGTTCCCTTCTCCTCAGCCGACGATGGCCGGCATGGTGTCCCAGCCACGCACGGTGGAGGTGCGTGATCGGCGTGCGCCTGACATGTCGATCTCCCAGGTTGGCCAGCGCTTGAGTACTTCTTCGAGTGCGACGCGCCCCTCCAACCGGGCCAGCGGCGATCCGACGCAGAAATGCGCACCGCGACCGAATGTCAAGTGACCACCCGGCTTTCGGTGGATGTCAAACCGGTCGGGTTCATCGAAGTGGCGCTCGTCCCGGTTCGCCGATGCCAGCATCATCAGCAGGGCGCTGCCCGCCGGCACCACCTGACCCTGGAACACCACGTCGTCGGTGGCGACGTAGCGCGCCACGTGCGGCCCCGGTGGTTCGAAGCGGAGCAACTCCTCGATCGCCGTTGGAATCAGGCCATGGTTCTCGGCTAGTTCCTTTCGCTGATCGGGATGTTCAGCCAGCACTTTGCCCATCCACCCGAACAGCCGGCCGGTTGTCTCCACACCCGCGCCGGCCACCACCGCAAGGAACACGATGAGTTCCTGCTTGGCCAACTTGCGGGTGGTTCCGGTCTCGTCCTCGAACTCGACATTGAGCAGCTCGGTGATCAGGTCGTCGGACGGGTTCTTCTCCCGCCATTTGACGTACTCGCCGAACATCTCTCCGGTGAAGTAGCGATCCTTCTTGATCTGCATCGGCTTACCCGGTTCATTGCGGAGCACCTGGTTGGCATGCTCACGCACCGCGGGCTGCTCGGAGTCGGGGATACCGGCCAGCATCCCGATCGTGCGCATCGGAAGCTCGGCGCCGAGGTCCTCGACGAAGTCGAAGTTGCCTCCGCCGACGAGCGGGTCCAGGCACGCCACGCAGAAAGCTCGAATCTTGTCTTCGATGGCGCGCATCTTCTTCGGCGTGAAGGCTCTGGACACGATCGCGCGATGAATCGTGTGCAGCGGCGGGTCCTCGTTGATGAAGATTCCCGGAGGCATCACCGGGTCGGTCATGACGACCTCGAGGATGTCACCCTTGGCCGAGCTGAGCCGGACGGTGTCTTTCAGGGCCGCGTCTACATCTGCGTACCGGCTGATGCCCCAGAAGTCGTGTCGTTCGTTGTAGTACACCGGGGCCTCGTCCCGCAGCCGGCGGTACGTCGGATAGGGGTCGATATCGATGTCGACATCCCACGGGTCGTAATAGAGGTCGCTCACAGCCGTTCTCCTCCTCGAAGTCAGCACGAGTGTAGAGGCAATGCTATACATACGTACAGCGGCTTGTGTCGAACATCGGCATCCGCTATACATCTGTACAGTGGAATGTGGCGAGGCGCACAGGAGGAACTGGGTAATGAGCCGGGTAGCGGTAGTAACCGGGGGTGGATCGGGACTTGGCAGGTCAATCGCCATCCGACTTGCTGCCGACGGCAAACATGTTGCTGTTCTTGATCTCAACGCCGAAGCTGCAGGCAAGGTCGCGGCCGAGATCGAGGCGGCGGGCGGTCGAGCCATCGCCCTCGGCGCCGATGTGTCGGACGAGGATGCCGTCGCGCAGGTCTTCGACTCGGTCCGCACCCAACTGGATCCGGTCGGCATTCTGGTGACCAGCGCGGCCATCTCGGGTTTCACCCGCCTCGACAAGATCACCCTGGATCAGTGGAATCGCTATCTGGCGGTCAACTTGACGGGGACGTTCCTGTGCATTCGGACCGCGCTGGAAGACATGGTGCCCGCGCAGTGGGGGCGGATCATCACGATCTCCTCGGCGGCCGGCCAGAAGGGTGCACAGGGCCAGGCGCACTATTCCGCAGCCAAGGGTGGTGTCATCGCGCTCACCAAAACTGTGGCACTCGACTACGCGTCGAAGGGCATCACCGCCAACACCGTGCCTCCGTTTGCGATCGAAACGCCGATGCTGCGTGAGCAGCAGGCCGCCGGGAAACTGCCGCTGGACAAGTACCTGAACCAGGCGATCCCGGCCGGAGCGCTGGGCCGCCCCGAGGACGTGGCGGCGGCGTGTTCGTTCCTGGCAGCGGAAGACGCCGGATACATCACAGGCCAGGTCATCGGCGTCAATGGTGGAGCGGTCACCTGATTCGGCAGACACGGACCAATCACATTCAGCCAATCCAGATTCCATCCAGGAGCAACGGTGAAAGCAGAAGTCGACACGTCACGGTGCCAGGGCCACACCCTGTGCGCGATGATCGCGCCGGAAATCTTCGAACTCGATGACACCGACGGCCACGCTCAGGTGGCCGTCGACGCCGTCGCAACCGAGTATCACGAGCACGTGCACGAGGCGGTTCGTTCCTGCCCGGAACAGGCCATCCACCTCCTGACCCCGGAGACCGAACAATGAACGCCCCCACCGACCCAGCGGCCAGGTACCACTTCGACCGCCACGGTGCCGACTATCGCGAGAGCTTCCTCGATATCACCCACGAGATGCAGCAGAAGTGCCCCATCGCCTGGACCGATACCTACGACGGGCATTGGGTGGCCGCAGGCGGTCCCCAGGTGTTCGAGCTGGCCCGCTGCCCGCATGTGTCCAACGACCACGATGTACACAACGAACGCCGCGGCTACAAGGGCATCTCCATTCCGACGATGTTGGAGGCAGAGGGGTTTCGTGGCGGCATGCTGGAGATGGACGATCCGGAACACCGCTTCTACCGCACCGCACTCAACCCGTACCTGTCCCCCGCCGCGGTCAAGCGCTGGGCCCCGTTCATCGACGAGATCGTGCGGGCCTGCATTGATGACCGGATCGAGACCGGGCACATCGATTTCGTCGACGACCTGGCCAATGTGGTGCCGGCGGTGCTCACCCTGGCCATGCTTGGTGTGCGGCTGGACAAGTGGACGATCTACAACGAGCCGGCGCACGCCTCGGTCTACACGCCACCGGACTCCCCGGACGCGGCCCGCGTGCGCGACCTGTACCTGACGATGGGGATCGACCTGTTCACCAATCTTTCTGAGGTACGGGACAATCCACGGCCCGGGATCATCGACGCGTTGGCCAAACTGCGCATCAACGGCGAGGCACCGCCCGATATCGAGTTGATCGGCATGCTGAATCTGCTGATCGGCGGAGGCTTCGACACCACGACCGCACTTACCGCGCATGCCCTGGAGTGGTTGTCACAGCACACCGATAAGCGCACCCAGTTGAGTGCGGAACGTGCTGTACTGCTCGACCGAGCCACTGAGGAGTTCTTACGTTTCTTCACGCCCGCTCCCGGGGATGCTCGAACCGTCTCCGAGGACATCGATCTGGACGGCACATCGCTGCGTGAAGGTGAGCGGCTGTGGCTGTCCTGGGCGATGGCCAATCGGGATCCGTCACTGTTCGAGGATCCGGATGCCCTGGTGATGGACCGGAAAAACAACCGCCACTTCAGCTTCGGGCTCGGAGTACACCGGTGCATCGGCTCGAATGTGGCCAGGACGGTGTTCAAGTCGATGCTGACCGCGGTTCTCGACCGGATGCCTGACTACCGATGCGTGGCCGAAGGCACGGTGCACTACGACAGCATCGGGGTGATCCAAGGCATGCGGCACCTGCCCGCACAGTTCACTCCAGGCCGGAGCCTCGGCCCCGGCCTGGAGGAGACGTTGGTCAAGCTGCAGCGTATCTGCGACGAGCAGGGGCTGGCCCGACCGATCACCGAGCTCAAAACCGCGGCTGAGATCGTCGCCTGATGGGCGAGGACCGACCAGTCGCCGTCGTCACCGGGGCCAGCCGCGGCGCGGGGGCGGGTATCGCGCATGCGCTGGGAAGTCATGGCTGCACGGTGTATGTCACCGGACGCAGTGAGAACCAGGGGGATTCGGCCCTGGCCGGCACGATCCACCACACCGCCGAGCTGGTGACCGCAGCCGGGGGGCATGGCATCGCCGTACGGGTCGACCACAGTGACGACGATCAGGTCAAGGCACTGTTCGACCGGATCGCCGAAGAGCAGGGCCGGGTGGACATCCTGGTGAACAATGCCGCGATAATCCGCGACGAGATGATGGGCCGCACCAAGTTCTGGGAGGAGCCGCTGAGTGTGTTGGACACCTTCGACGTCGGATTGCGCAGCAGCTATGTCGCCACGGTACTTTGCGCACCCCTGATGCTGCCACAGCGGAAGGGTCTGGTGGCATTCACCTCTTCCTCGGGCTCGGTGCACTACGCCTTCGGGCCGGCTTACGGCGTGCCGAAGGCCGGCGTAGACAAGATGGCCGCTGACATGGCCGTGGATTTCCGCGAGTTCGATATCGCCGCGGTATCGATCTGGATGGGTTCGCTTCTGACCGAACGGGTTCGGGCGATCATCGCCGCCAAGCCCGACAAGTTCGGCCACATACTCGACAGCGCTGAGACCCCTGAACTCACCGGCCATGTGATCTGGGCGTTGTTCAACGATCCGAATCTGATGGAGTCCAGCGGCCGTACCCTGATCGGTGCCGAACTCGCCGGGAAGTACGGCATTGTGGACGAGGGAGGTCGCCGGCCACCGTCGTATCGGACGATGTTCGACGTCCACCCACACGAGCAGTACGCCCACATCATGCGATAAACGGGGCCACCAGAAAGGGAGCCGCACCCATGCGTATCGGACTGTCCGGCGGTGCTGCGTCAGTTGACCGGATGATCACCCAGGCCCAGGAAGCCGAGGCTGACGGGTTCTCCGCCCTGTGGTACGCCAGTGGTGTCGCGGGCGACCCTCTGGTGGCGATGGCCATCGCCGGGCGCGCGACGCAGTCCATCGAGCTGGGAACCGCTGTGCTGCAGACGTATCCGTGCCATCCGATGCTGCAGGGCAACCGGGTGATCGCGGCCGCCAACGCCATGGGACGGCCAGGGCTCACGCTCGGCCTCGGGCCGTCACATGAGCCGATCGTGCGCGATGTGCTGGGCCTGTCCTATGACCACCCGGCCCGCAACACCGCCGAATATCTGAGGATCATCGGCCCGCTGCTGCGCGGCGAAGACGTGAATTTCGCCGGAACTGACTGGAGCGCGCACACCGCGGGCCGCGCCGCCCGCGCCGAACACCCGGTCCCACTCCTGCTGTCCGCACTGTCACCCCGGATGCTGCGCATCGCCGGACAGTTCGCAGACGGGGTTGTGCTGTGGATGGCCTCTCGTCAGGCGCTGGAGTCCCGGATCACCCCGACTCTCACCGCCGCAGCATCCGAATTCGGGCGGTCCCGGCCCCGGATCGTGGCCGGGCTACCGGTAGCGGTACACGACGACCTCGACGAAGCCAGAGACGCGGTGGCGGCAAACGCAGTCTCCTATGCAGGAATGCGCAACTACGAGCAAATTATTCGAGCCGGTGGCGGTTCCAGCGCGGCCGATGTCGCCATCATCGGCTCCGAGGACGCCGTGCAACATCAGTTGCAGTCGTTGCTCGACGCCGGAGCCACCGATGTGTGGGCCCAACCGGTCGCCGTAGGCCCCGATCGGTCCACCCGGTCCGGCTCGGTGCGGCGTGCCAGGGCACTGCTGAGCGCCCTGGCGCGAGAGGGCTGAATCCTCAACCGAGGATGGCGGGCATGGTGTCCCAGCCTCGTACCGCCACCGTGGGTGCACGCTCGGCGTTCTGCTCGTCGATCGTCCAGTCCGGCCACCGTTTGAGAATCTCCTCGAGTGCCACCCGCCCCTCGACGCGCGCCAGCGACGCACCCAGGCAGAAATGTGTACCCCGGCCAAAGCTCACATGGTTGCCGTTGCGATGGATATCGAAACGATCGGGATCGTCGAATTTACGTTCGTCGCGGTTGGCTGCGCCTGCAACGAGCAGGAGCGCCGAACCAGCTGGAACCGTCGTGTCGTGATACGTCACGTCTTTGGCGACATAGCGGGCAATGCCGTGCACCGGCGGCTCGTAACGCAGAACCTCCTCGATGGCGCCCGGGATCAATGACGGATCCTCGACCAGTTCGCGTCGCTGATCGGGGTGCTCCCCCAGCAGCTTTCCGAGCCACCCGAACAGCCGGCCCACCGTCTCGGTGCCGGCGTTGGCGATCACTCCGAGAAAGACCAGGAGTTCCTCGGAGCTCAACTTCCGCTCAGCACCGTCGGCGTCGGTGAATTCGACATTCAACAGCTCGGTCACCAGATCGTCGGACGGGTTCTTTTCACGCCACTCGACATACTCACGAAACATGTTGCCGTTGAAGTAGTTGTTCTTGCTCACCGGCAGCGGTTCACCGGGGTTGTTTCGCAACCTACGTCCGGCCACCTTGCGCACACTGCGCTGCAATTCGTCGGGTATTCCGACCAACATCCCGATGACACGCATCGGCATCTCGGCTCCGAGATCGCCCATGAAATCGAAGCGATCGCCACCGGTCAGTGGATCCAGGCATCTCGCGCAGAAGTCACGAACCTGTTCCTCGATGGCCTTCATCTTCCGCGGCGTGAAGGCGCGTGACACCAGGAGCCGGTGCACCGTGTGCAGCGGAGGATCCTCGTTGATGAAGACACCGAGCGGCATGACCGGCTCGGCCTTGACCACCTCCAGGATGTCACCCTTGGCCGAGCTGAGGTTCTCGACATCGCGCAGCGCGTGCTCTACGTCTGCCATCCGCGACAGCGACCAGAAGTCTCGCTTTTCGTTGTAGTACAGCGGCGTTTCGTTGCGAAGTCGTTTGTAGACCGGATACGGGTCCGCATCGATATCGACGTCGTAGGGGTCGTAATAGAGCTCGGTGGTCTCCACCATGCGGATGCGCTCCTCGATCTGTCCATCGCCACTCAGGCGGCCAGTGCAGTACGATCGTACAGCATTTGAAACTGCCGCTAAGGAGAGTCATGGATTTGGGATTCGTCTCGATGAACACGCCGCGAGACCTCGGCCCGGCCACCCTGGGGCCCGAGCTCGAGTCCCGCGGTTTCGAATCACTGTGGGTCGGTGAGCATCCGCAGATTCCACTGGCTGCCGCGGACCAGTTCCACCCTGCCCTGCTCGCTGCGCAGAAGCAGATTCTGGATCCGTTTCTGTCGCTGCTATCCGCTGCGCAGGCAACCGAGACGCTCCGGCTCGGAACAGCGGTGGCACTTCCGCTGGAGCGCGAATTATTCACGTTTGCAAAGGAAGTCGCGACGCTTGACCATTTGAGCAACGGGCGTGTGACGCTGGGCGTGGGCGTCGGCGCGCGGGCCGAACTGGAGACATCGAGCCCGGTGAAATGGGCCGACCGCTATCGCGCACTGGCCGACATGGTGGCTGCGCTCACGACGCTGTGGGATGACGACGAGTCCGAGTATCACGGCGGGTTCTACGACTTCGCCCCGGTGTGGTCGTATCCCAAGCCCAGCCAGCGTCCGCGTCCGCCGCTACTGGCTGCCGCCACCGGACCCAAGGCGATTCGGGAATGCCTGGCCTGGGCCGACGGCTGGCTCCCCGGCGATGCCGCATTCCGAGATGTGGGAGCCGCCATGGCCGATTTCCGCCGGACAGCCGAGGACGCCGGTCGCGATCCGTCCACCCTCGATCTCACGATCATGGCCTGGGGCAACCCGACTTTGGAAAAACTGGCAGGCTACCGCGACCTGGGCTTCAACCGAGCTGTGCTGGGTGGCGGCCGCAAGAAGGGCGGCGACCCGTCCACCACGTGGGAGTTTCTGGACGCCTACGCGGACATGGTCGACGAACTCCGGTAGAACCAGCGCGGCGGTGGTATGCCGTCCTCGACGACACACCACCGCCGCGCCACGCGCCACTGAATTCTCAACCAGCCGGAACCGGCCGCACCTTCGAGTGGATCAGCTCGATCAACTGCCCCTCGGGATCGCGGACCATGCAGGCGAATCCGCCACCCGGATCGGCCACCACGGTGCCTCCGGACGACCGCACTGCCGCTTGCGCATCGGCCACGTTGTCCACCGCCAGCGACAGGTGTGTGAGGCCGGCGCCGACCATATCCCGCTGGGGCTCATCGGGTGCCGGATGGCCTGAGAAGGTCAGCAATTGCAGAACAAAGCCATCGTTTTGCAGGTAGGCCGCCTCGAAGCCGATCGGCGCGGCCAACCCGAGCAGGCCGGCGGCCATCTTGTCCGGCACCGTCATCCGCTGCACCTCGGTGAATCCGAGTGCCTCGTAGAACTTCTTGACGGTATCGATATCGCGGACCCGAAGCCCGACGTGACTGACGTTCATTCCCATCTCAGACACCCGCAGGTCCCGGGCCGCCGTGCATATACAACGTCTGCCCGGAGCAGTAGCTGGAGGCATCGGAGGCGAAGAACAGGACGCCGTAACCGATCTCGTCTGGTTCGGCGATCCGGCCGGATCCGTTGGTCTTGCCGATCATGTCGATGTCAAACCCTTGGCGCTGCGCATCCGCTTCCAGCCCTGGCGTTCGGATGGCGCCGCAGGCAATGCAGTTGACCCGCACGCCTTTTCGTGTCCATGCGGCCGCCATGGACCCGGTCAGGTTGTTCAGACCGGCCTTGGCGGCGGCGTAGACCGGCGCCTGCGGCATGGCAAGCAAGCTGGCCCCCGAGGAGATGTTGACAATCGATCCCTTGCCCTGGGCGATCATCGGCTTGGCCGCGGCCCGGGACAGGTACCACGCGCTGGAGAGGTTCAGATCCAAAACCTGATGCCACTCGTCGTCAGTCCACTTCATTAGGGACTTCGTCTCGCCACCGCCGGCGTTGTTCATCAGCACATCGAGCCGACCGAACTCGGCGAGCGTCGTGTCGACGAGCGCATTGCACTCCTCGGCATTCGTCACGTCGGTCGGTACCGCGAGCGCCCGGCGACCGAGCGCCTCGATTTCGGTGGCAGTGGACTTCAGCGGTTCCGGACGGCGCCCGGCCAGCACCACGTCAGCACCACGCTCGGCCAGGACCAGCGCCGATGCCCTTCCGATTCCCGTTCCGCCACCGGTGATGACGGCAACCTTCCCCTCCATCGAGAACCTATCGCTCACAGCATCGACTCCTATCCATTGCCATAACGTGTCAGATGCAATACGACTGTACAGCAGATTTTCATCCAAAAGGAGACGGCCCTCACACACTCGACACCGACGCTCGCGTCGAGTACACCAATGAGATGCCGGATCCAACCACCGATGTCTGGGAAGTGCTGTCCACCGCTCGATCCATCCGCCGGTTCACCAACGAGCCGGTCGACGACGAGACACTCGAACGCTGCCTACAAGCCGCGACCTGGGCACCCAACGGGGCGAACGCCCAGCTGTGGCGGTTCATCGTTCTCGATGCGCCAGAACAGCGCGCCGCCGTCGCCGAGGCAGCCCAGATCGCCTTGCAGTCAATCGAATCCATCTATGGGATGAGCCGTCCCGCGGCGGACGATCAGAGCCGAGCTGCACGAAACAACCGGGCCACCTACGAGCTGCACGACCGCGGCGGGGAGTACACCTCGGTGTTGTTCGTCGCGTTCAAGAACGAGTTCTCCTCGGAGTTCCTGCAAGGCGGATCGATCTACCCCGCCATGCAGAACTTTTACCTGGCCGCCCGAGCCCAGGGACTGGGCGCATGCATCACCAGTTGGGCCTCGTACGACGGCGACGAGGTGCTACGCAAATCGATTGGTATTCCGGACGAATGGTTCCTTGCCGGTCACATTGTGGTCGGCTGGCCGCGGGGCAAGCACGGACCTGTCCGCCGCCGACCGCTCAGTGACGTCGTCTTCCGCAATCGGTGGGATTCCGAGCGCGCCGACATCACTTATGGGCGCGGGGCGCGGCCGCGATCAAGCTGATCAGCCGGCGATCGCCGGCAATGTCTAGCCTTCCGGATAGAAAAGGAACAGCACGCAACCCTCCGTCGATTGCGGTACGTGCCACGACCCGGCCGGGGCGTGCAGGAATGTGCCTGCGGCGTAATCGTTGACGCCGTCGTTGAGGACACCGGAGACGACGTAGACCTCTTCGGGGCCGGGATCGTGCAGGTCTTCACCACCCCAGACCGCACCCGGTGCGATGGTGGTGACGGCCGCTTTGGCACCGTTGGCGCCCTGCCAGAGCGGCTGGACAGTGATTCCCGGAAAGACTTCGATCGGTTCGACGTCGGCCGTCGACTTCCAGACGTATCCAGCCGCATTGGGGCCGAACGACGCAAGATCGCCACTGGTTGTCATATGTGCACGAACCGTGGGCACTGGTCCGCAATTCCCAACCGGCCACGCTTGCCGACTCCCCGATGTCTTGCGTCAGCGTCGACCGCGCTCGGCCCGGCCGGGCTTGCGGGCGACCTTCCCCGCTGCGGCGCGGGCGGCCTGCTTCGCCAGGGTCTTCTCCCGGGCGGTGCGTTTCGGTGCCGCCTGGGCCTGTCCCCGCGACGAACCGGGTTTGCGGCCCCGCACAATCCCGACGAACTCCTCGACCAGTGCCGGCTGCGGCCCTTCCGGAAAGGCGAGCGCCACGGGGCAGGTGGGCGCGTCGGTGATGGGGCGGTATGTGAGGTCCTTGCGGTGATACAGCCGCGCCAGCGACTGTGGAACGATGAGCGCGCCCATCCCCGCGGCGACGAGTTCTATCGCGTCCTGGGTGGTCTCAGGTCGGTGATCGACCGGGGCGCCAGGAGCACCCGCCCAGTCGACGACATCATCGAGCGGAAGCAGTGTCGGCTCACCGTCGAGGTCCGCGGCGGTGATCTCGTCGACGGCGCTCAGAAGGTGGTCGGTCGGCACCACGGCCACCGTTGTCTCCTCGTAGAGAGGGATGATCGCCAGTCCAGACGTGTCGGCGGACGGCCGGAGTAACGCCACGTCGACGGTGCCGTCTCGCACAGCGGAGGCCGCGTCTGCCGCGGCGACGGCGCACAATCTCAGCGGCACCCCGGGGTTGCGCTCCGCCCAGGTCCGAGCCCACTTCGCAGGCGTCCCGCCAGGAACGTAGCCGAGGGTGAGGGACTGCGGGGTCACGGCATCAGGCTACCGATACGCTGATTCCATGAGCAGGCCAAACGCGCAGTCCATGAAACCCGCCACGGCGGCCAAGAAGCTGGACGTGTATTTGCCCGCTACACCCGCCGAGTTCCAGGGGAACGCGATCACCCGCGCCGAGCTCGCCGCCCTGCAGGCCGACCCGCCGCAGTGGCTCAAGGACCTCCGCAAGAACGGGCCGCACCCGAAGAATCTCGTGGCAGCGAAGCTGGGCATCTCGATCGCCGGTCTCGCGCGCGGCGACGTCGGGGACGCGCTGACCACCGAGCAGATCAATGAGCTACTCGAGGAGAACCCGGAATGGCTGGTCGCCGAACGTGAGAGCTACCAGACGGTGCTGCGCGAGGAGCGACGCCTGAAGTCCCTGCGTGCGGAGCAGGATCGCGACGCCTGAATGCCGAATGGCCAGTTATCACACGCATTTTCGCGGTCCGCGTGTAATAGCTGGCCACTCGACGGGCGGCGGGATCCCCATCGCAGAGGTGCAGCGGGTGATGGCCCACCGAGTCCGCAGATCCGCTACGGGGCAGGGCTACCGCGGTCTCCTGAGACCGCCGGCCGAGGTTGTGCGCATGAGCAGGAACGCTACTCCGCAGGGATGACATCGTCGGAAAGTTCCGTGCGGAGCACCAGCCGGCATGGGGCAGACTGCGATACATGCCAGATACCGTGCGAGCCACGTACGCGGTCGCCAGTGACGACCCGGAGTACGCCGGCACGACCTACACCCTGAACGATCTCGACGACGGCTCGGTCTTGGTTTTCCTCAAATACCCCGACGGCAGCGCGATCGATGCCGGTTACCTCTACCAGGAAGACGTGGAGGGCCTCGGTGAGAGCGAGCTGCTCGCGGAAATCGATCAAGCGCTCAGCGAAGGACAACTGCCGCCTCGCGGCGAAATCCTGACACAAAGCTGACCGGGCGCTAAACGAGACGGTCGGCTACAAGGAACCCAGTCATGGATGAGATGGAAATCCACCGGCTCTTCGGCGACTGGAGCAACGAATATTGGTGCCGGGCAGTAACTGTCGACATTGACTCCGTCCCCGACTACGAGGCGCAGGAATGGGCCGAGGAGTTGGTGACCGAAGCTCCCGCGGTGCTGGTGAACGTCGGCATCCATGCGACCCGCACACCCCTGCGCAGGGCCGACATCACTCTCGACGGTCAGGAGATCCTGGCACGTGACATCAACGACGACTGCCTCGACGCCGTCCACGCTGTCCTCGGTCGTCTCGAAGAGATCGCCGCGGCGCGCGGCCGACGCGAACGCTGGTACGTGTGCGGAGCCCCGGTCGGTTCTGCGTTCTTCGTCAGCCCCCCAGGAGCTGGTCACCTCAGTGGGGGTTGATGTGCGACAGCTGAATATCGGCGAGCACTGGTACCAGATCACCTCGAAGTGGTAGGACGTCCCGCGACTACGCCCTGACGCGATGCAGGTTCGGCATCACCGCTGCATCTCCACCGCGATCTCCTCGGCCGATGCCGGCCGCCGATCCCACGCCTCCAGCGACACGCAGATCGACCGCTTCCCCGACCGTCGCTGGTCGGAGTGTGTGTGTCCGTGGATCAACCACATCCCGAGGTTCGGCAACTGATACTGATCGAAGTTCTTGCGCGAGAACCTGTCCGGGGCGTCGACGTACGGGAAGTGGCTGAGCATCACCCCCTCTCCGCCCACCTTCGTCCGCGCCACCTGCTGCACACTCGCGAACACATCGATGTAGGCGGCGAAATGCCTCTGCGCACCCCGGTACATCGGATGCACCGGATCGTGATTGCCGGTCACGAGGTGCATCGGCACCCGCAACGTGCTCAGCTGCGCCAGAGCCGATTCCATGGACGCCACACCGCCGGCACAGATATCGCCGAGCACCCACAACGTGTCCCGGTTCGGATCGAGCCGGTACAGCGGCGCCATCACCGCCGCGTCGTGCGCTGCCACAGTGTCGAACCCACGCAAGTCCGCCAGCTTCGGGTGCGCGAGGTGCAGGTCAGCGGTGAAGAAGTCCACGCGCGGACGGTAGCGGGCACGCCCGACACATGCGACCGAGTTTCTGCCCTGGCAGTCATAGCCGGAACAGGTCTAGCCGCGTCCTTGATCTCCTACAGGAATCGTCACCATTTTCCGGCAGAAAGTATTCACGTTCAAGTAGATTACTGCTGCTTTCAATCCACGACGCTCAAAAGGACCGCCACGGCCGTCAGCCTCAACGCCCGTACGCTTCTTGGGTGCCGATCTGATCGAGTGGCTGGTTCAGTCCCTCAATAGCGAATGGCCAGTTGTGGCACGCCTTTTGGAGTATGACGTGCCATAACTGGCCATTCGAGCCGCTCAGAACTGATTCACAACATGCAGCTGACGCAACCCTCGACTTCGGTTCCCTCCAAAGCCATTTGGCGAAGCCGGATGTAGTACAGCGTCTTGATTCCCTTGCGCCAGGCGTAGATCTGCGCCTTGTTGACCTCACGGGTGTCGGCCGTGTCCTTGAAGAACAACGTCAGCGAAAGACCTTGATCCACATGCTGGGTGGCCGCGGCGTAGGTGTCGATGATCTTCTCGTAGCCGATCTCGTACGCATCCTGGTAGTAGTCCAGGTTGTCGTTGGTCAGGTACGGCGCCGGGTAGTAAACCCGACCGATCTTGCCTTCCTTGCGGATCTCGATCTTGCTCGCCACCGGGTGGATCGAGGATGTCGAGTGGTTGATGTAGGAGATCGACCCGGTCGGCGGGACAGCCTGCAGGTTCTGGTTGTAGATGCCGTGCTTCTGCACCGACTCCTTCAACTGCTTCCAGTCGTCCTGCGTCGGGATGTGGATGTCCGCATCGGCGAAGATCTGCCGGACCTTGTCGGTGGCCGGCTCCCACACCTGCTCGGTGTACTTGTCGAAGAACTCGCCCGACGCGTACTTCGAGTCCTCGAACCCGCCGAACCGCGTACCACGTTCGATCGCAATGAGATTCGACGCCCGCAGGGCGTGGAACAGCACGGTGTAGAAGTAGATGTTGGTGAAGTCGACGCCCTCTTCGGAGCCGTAGTGGATCCGCTCGCGAGCCAGATACCCGTGCAGGTTCATCTGCCCCAGGCCGATCGCGTGCGAGCTGTTGTTGCCCTGCTCGATGGACGGCACCGACCAGATGTGGGTCTGATCGCTCACCGCGGTCAGCGCCCGGATCGACGTCTCGATGGTCTGTGCGAAATCCGGCGAGTCCATCGCCTTGGCGATGTTCAGCGAACCGAGGTTGCACGAGATGTCCTTGCCCACTTTGGCGTAGGACAGGTCCTCGTTGAACAGCGACGGCGTAGAGACCTGCAGGATCTCCGAGCACAGGTTGGAGTGGGTGATCTTGCCGGCGATCGGGTTGGCCCGGTTCACCGTGTCCTCGTACATGATGTACGGGTAGCCCGACTCGAACTGCAGCTCGGCCAGTGTCTGGAAGAACTCACGCGCCTTGATCTTGGTCTTGCGGATCCGGCCGTCGTTGACCATCTCGTGGTACTTCTCGGTCACCGAGATGTCGGCGAACGGGACACCGTAGACCTTCTCGACGTCGTACGGCGAGAAGAGGTACATGTCCTCGTTCTTCTTGGCCAGCTCGAAGGTGATGTCCGGGATCACGACGCCCAGCGAGAGCGTCTTGATCCGGATCTTCTCGTCGGCGTTCTCGCGCTTGGTGTCGAGGAACCGGTAGATGTCGGGGTGGTGCGCGTGCAGGTACACCGCGCCGGCACCCTGGCGCGCCCCGAGCTGGTTGGCGTAGGAGAACGAATCCTCCAGCAGCTTCATGATCGGGATGACGCCCGAGCTCTGGTTCTCGATGTTCTTGATCGGGGCGCCGTGCTCACGAATGTTGGTCAGCAGCAAGGCAACTCCGCCACCGCGCTTGGACAGCTGCAGGGCCGAGTTGATCGAGCGCCCGATGGACTCCATGTTGTCCTCGATGCGCAGCAGGAAGCAGGACACCGGCTCGCCGCGCTGTTTCTTCCCCGAGTTGAGGAACGTGGGAGTGGCCGGCTGGAAGCGGCCGTCGATGATCTCGTCGACGAGCTTCTCGGCCAGCACGGTGTCGCCGGCGGCAAGGGTCAGCGCCACCATCACGACACGGTCCTCGAAGCGCTCCAAATAGCGCTTCCCGTCGAACGTCTTGAGTGTGTAGGAGGTGTAGTACTTGAACGCGCCCAGGAAGGTCGGGAACCGGAACTTCTTGGCGAAGGCGCGGTCCAGCAGGCCCTTGACGAAGTTGCGGCTGTACTGGTCGAGCACCTCGCGCTCGTAATACTCCTTCTCGATCAGGTAATCGAGCTTCTCGTCCTGACTGTGGAAGAAGACCGTGTTCTGGTTGACGTGCTGCAGGAAGTACTCACGCGCGGCGAGCACATCCTTGTCGAACTGAATCTTGCCGTCGGCGTCATACAGATTCAGCATCGCGTTGAGCGCGTGGTAATCCGTCTCGCCGGGAAGCGCGTGCGCGGCGGTGGTTACAGGCTCTGCAGCTGTGACGGTTGGTGGCACGTCTGGTCCTTCCAAAAGTCTTTCAACCCCGTGCGAACGGCTTCGACGTCGTCCGGAGTCCCCATGAGTTCGAAGCGGTACAGGTACGGCACGCCGCATTTGCGCGAAATTACATCGCCCGCGTAGGCGAATTCCGCACCGAAGTTGTTGTTGCCCGCGGCGATGACGCCGCGGATCAACGATCGATTGTGTTCATTGTTCAGAAACGCGATGACCTGTTTGGGTACGTAGCCACCGTTGTTGATGTCCGGAGTGGCACGACCACCGCCGTAGGTAGGAAGGATCAGAACGTAAGGTTCGTCCACCTCGATACGGCCGTGCAGCGGGATCCTGGTGACGCGGTCTTCGGGCCACCCCAGCTTCTGGACGAAGCGGTGGGTGTTCTCCGAGACGCTGGAGAAGTAGACGAGATGGCTCATCGTGTCCGGCTCCTCTCCCGTGGTGGTGGTGCCTTCCGTTACGCCGTCGCCGCGACCGTGCTCAGCGCCTTGATCCGATCGGGACGAAAGCCCGACCAGTGGTCGTTGCCGGCCACCACAACCGGGGCCTGCAGGTAGCCGAGCGCCATGACGTAGTCACGGGCCTCGCTGTCGAGGGTGATGTCGACCTTCTCGAACGCGATGCCCTGCTTTTCCAACGCCTTGTAGGTGGCGTTGCACTGCACGCATGCGGGCTTGGTGTACACGGTGACGGTCATCTTCGGTACGGCTCCTCTTGCGGAAAGTGAAAAAACTAGACAGGTGACTGGCAACTGATGGGGTCTTACGTTTCGCTTAAGTTCAGCGACCTTCGGGCCGCCAAAATTCCTGTCGGTCGAAGCCGCTCTCCGGCTGGTCCTGAAACCGACTCGGCCGGATTCGCTACGCTCCGGCTGGCTCCCGAACCGTGGTGGCCTGTCGGTCTCACAGACACTACACCTAGTGGCCGACAGTTCGAGGCCATACAACATGTTCTGAATAACATTTCTGAAATTCCCAGGTCGTAAGCTTGCCAGCAACCGCATTCGCGGCGTGTCGTACCCGACTTGACAGACCGTGTCGCGCCGCGCCCCTAGATGTACCACCAGCCACCGACAAGGTGGCCTCACACACAGCGGCCGACCCCCCAATAGCAAAGCCGCCGGCCGGGTCGGTATGACCCAGCCGGCGGCAAGATTTTGCCGGAAATCGGCGGAAACGGCAAAACGCGAAGACGACCCCTCAGCCGACCTCGACTGTGAGCTTGCCCACAATGTCACGTAACGCTTCGGCCACCTCGGCGTTCTCCCTAGGGTGCTTGCCGTCGAGCGACTTGGACGGCACCGACAGCTTCAGATCTTCGACCACGCGCGGCCCGGCGATGCCGAAGGACTTACGAGTCTCGTCATGTGCCCAAACGCCGCCGTACTGCCCGAGCGCCGCCCCGACCACCGCCAGCGGCTTGTCCTTGAGCGCGCCGTTGCCGAACGGCCGCGACAGCCAATCGATGGCGTTCTTCAACACACCGGGGATGCTGCCGTTGTATTCGGGGGTGACGACGAGCGCGGCGTCCGCTTCACCGGCCGCCGCCCGCAGGGCGACCACAGACTCAGCCACCTCGGCGGTGTCGATGTCCTCGTTATAGAAGGGCAGCTCCCCCAGCCGATCGAAGATGCGCAGTTCGACTCCATCGGGCGCCTGCTCCACTGCCAGTTCGGCAATCTGTCGGTTGACCGAAGCCGCCCGCAAGCTCCCTACCAACACCAACACCCTTGTATCAGCCATGTTCACACTCCCTTGTTCGACTCGCCCGATTCTCGCAACAGTCAACCGGACTGTGGTCCGATTAATTCCGCCTGAGTTAAAGTGCAGTTGTGGCAGCCTCCGACCGCTCGGCCCGGCTCATGGGCATCGACCAGGTGCCACAGGAACGCGGCGATGCCGCCCGCAACCGCGCTTTGATCCTCGACGCTGCACGTCGACTCATCGCCGAACGCGGCCCCGACGCGGTCAGCACCGACGATATCGCGGTTGAGGCCGGCGTCGGCAAGGGAACTTTGTTCCGGCGATTTGGTAGCCGTGCCGGACTGATGATGGTACTGCTCGACGAGGACGAGACCGCCGAACAGAACTCCTTCATGTTCGGCCCACCCCCACTGGGGCCCGGGGCGCCCCCGCTGGACCGGCTGCTGGCCTACGGCGCGGACCGCCTGCGGTTCGTGCACTGCCATCAGGCGCTGTTGTCCGACGCCATCCGGGATCCCGCTCTGCGTTACACCGGCCCATTCACCCTGCACCGCACGCACGTCCGGATGCTGCTCCAAACTGCCGGCACCACCGGCGATCTCGACGCACAGACCGATGCCCTGATCGCACTGCTCGACCCCGACTACGTCGCGCACCAACTGTCCCTCGGTCGACACCTCGATGACCTGTCCACCGCATGGCAAGACACCGCCCGCAAGTTGTGCGGCCACTAGCGTCATGACCGCCTGGGTGCTGCATGTCGACCTGGACCAGTTCCTGGCCTCGGTCGAGTTGCGGCGCCACCCCGAACTGCAGGGCCTGCCCGTCATCGTCGGCGGCAGCGGCGATCCAGGCGAACCCCGCAAGGTGGTCACCTGCGCGTCGTACGAGGCGCGTGAGTTCGGGGTACACGCCGGGATGCCACTGCGCGCGGCCGCACGCAAATGCCCCGACGCCACGTTCCTGCCGTCGGACCCGGACACCTACGACCAGGCTTCCGAACAGGTGATGGGTCTGCTGCGCGATCTCGGCCATCCGCTGGAGGTTTGGGGCTGGGACGAGGCCTACCTGGGCGCGGAGGTGGACGATCCGGTTGAGTTGGCCGAACGCATCCGCACCGTGATCGCCGCCGAGACCGGGTTGTCCTGCTCGGTGGGCATCAGCGACAACAAACAGCGCGCCAAGGTCGCGACCGGGCTGGCCAAGCCCGCGGGCGTCTACCTGCTCACCGAGACCAATTGGATGTCGGTGATGGGTGACCGTCCGACCGATGCGCTGTGGGGCATCGGACCCAAGACCACCAAAAAGCTTGCCACGCTGGGCATCACCACGGTCGCCGATCTGGCCGCCACCGATGCCACCGTGCTCACTTCGGCCTTCGGGCCGAGTACCGGGCTGTGGATCCTGTTGCTGGCCAAGGGCGGCGGCGACACCGAGGTGAGCTCCGAGCCCTGGATTCCGCGCTCACGCAGTCACGTCGTCACCTTCGCCACCGACCTCACCGACCGCGGCGAGATGGACGACGCGATCCGCGAACTGACCCGACGGACCCTCGACGAGGTGGTCGAACAGGGCCGAATCGTCACCCGGGTGGCGGTCACGGTGCGCACCAGCACCTTCTACACCCGCACCAAGATCCGCAAGCTGAGTTCGCCGAGCACCGACGCGGGTGTCATCACCGAGACCGCGCTGGCCGTGTTCGATCAGTTCGACCTGGATCGACCGATCCGACTGCTCGGGGTTCGTCTGGAGCTCTCGATGGATGACAGAAAATCCGACCATCGGACTGCCCCAATTGTCGGGCCCCACCAATAACCTCGACACCATGCTGCAGACCATCGCGATCCGGGGTTACCGCTCGCTGCGGGAGGTGATCCTGCCGTTGGCCGAACTCACCGTGGTCACCGGCGCCAACGGCTCCGGCAAGTCGTCGATCTACCGGGCACTTCGGCTGCTGGCGGACTGCGGGCGCGGCCAGGTCATCGGCTCACTGGCCCGCGAGGGTGGCCTGCAGTCAGTCTTGTGGGCGGGCCCCGAGCAGCCGAACGGGCAGACCCAGGGCACGGTCCGGACCCGACCGGTATCGCTCGAACTCGGTTTCTCCGCAGACGATTTCGGTTACCTGGTGGATCTGGGCCTGCCGCAGATGGCCGGGTCCGGCGGTGAGCCGTCGGCATTCGCCCAGGACCCCGAGATCAAACGGGAAGTGGTGTTCGCCGGACCGGTGTTGCGCCCAGCGTCGACGCTGGTGCATCGCACCCGCGAATACGCCGAGGTCGCCGCGCAATCCGGCCGGGGTTTCGACGAGGTGACCCGTTCGCTGCCCTCCTACCGCAGCGTGCTCGCCGAGTACGCCCACCCGGACGCGCTTCCGGAACTCTCCGCGGTCTCCGACCGGCTACGCGACTGGCGGTTCTACGACGGGTTCCGGGTCGACGCCGGTGCACCGGCCCGGCAACCCCATGTCGGAACCCGTACCCCGGTGCTCTCCGACGACGGCTCCGATCTGGCTGCGGCGGTGCAGACAATCATCGAAACGACCTTCGACGATCTGGCCCGCGCGGTGGCCGAGGCGTTTGACGGCGCCACCATCTCGGTGGCGGTCAACGACGGTCTGTTCGATCTGCACTTGCGTCAGCGCGGCATGCTGCGACCGTTGCGGGCGGCCGAATTGTCCGACGGCACACTGCGTTTCCTACTCTGGGCAACGGCGCTGGCCAGCCCGCGTCCGCCGTCCCTCATGGTGCTCAACGAGCCCGAGACCTCGTTACACCCCGATTTGGTCCGGCCGCTGGCCTGCCTGATCCGCACGGCCGCCAAGCAGTCCCAGGTACTGGTGGTAACGCATTCGCGTGCGCTGCTGGACTTCCTGGAGACCACCCCGGCGGCCGACGAGCAACCCGGCACCGCGATCGAGGTGGAGCTCTACAAGCAATGGGGCGAGACGAAGGTGGAGGGGTTCGGCATGCTCAACACACCGTCGTGGCACTGGGGAAAACGCTAGCGCTGCGCGGTTTTCGGCCGCAACGCCCGGCTGAACAGCACGTTGACCTGGCGCATGGCCACACTGTAGGGCCACCACGCCACCCGTTTGAAGGCATACAGCGCACGGATGTCGACCGAGGTGTAGATCAGAAATCGGTTGCGGCGCATCCCGGCCAGGATCTTGTCGGCGGCCTTCTCTGCCGAGATGGCGTGGCCGGCGAACCGGTCCACCCACTTCTGCACGTTCGGATCATCCCGATCCACGCCGGCGATCTGAACCGTCTGCACCAGACCGGTTTTCACCGCGCCGGGCACCACTACCGAAACCCCGATGCGGTGACGCGCCAGGTCGAAGCGCAGCACTTCACTCAGTCCGCGCAGCCCGTACTTGCTGGCGCTGTAGGCGCTATGCCAGGGCAGCGCGACGATGCCCGCGGCCGAGGACACATTCACCAGGTGCCCACCGCGGCGGGCCTGCACCATCGGCGGCAGGAAGGTCTCGATCACGTGGATCGGGCCCATCAGGTTGACGTCGATCATCGAGCGCCAGTGTTGATGGGTGAGTTGGTCGACAGTCCCCCAAGCTGACACCCCGGCGATGTTCATCACCACGTCCATCGACGAATGTGCCGCGTGGACGTCAGCAGCGAAGGCCGCCACCTGGTCATAGTCGGAGATGTCGAGCGTCCGGTGGGCGGGCACGTCGGCGCCGAGCGCCTTGGCGTCGGCGACGGTCTGGGCCAGTCCCACTTCGTCCCGGTCGGTCAGATACAGCTCAGCGCCTTGAGCCGCGAGCGCGAGGGCGGTGGCGCGGCCGATGCCGCTGGCCGCGCCCGTGATCAAGCACTTTTTTCCCTGGAAGTACTCTCGACGACTCGCCCGGACGTTACCCGCGGTATCGCTCCCCATGGGGGTGACCTTACCTGTGGCGCTACCCCGCCTGGCCACCCCACAGTGCGTTGAGCCACAGTCGCTCCACCACGTCGAGTGCACGTGCCGGATCGGTGCCCCGCCCGACGAAAGCTGAATCGTGCGACAGCGTCATCGCCGTCGTCGCCACCAGCATCCGCACCAGCGCGGGTATGTCATCGCTGATCGGCTGCGCGCCCTGGTCCTGCTCGACGAGGCCGACGATCTGGCCGATCACGGCGTCCTCGTAATCGTTCATCAGTTCCCGGATCTGCGCGTCGGTGTTCTGCGCGACGGTGCAGGCTGACATGATCGGGTCGTTGGTGGCGAAGACGGTTGCCGCACTGCCGACCATCCGCTTGGCGAAGGCCGCGGGGGTCTCACCGGCGACTCGGGGCGCATAGTTGTGCGTCAAGGTGGCGAGTTGTTCCATCGCGTCCGACACGATCACGGCCAGCACCGCGTACTTCGAGTCGAAGTAGAAGTAGAAGCCCGACCGGGCTACCCCGGCACGCTCGCTGATGGTGCTCACCGACAAATCGGCGAACGAGTGCTCTTCGAGCAGGTCCCGCACAGCCGTCACGATGGCGTCGCGTTGCCGGTCACCCCGGCTTCGTCGGGCCTGCGGACGCCCGGTGGAGTCATTGCTGCTCCCCGGGATCGATTCGGCTGTCATGGCATTAGACCTTTGCACTCGCGACGCGCCAGTTCAAAACTTGACATGCGTCAAGTCTGGCAGTCAGGATGGCCTCAAGTGGTGACATCGACCACACTTCGTCGGACTTTGTTGGTCAGGAGCGGCCCATGACAACCATCAGCACCCCGCAGTACCTGCTCGATCAGGCCAAGCGCCGGTTCACCCCGACGCCCAACACGCTGCCGGGCATGGGTGCGCTGGAAAAGCGTCTCAAGGCCAAGGACTGGGACCAGTTCGTCTTCGCCGAGCCTCCGGCGGGCAGCGGGCTCAAGCCGATCAGCGGCGACTCCGGGTTGCCGATCATCGGCCACATGATCGAGATCTTCCGTGGCGGCCCCGACTTCATCCTGGAGTTGTACCGCAAGCACGGCCCGATTTACTTCGCGCAGTCCCCTGCCCTTTCGTCGGTGATGGCGCTGGGTCCCGACGCGACGCAGGCGGTCTTCTCCAACCGCAACAAGGATTTCTCGCAGCGCGCCTGGGATCCGGTGATCGGCCCGTTCTTCGAAGGCGGCCTGATGTTGCTCGACTTCGACGAGCACATGTTCCACCGGCGGATCATGCAGGAGGCGTTCACTCGCACCCGGCTCACCGGTTACATCTCGCACATCGATTCGGTCGCCTCGAGCGTGCTGGCCAATGACTGGGTGGCCAACGACCCGCGTTTCCTCCTGCACCCGGCAATGAAGGAGCTCACGCTCGACATTGCCTCCGAGGTGTTCATGGGGGTACCGGCCGGCACCGACCGGGCACTGGTCACCACGGTCAACAACGCGTTCACCACGACCACGCGGGCGGGCAACGCGATCGTGCGTACTCCGGTGCCGCCGCTGAAGTGGTGGCGGGGCATCCAGGCCCGCAAGACCCTCGAGGATTACTTCGCCAGCCGCATCGGCGAGAAGCGGCAGTCGGAGAGCACCGACATGTTCAGCGTGCTGTGCCATTCCGCCGATGAGGACGGGCAGTCCTTCACCGACGACCAGATCATCAGCCACATGATCTTCCTGATGATGGCCGCCCACGACACGTCGACCTCGACGATGACGACGATGTGCTATCACCTGGCGGCCAATCCGGAGTGGCAGGAACGGCTGCGCGAGGACTCCGCGCGGATCGGCGACGGCCCGCTGGACTTCGAGTCCCTGGACAAGTTGGAAACCTACGACCTGGTGATCAACGAGTCACTGCGGATGATGACGCCGCTGCCGTTCAACTTCCGCCAAGCGGTGCGCGACACCGAACTGCTGGGCTACTTCATCCCGGCCGGGACGAGCGTGGTGACGTGGCCTTCGATCAACCACCGGCTGCCGGAATTGTGGACCGACCCGGACAAGTTCGACCCCGATCGTTTCGCCGAGCCGCGCAGCGAGCACAAGCGTCACCGCTACGCGTTCGCCCCGTTCGGTGGTGGCGCGCACAAGTGCATCGGCATGGTTTTCGGGCAGTTGGAGATCAAGACCGTGATGCACCGGCTGCTGCGCCGCTACAAGCTGGAGCTCGCCAGCCCGGATTACCAGCCGAGCTACGACTACGGCGGCATGCCGGTACCGATCGACGGCATGCCGATCGTGCTGCGCCCGCTGCACTGAGCGATTCGAGGCCCAGTGGCCAGTTGTGGCACGCGTTCCTGGAATTTGCGTGCCACAACTGCCATTCGGCGCGGTGAGGCCGCGGTCAAGCCGCCATCAGCCGATTGGCGCAGGCGATCACCGCGTACAGCGCCGACTGCTCCGGATCATCGGCGAGCCCCATGGCCCACTCGCTGTGCAGGCCGTCGCAGCCTTCGATGAAAGTCGCGGTCCGACCGCCGGTGGGCAGCTGGTGAAACGACATCGTCTCGACCGTGATCCCCCGCGCGTAGAGCATCTCGGTCAGTGCGGCGACGGGTCCGCTGGCGGCCGCGGTCAAGGTACTGATGGTGTCGCCCAGGGCCAATGTGGCCTGGTAGTGGCGAGCCTGCGGCCCCAGCCTGCTGGCTGAACGCTCCGTATCGGTGCAGGTCCACTGGCCCAGTTTCAACGCTCCGGGGCCGGCCGCGTATTCGCCCAAGAACTGCTCCCAGGACGTCGATTCGCCCGCGTCGCGCAGGCCGCGCGGCAACGGGGTGGAAAAGTGGGCCGAAAATGACATCGGATCACCCGATTGCGGTGCTGGTGAAGTGAGATACATGTGCCGGGCTTCTCTGATTAGAGGAAGTGACCGACGAAGTAGCGAACGACCCACAGCGGGGGGTCGGTCTGATCAGACCCCGCTGCGGGTTGCTACTACGAGTCGCCTTGGCACGTTGGCGATGCTAGACCCGGCCTGGCCGGTCACGCAAACACTTTGTGGCTACGTAGTCTCGGCGGAGTGGACGCCGCATGAGTATCGCCGACGTTGCGCTGCTCTTTTTCGCCGGAATCGCCGGCGGGCTCACCGGCAGCATCGCCGGACTGGCCTCGGTGGCCACTTACCCCGCGCTGCTGATGGTCGGGTTGCCCCCGGTGACGGCGAACGTGACCAACACGGTGGCTGTGGTGTTCAACGGTGTCGGTTCGGTCTGGGGCTCACGGCCAGAACTGGCCGGACAAGGGGCCTGGCTCAAGCGGATCATTCCGGTCGCCGCGCTCGGCGGAGTGGCCGGGGCGGCACTACTGCTGTCCACCCCGGCTGAGGGGTTCGAACGGGTGGTGCCGATCCTGATCGGTTTCGCGTCCGTGGCGATTCTCCTGCCGCGCCGCGAACACCGCGAATCCCGCATCGCCAACCATAATCAGCACCGGATCCGGGCCGCATCGGAAGCCGCCGCCATCTTCCTGATCACCATCTACGGCGGCTATTTCGGAGCGGCGGCCGGGGTGCTGCTGCTTGCGCTGTTGCTCCGTGCGGGTGGTGCAACGCTGGCGCATGCCAATGCGGGCAAGAATGTCATCTCCGGCGTCGCGAACGCCGTCGCCGCGCTCATCTTCGTGTTCTTCGCTCCGGTGCACTGGGGCGCGGTGGTGCCGCTGGGTATCGGTTGCCTGATCGGCTCCCGATTGGGTCCGATCGTGGTTCGCCACGCGCCTGCCACCCCGTTGCGGTTTCTGATCGGCGCGGCGGGTGTGGCGCTTGCCGTCAAGCTCGCCCTCGATACGTACTGACTCATCCAGCGCGAGCAGACGTGAATGCACCCCATTTCGTCCATTTCCGGGTACCGCAGCGTCTGCTCGCCAGGGGGCTCGCACGTCACTCGAAGGGATTGTCCCCCTTGGCAATCCGCGTACCCAGCGCGAGGAGGTTCTCCGCTGACGCGTGCAGTTGCTCGCCGGCATCACGGCTGGCCCGCCCGGCCAGGTATCGCGACCAGGTGCCCTCGATGACGATGCCGAGTTTGAAGCAGGCCAGCGCCACATACCAATCCAGCCGGTCGGTCTGGCGGCCTCCGGCGGCGCGATACGCCTCGATCAGTTCACTGCGGTGGGCCAGTCCGCCGAGCGCAGCCAGTGCCGACCCCGCGTTGATGGGATTGGGGTCGTCGGGCCAGCACACCAGCATCCACCCGAGATCGAGCAGCGGATCGCCGATCGTGCACATCTCCCAGTCGATGAACGCGGCCAGTTCGGGGGCATCTCGGCGCAGCAGGACATTGTTGAGATGCGCGTCGCCGTGCATGATGCCGGGCTCGGCGTCGGGCGGGCGGTTGTCCTCAAGCCATTGCGCCAGCTCCCCCACGCCCGTCAACGACTCGGGTGAATACTGCTCGTGGCGATAGCTCTCGAGCAATCCGAGAAACTGCGGAACCTGGCGGGCCAGAAATGATCCGGGCCGGCGGATGGCGGCGAGCTCACTGTTCTCCCAGGCGACATTGCCCAGTTCCGCGAGACTCCCCGCATAGGACAGCCCGACCCGGTAGCGCAGGTCGGCATCGTCCCGGTAGGCCTGGCTCACGTCGGTACCCGGGTTGAACCCGTCGACCTCCTCCATCAGGTAGAACACCACGCCGATCACGTCGAGGTCGGTGCAGGCGGCGATGAATCCCGGATGGGGCACGGCCGAGCCCGCCAGCGTGCGCAGCACCGCGATCTCCCGCAGCATGGTCTTGTCACTGGTCGGCCGCGGATGTAAAGGCGGGCGCCGCAACACCATTCGGCGTCCGTCGACGCACATGCCCACGACGATGTTCTGGGTCCCGCCGGTCAGCGGCGCCACGTCGGTCAGGGTCGTTCCGATCCCCTGCTCGCCCAGCCAGCGTCCAACGGCGTCCTGATCGGGGGCGCTGAGCGTGGGCAATTCCGGTACGTCGTCGGGCATGCAGCCATGGTGCCAGCTGCCCTTCCGGATCAGTGCACGTTCGCCAGTGTCAGCAGGTATTCCCATCGCATCGTGGAACCGGTGAGGAACCGGTCGCCCAGTGCGGCGATCGCCGCGTCCAGTTCCGCGACCCGATCGGCATCGGCGGCGATGGCCCGGTAGGCCGAGATCGTGGGGCCGTAGTTGGCCTTGAAATAATCACGGAACGCTGCACCGTCGGGGTATGCGGTGACGTCCAATTCCCTCCGTTCACAGGTCAACTCGCCGAGCCCGGCACCCAGCAGGGTGCGCAGATACTGCTCGTCTCCCCACCGCGGCGGTGGGGAGACTCCGGGAGGCGGCGCGGGCGCATACGGCTTCATGGTGGCGAACAACTGTCCGATGAATCCCTCTGGCGTCCACGAGATCAGCCCGATCCGGCCGCCCGGGCGGGTGACGCGCAGCAGTTCGTCGGCGGCCTGCTGGTGGTGCGGAGCGAACATTACCCCGATGCAGGAGAGCACCGCATCGAAGGAATCGTCGGCGTAGGGCAACGCCTCGGCGTTGCCCTCGGCCCAGTCGATGGTCACGTGGGCCTCGGCGCTCAACCGGCGGCCCTGTTCGACCAGTTCCGGACACAGGTCGCTCGCGGTCACCTGCGCACCCGTCGCGGCAGCGGGAATGGCCACGTTACCGGTCCCGGCCGCCACGTCGAGTACGCGGTCACCGGGTCCGATGCCGCTGGCCTCGACCAGTACGGGACCCAGTGGGCGCACAATGTTCGCGGCGATCTCCGCGTAGTCACCCAACGCCCACAGCGCCCGGTGTTTGGCCTCAAGCTCATCATTGGTGGTCGTGACGTTCATGGCGGGATTCCTTTCCAGGTTGGCTCCATCGTCATCCCGCGCGGCGCACCCGATCCAGTACCAGATCTGTAGTGGGTCTGGTTCTGGATCTGTACTGGCTTCGGAGGCCCGACAGCGGTGTACTTAGAAAGCCACGCACTTTCCCGGGAGGTACACCGCCCATGTCGACGTATGGCCAGTTCTGTCCCGTGGCCAAGGCCATGGAACTGCTCGACGAACGCTGGACCTTGCTGGTGGTCCGGGAACTGCTGCGGGGCAGCGCACATTTCAACGATCTACGTCGCGGCGTCCCGAAGATGTCCCCGGCGCTGTTGTCGAAGCGGCTGAAGTCGTTGGCCCGCGCCGGAGTGATCGAGCGTTCCGAGATAGATGGGCGCACTAGCTATTCCCTGACCCCGTGCGGTCAGGAACTTGCCGGCGTGGTCGACGCGCTCGGGTCGTGGGGTGTGCGGTGGATCGGTGAACTCGGCGAGGAGGACCTCGATCCGCATCTGCTGATGTGGGATATGCGCCGCACCATTCCGCTTGCGGACTGGCCGCGCTCGCGCACCACGGTCGCGTTTGTCCTCGATGGTGTCGACCCCAAGGCGTCGAGGTGGTGGCTGGTAGTGAGCGACGGGCAGGCCGACGTCTGCGATTTCGATCCGGGTTACGAGGTGGACGGCACCGTGCAGACCAGCCTGCGCACATTGATCGAGATCTGGCGCGGCGATGCCGGCTGGGCGCGGGCGGTGCTCGACGGGAGTGTGGCGCTGTCGGGGTCCAGCGATGTCCGCCGGGCGATCCCGAAATGGCTGGGCCAGAGCACGGCGGCCACGATTCCCCGGCCGGCCTGAGCGCTCAGTCCAGGATGCGGCGGGCCACGTTGGTGGTGACCAGGTCGAGCAGTTCGTCGGCACGCCCGGCCAGGATGGTGCGGATCGCGTACAGCGAGAAGCCCTTTGCCTGTTCGACGGTGATCGCCGGGGGTATCGACAGTTCCTGACGCGCGGTGTGCACGTCGATCAGGGCCGGGCCATCGTGGGCGAATGCGTCGGCGATGGCGCGTTCGAGGTCTGCCGGTTCAGTGACCCGCCTGCCGAATATGCCCATGGCCTGGGCAACAGCGGCGAAATCGGGGTTGACCAGGTCGGTGCCGAACGTGACGATGCCCGCGGCCTTCATCTCCAGCTCGACGAAGTTCAGCGACGAGTTGTTGAACACGATCACCTTGACCGGCAGCTTGTTCTGGATCAGCGTCACCAGCTCGCCGAAGAGCATGGTCAGCCCGCCGTCACCGGCCAGGGCGACCACCTGCCGGCCGGGAAACGCGGTCTGGGCGCCGATCCCGTGTGGCAGCGCATTGGCCATGGTGCCGTGGTTGAACGACCCGAGCAGCCGGCGCCGGCCGTTCATGGTCAGATACCGCGCCGCCCACACCACCGGGGACCCGACATCACAGGTGAACACCGCATCATCGGAGGCAAGCCGGTCAGCAAGCG
Organism: Mycobacterium sp. DL440; assembly: GCF_011745145.1. Taxonomy (NCBI): domain Bacteria; kingdom Bacillati; phylum Actinomycetota; class Actinomycetes; order Mycobacteriales; family Mycobacteriaceae; genus Mycobacterium; species Mycobacterium sp. DL440. The sequence continues at coordinate 1,236,942 of NZ_CP050191.1, read as the reverse complement.
CGGCAACATATTCCGGCCGGATCGGGGTCTTGTCCCGGTCGTTGACCGCCAGTGAATCGAGGGTGGCGCGGGTCTTGCGGTAGTGCTTCAGGGATCGATCGAGGTGATCGCGGTCGGTTTTGGGCCGCAACAGCGGCTGCAATGCGGCCAAGGTGTCACGCACACTGCCGCGCAGCCCCAGGTCGACCGGGGTGCGCCGGCCGAGGTTGCGCCCGCGGATGTCCACCTGGATAACGGTGGCGCCCTCGGGATAGAACTGCTGATACGGGAAGTCGGTGCCCAGCATCAGCAGGGTGTCGGCCTCTTTGATGGCCTTGTAGCCCGACGCGAAGCCCAGCAGTCCGGTCATGCCGACGTCGAACGGGTTGTCGTACTCGATGAATTCCTTGCCGCGCAACGCGTGGACAACGGGAGCCTGCAGCGTTGAGGCCAGTTCGATCAGGGCGTCGTGGGACCCCGCGACGCCGGCCCCGCCGAGAATGGTGACCCGCTCGGCGGCGTTGAGGATGTCGGCGGCCCTGCGCACCGACTCGTCGTCGGGGCGCAGGATCGATCGGGTGGGCCGCACCGGGCGGGCCGTCCAGCCGCTCTCCCCCGCGCGCTGCAGGAAGATCTCGCCCGGTATCACGACGACCGCCACACCGTTTTCCTCGACGGCCGTGCGCATGGCCATCTCCAGGATGCGCGGTGCCATCTCGGGGGTGCTGACCAGTTCGCAATACACACTGCACTCGCGAAACAGGTCCTGCGGGTGGGTCTCCTGGAAGTACTCCGACCCGATCTCGGTGCGCGGAATGTGGGCGGCGATGGCCAGCACCGGCACACGGCTGCGCTGCGCGTCGAACAGGCCGTTGATCAGGTGCAGATTGCCCGGCCCACAACTGCCCGCGCACACGGCCAGTTGACCGGTCAGGGCGGCATCGGCGGCCGCGGCGAAGGCCGCGGTCTCCTCGTGACGGACATGCTCCCAGGCGATATCGGCGCTGCGGCGGATGGCGTCGGTGAATCCGTTGAGGCTGTCACCCGGAAGGCCGTAGACGCGCCTTACCCCGCTCAACGTCAGGGCGGAGATGAAGTGGTCTGCAATGGTCGCCATGACGCCTCCCGGGTATGCGATTCCGGCGTGATCGATGACGCTGGGCGCCGTCGATCACGCCGGAACTCACACTACTTGGGGGCGAACCGCTGGCCGGCGTCCAAACGCAGGCACTGGCCGTTGAGCATCGGGTTCTCGGCGATCGCGACGGCGAGCTTGGCGTACTCCTCGGGCTTGCCGAGACGCTTGGGGAACGCGGCGTCCTTGGTGAGCACCGCGGCGAACTCGTCGGGAATGCCCTCGGTCAGGCCGGTGGCGAACAGGCTCGGCGCGATGGCCAGCACCCGGATGCCCAGGCTGCCCAGGTCGCGCGCCATGGTCAGGCACATGCCGGCGATGGCTGCCTTGGACGCGGTGTAGGCGACCTGCCCGATCTGGCCCTCGAACGCCGCGATGGAGGCGGTGTTGATGATGACGCCGCGCTCCTCGGCTTCTGCGTCGACGGGCTCGTTCTTGCTCATGTGCCACGCCGCGAGCCGGCTGATGTTGAACGTGCCGATCAGGTTGAGGTCGATGGTGGAGCGGAACGAATCCAGGCTGTGCGGTCCGTCCTTCTTGATGGTGCGCTCGCCGATGCCGCCACCGGCCGTGGTCACGATGATGTGCAGGCCACCCAGTGCGCCGACGGCCTCTTCCAGCACCTTTTCGGTGCCGTCGAAGTCGGTGACGTCAACGGCCAAGAACGAGCCGCCGATCGCGTCGGCCACTTCCTGCCCTTTGGATTGCGGCCGGTCCAGCACAGCCACGCTCGCGCCGCGCTTGGCCAAGGCCTCGGCGGTGGCCCGGCCGAAGCCCGACGCGCCGCCGACGACGATAGTCTTCTTGCCTTCGATCTCCATCTAGCTTCCTTTCCAAAAATGACCGAAATCGTAAAGCAACCTATCCCATCAACCCTTCCGGTAAGCCTTTCGGGTTCTCGTCTTGCACCGCTTTGCACCGCGCGCGTGCGTGTCTGTCCCCCGACACGCCGCATTTCGTCCACAATCAGCGCACGCTCGCCGCTGATGAGCGTGCGTAAATCCCTCGACGCCGCCACTGAGACCGCATAGGTTGGCCTGCCATGACCCCTGCCCAGCACTGGCGCGACCGACTGCGCGAGTCCCTGCTGTCGGCGCGTAAGTCCCGCGACACCATCAGCACAGCCGCGATCCGGTCGGCGTTGAGCGCCATCGACAACGCCGAGACACCGCGGGCCGATCAAACGGATACCCGCATCGGTGGATCGATCGCGGGTGCGGTGTCCGGGGTGGGCTCGACCGAGGTCGCCCGCCGGGCGCTCAGTGATGCCGAGATTCGCGGCCTGATTCAGGCCGAGGTCGATGAACGACTCACGGCGGCAGACGAATACAACGCCAACGGGCATCACGAACGAGCATCGGATCTGCGATCGCAGGCGGCAGTTCTCAGCCAGACCCTTTGCAGCGTCGATCGACGATAGTGCGCTGAGCCGTCACGCGGACGACACCAGCGGCATCAGAACCCGGGCCAACCGCTCGGGGTCAGGCAACGCATCCGGGTCGAGCAGCCATTGAACAATCAGACCGTCGGCGACGGCAACCAGTACAGCTGCCAGCCCTTCGGGATCGCCGCCCCCGCCGCCTGGTGTCGCGATGGCCGCTGCCGCAGCACGGAATTCACGGTAGTGCGCCGCCAGCTGCTGACGAAGTTCCGGTGAACGCTGCGCCTGCGTCCACGCCTCCAAATAGCCGACAGCAACCGGCCGGCCGTGCAGCACGGCGCGGTGGCTCGCTGCGATGACCTGCTGCCAGTGGTCGGTCGCACCATCCGCGGGCTCTGCGGCGACAATTGCGATCTGTTCCAGCCAGCGCCGCCCACATTCAGCCAGCGCTTCGTTGAGCAGCCCTTCTTTGGAACCGAAGTGATAGCCGATGGCACCGAGATTGGTGCCGGAGGCGTCGACGAGATCGCGCGCTGTCGTGCGGCCATAGCCGCGGTCCTGGATGCAGGCGACAGCGGCCTCAAGCAACGCTTCGCGATTACCTCGTCGACGTGCCATCGAATCACCCCTCGAGAATGAGACATTTGTCTGATACGTTCGTCTTATGCGGGACGATACCCGCAATCCCGTCGACGTTGTGATCGTCGGCGCCGGACTTGCAGGCCTCAACGCGGCGCGTACGTTACGGCGGGCCGGTAGGCGAATTGTGGTCCTTGAGGCCCGTGGCGAAGTTGGCGGCCGCACCCGCACGCGTGAAATCGACGGGAGAACAGTCGATTTCGGTGGTGAATGGATAGGACGCGCTCATCGGCGGATGTGCGCGCTGGTCCGCGAACTGGGGTTGCACACCGAACCGGCGCGGAACATCGGGCACCCCGTCCTCTGGCGCCTGCCGAGCGGGAACACCTGTCGGCGGCTGCCACCGCCACGTGCCTTGGTCGATATCGCCAAGGTTTTCGCGTGCGCAGGGCGGGATTCGCGTGGTATCGACCCGACGGCGCCCTGGGCAGCGCCCGACGCTGAACGGCTCGACGCCAGGTCCGTCGCCGATTGGCTCGACGACCGTCGGTTGGGCATTGAGGGTCGCTACCTCATCGAGCGGCTCATCGGATCGCCCGCCTGCCAGAATTTGGATTCGATGTCCCTCCTGCAGATGCTGTGGTTCTTCCGCTTGGCAGGCGGCCCACTTCGCAGCGCCAACACCACATTTCAGTGGCGCATCGCTGAGGGCGCTCAGGAGATCAGCGTCCGCATTGCACGTGAGCTGGGCCCGGAATCCATCCGATTGAACACGCCCGTGCATCGGCTCCAACAGGTCGGTGGCGTAGTAGTGGCCGAAGCCGGGCAGCTGACGGTGCACGCACGCCACGCCATCGTGGCAACACCGGTTCCGCAGGTTGCCCACGTCGAGTTCGATCCACCTTTGCCGACCGCACTCGCCGAGCTGTCCCAATTGAACGTCGGCGCGGGCATAAAGGTGATCGCCGGCTTGCCGTCCGGACATCCGGTTAAACACAACACTGTGCTCGGCGGCCGCTTCCTCTGGGGTGCATGGCGGCGTGACGATCGAGTCACGGGCTTTGTCCCCCCGATGGCAGGGGCCGTGTCCGATGCGGATCTCATGGACGATCTGGCCGACGCATTCGGCGTCAAGACCCGCGCCGATCTGCGCTGCCCGACAGTGTTCCGCTGGGCCGACGAGCGTTACATCGGCGGGTGTGACGCCGTGTTCGCGCCTGGGCAAGTGTGCGGGTTCGGACCGCTGCTCACCCGTCCGCACGGTCTCATCCATTTCGCCGGCGTAGGGCGCAGCAGTTGGCCGGACAATATGGAGGGCGCCGTTCGCAGCGGTGAACGTGCAGCGCGCGACGTCTTGCTGGCGGTGAGGTAGGCAGCTACCCGGTTGCACTGCCTCGACAGCGTTGTCGGCAGATCGTGGGACGCTGAACGCATGCTGCTCGCCGACGTCGCTGCCGCATCCGCCGACATCGCCGGAGCCTCGGCGCGGCTGGCCAAGATCACACGCATCGCGACTCTGCTGGCCCTGGCCGCCGCCGAGGGCGACGCCCAGACGGTGGCGGTCACCGTGTCCTGGCTGTCCGGGGAGCTCCCCCAACGCCAGATCGGTGTCGGCTGGGCCGCCCTGCGCTCACTCCCGGCGTCGGCGGAGATCCCCACGTTGACCATCAGCGGCGTCGACACCGCATTCACCGACATCAAAGGAATCGCGGGCAAAGGCTCTCAGTCGCTGCGCGCCGATTCGGTGCGCGACCTTTTCGCGGCGGCCACCGACACAGAGCAGACGTTCCTCCGGAGGCTCCTGGGCGGCGAACTGCGCCAGGGCGCCCTGACCGGGGTGATGGCCGACGCGGTGGCCCGGGCCTCCGGCATCCCGGCGGCCGAGGTCCGGCGCGCGGCGATGCTCGCCGGCGATCTGCCCGCGGTGGCGGCCGCAGCGCTGACCGGTGGCCGCGACGCGCTGGCCGAGTTCCAGTTACAGGTCGGGCGCCCTGTGGGACCCATGCTCGCGCAAACCGCGACCGGTGTCGCCGACGCGCTCGAACGGCTCGGCGGTACGGCGATTCTGGAGGCCAAGCTGGACGGCGCCCGCGTACAGATCCACCGCGAGGGATCGGAAGTGTCGGTGTTCACGCGCAGCCTGGACGACGTCACCCACCGACTGCCCGAGGTGGTCGAGGCGACGCTGGCCTTGCCGGCCACCGATCTGATCGCCGACGCAGAGGCCATCGCACTGCGGCCCGATCGACGGCCCCACCCGTTTCAGGTCACCGCGGCTCGGTTCGGCCGCAAGACTCCGAACGATCTCGAACCGCTGTCGGTCTTCTTCTTCGATCTGCTGCACATCGATGGCCAGGATCTGCTCGATCTGCCGACCGATCAGCGGCTGGCGTCGCTTGACGCGCTGGTACCGCGAGACCGGCGCGTCGATCGCGTCATCACTGCCGACGCCGCCGCCGCACAGCAGTTCCTGGACCGCACGCTGGCCGCCGGCCACGAGGGCGTGATGGCGAAGGCGCCGACGGCGCCCTATGAGGCCGGCCGTCGCGGCGCCGGTTGGCTCAAGGTCAAGCCCGTGCACACCCTGGACCTGGTGGTGCTGGCGGTCGAGCGGGGGTCGGGGCGACGCACCGGCAAGTTGTCCAACATCCATCTGGGCGCCCGGGATCCGGACACCGGCGGATTCGTGATGTTGGGCAAGACTTTCAAAGGGATGACCGACGCGATGCTGATCTGGCAGACCGAGCGGTTTCGCGAACTGCAGGTCGACGACGACGGCTGGGTGGTCACGGTCCGGCCCGAGCAGGTCGTCGAGATCGCCTTCGACGGCGTTCAGCGGTCCAGCCGTTACCCGGGCGGCGTCGCGCTGCGCTTCGCCCGGGTTCTTCGCTACCGGGACGACAAGACCCCGGAAGAAGCCGACACGATCGACACGGTGCGTGCATTCCTCGCCTGACGGGACCCCGTTCGTCTGGTTAGGGTTCTGAAACCGGGATTCGATGCCGCGCGGTTTGGCTCGATGAAAAGATCACACCCGACGTCTATGACACTGGGTGAGCGAGGAGAGACCGTGGCACAACCGGATGCCCCACCAACGGATCGCATCGAGGAGCACGACGGCGACGTCACCTATATCCGTACCGACAAAGACCTTCCGCCGGTGGCGGTCATCGACCGCTCTCCGATCACCGCCAAGCACAGAGCGATCTTCGCGACCGTCGCGGTGCTGGGCGCCGTCGCCTGGGCGGTGATCGCCTTCTTTCGCGGTGAGACCGTCAACGCGGTCTGGTTTGTGATCGCCGCGATCTGCACCTACGTCATCGGCTTCCGGTTCTACGCCCGGCTGATCGAGATGAAGATCGTCCGGCCTCGTGACGAGAATGCCACTCCGGCAGAGCTTTTCGACAACGGTACGGACTACATGCCGACCGACCGGCGGGTGCTGTTCGGTCATCATTTCGCCGCGATCGCCGGTGCGGGCCCGCTGGTCGGCCCGGTGCTGGCCATGCAGATGGGCTATCTGCCCGGCACGATCTGGATCATCATCGGCGCCGTCGTCGCCGGCTGTGTCCAGGACTACCTGGTTCTGTCCATCTCGGTGCGCCGGCGCGGACGCTCTCTCGGTCAGATGGCGCGCGACGAGCTCGGCCTGGTCGGCGGTGTCGCCGCCATCGTCGGTGTACTGGTCATCATGGTGATTCTGCTGGCGGTACTGGCGCTGGTGGTGGTCAACGCACTGGCGGAAAGCCCGTGGGGCGTGTTCTCGATCGCGATGACCATCCCGATCGCCATCTTCATGGGCCTGTACCTGCGCTTCTTCCGCCCCGGCCGGGTCTCCGAGGTGTCCCTCATCGGCGTCGTGTTGCTGCTGCTCGCGGTCATCTCCGGCGGTTGGGTGGCCGAAACACCATGGGGCGCCGACTGGTTCACGCTGTCTAAGGTCACCCTGTCGTGGTGCATCATCATCTACGGCTTGGCCGCCTCGGTGCTGCCGGTGTGGTTCCTGCTGGCCCCGCGCGATTACCTGTCGACATTCATGAAGGTCGGCACCATTGCCCTGCTGGCCATCGGCATCCTCATCGCTCGGCCGGTGATGCAGGCGCCGGCGATCTCGCAGTTCGCCGCCAGTGGCACGGGCCCGGTGTTCGCCGGCTCATTGTTCCCGTTCCTGTTCATCACCATCGCCTGCGGTGCACTGTCGGGCTTTCACGCGCTGATCTCCTCGGGCACCACGCCCAAGCTGCTGGAGAAGGAAAGCCAGATGCGGCTGATCGGCTACGGCGGCATGCTCACCGAGTCGTTCGTCGCGATCATGGCCCTGATCACCGCGGCGATCCTCAACCAGCACCTCTACTTTGCGATCAACGCGCCGACGGCGGCCACCGGTACCACCGCGCAGACCGCGGCCGATTACGTCAACGGCCTTGGCCTGTCCGGTCAGCCGATCACTGCGCAGGAGATCACCGCGGCCGCCGACGGCGTCGGTGAGCATTCGATCGTGTCGCGCACAGGCGGTGCCCCCACCCTGGCCTTCGGTATGTCCGAGGTACTGCACCAGGTGTTCGGCGGGGAAAGCCTCAAGGCGTTCTGGTACCACTTCGCGATCATGTTCGAGGCCTTGTTCATCCTCACCACTGTCGACGCCGGCACCCGGGTGGCGCGGTTCATGCTCTCCGACGGCCTAGGGAATCTCGGCGGACCGTTCAAGAAGTTGCGCGATCCGAGTTGGCGGGTCGGCGCCTGGGTCTGCAGCGTGATTGTGGTCGCCGCCTGGGGCTCCATCCTGTTGATGGGGGTGACGGATCCGCTGGGCGGCATCAACACCTTGTTCCCGCTGTTCGGCATCGCGAATCAGCTGCTCGCCGCGATCGCATTGACGGTGGTCACGGTGGTGGTGATCAAACGCGGCTTGGTGAAATGGGCCTGGATACCCGGCCTTCCGTTGTTGTGGGATCTGACGGTGACCATGACGGCATCCTGGCAGAAGATCTTCTCCGCCGATCCGAAAGTCGGCTACTGGAAACAGCATTCGCAGTACGTCGCGGCCCAGGAAGCCGGCAAATCGACCTTCGGGGCAGCGAAGAACCCCGATCAGATCGATGCTGTCATCCGCAACACCTTCATCCAGGGCACGCTGTCGGTGGTCTTCGCCGTGCTGGTGCTGATCGTGTTCATCGCGGGCGTGGTGATGGCGCTGCAGGCGCTGCGCGGAGCCGGTCGGCCGCTGGCCGTGGAAGAGGAGGTGCCCTCGCGCATCTTCGCACCGTCAGGATTGATCGCCTCGTCGGCCGAGAAGGAGGTGCAGAAGCAGTGGGACACCTTGCCCGGAGCACACGCCGGGCCGCACGCCACATCGGGTGGTACTGGTCAACATTGATGGGCGACAACCACTATCGGCGCTACGTCGCGCACCGAGAGCGGACGCACCCCGGTGAGCAGGTGCTGTCCGAGCGGGATTACTGGAAGATGCGGCACCGCAACACGGAGGCCAACCCCGGCGCGCGCTGCTGCTGAGCCGACGAATCTGCTGATCGTCTGGCCTGGGGGCGTCACGTCCAGCTAAACTGTCGTCCATACGGTAAGGCCGTCGTGAATGGAGCGCGTTCGTGAATAAAGACGACATGATCCTGATCAGCGTGGACGATCACATCGTCGAACCACCTGAGATGTTCAAGAATCACCTTCCGAAGAAATATGCCGACGAGGCACCGCGCCTGGTGCACAACCCCGACGGCAGCGACACGTGGCAGTTCCGCGACATCGTCATCCCCAACGTCGCGCTCAACGCGGTCGCCGGCCGACCCAAGGAGGAATACGGCCTGGAGCCCCAGGGCCTCGACGAGATCCGCAAGGGTTGTTACAACGTCGACGAGCGGGTCAAGGACATGAACGCCGGCGGCATCCTCGGCTCGATCTGCTTCCCGTCGTTCCCCGGTTTCGCCGGCCGCCTGTTCGCCACCGAGGATCCCGAGTTCTCCCTGGCTCTGGTGCAGGCCTGCAACGACTGGCACATCGACGAATGGTGCGGTGCCTATCCGGCCCGCTTCATTCCGATGGCGCTTCCGGTGATCTGGGATGCCGAGGCGTGCGCCCAGGAGGTGCGCCGGGTGTCCGAGAAGGGCGTGCACGCCCTGACGTTCAGCGAGAACCCGGCCGCGATGGGCTACCCCAGCTTCCACGACGACTATTGGAACCCGCTGTGGAAGGCGCTGTGCGACACCAACACCGTGCTCAATGTGCACATCGGATCGTCGGGCAAGCTGGCCATCACCGCACCGGACGCGCCGCTGGACGTGATGATCACCCTGCAGCCGATGAACATCGTGCAGGCCGCCGCGGACCTGTTGTGGTCCAAGCCCATCAAGGACTATCCGGATCTGAAAATCGGGCTGTCGGAGGGCGGCACGGGGTGGATTCCGTATTTCCTGGAGCGCGTCGACCGCACCTACGAGATGCACTCGACCTGGACGCACCAGAACTTCGGCGACAAGCTGCCCAGCGAGGTGTTCCGTGAGCACTTCCTGACCTGCTTCATCTCCGACCCGGTCGGCGTGGCTCTGCGGGACAGGATCGGAATCGACAACATCAGTTGGGAAGCCGACTATCCGCACAGCGACTCCATGTGGCCGGGCGCTCCCGAGGAACTGTGGGACGTGCTGACCGAGAACAACGTGCCCGACGACGAGATCAACAAGATGACGCACGAGAACGCCATGCGCTGGTACTCGTTCGATCCGTTCACCCACATCGCGCGGGAGCAGGCCACCGTGGGTGCACTGCGTAAATCGGCTGAGGGCCATGATGTTTCGATCCAGGCACTGAGCCACCACGAGCAGGGCACCCGCGGTGACGCACTGCACGCCGCGGCGCGGGGAAACTCGGGCGAGTAGGGGCCCGTTACCCCGCGAGCAGACGCAAACCTGCCCCTTTTCACGTGGGCAGGTTTGCGTCTGCTCGGCGAACCGTTATCGCAGGGAATACCGCACCGGCAGGTGCTTGAGACCTCCGACGAACGTCGTCGCCATGTGCTGCGGTACGCCGGCGAGCTCTGCGGAGCGCAGCCGCGGTAGCAGCTCGGAGAAGAAGCTGTTGATCTCCAGCCGGGCCAGTGCGGCACCGAGACAGAAATGCACGCCGTAGCCGAACGCGATGTGTTTGTTGGGATCTCGCCCGACGTCGAAGCGGAACGGATCGACGAAGACGTCCTCGTCGCGGTTACCCGAGACATAGGACAGCAGTACCGACTCGCCCTTCGCAATGCGCACACCGCGAATCTCGTAGTCCTGTTGCGCGGTACGCATGAACTCCTTGACCGGTGTGGTCCACCGGACCATCTCCTCGACCGCCAGCGGCATCAGACTCATGTCGTTCTGCAGCCGGGCCAGTTGGTCGGGATTCTGCAGCAGCGCGTGCATGCCGCCAGAAATGCTGGCACTGCTGGTGTCGTGGCCGGCAGCGGCGATGATCGCGTAATAGGAAACCGTGTCGATATCGGACAGCGGCTCCCCGCCCAGGGTGGCGTTGGCGATCGTCGAAGCCAGGTCTTCGGTCGGATTCGCCCGGCGCGAGGCGGTCAGTTCGGTGAAGTACTGGAACATCTCCAGCAGCGCCATGCCCTGCTCTTCCATGCTGGTGCCGCGCTTGAACTCGTCGTCGTCGCTGCCGAACAGCTCCTGGGTGAGCTTGAGCATGAACGCAAAGTCGGACTCGGGCACGCCGAGCAGCGTCATGATCATGTACAGCGGATAGTTCACGGCGACCTGCTGCACGAAATCGCATTCCGGCCCCTCGTCGACCATTCTGTCGACGAACCGTTTGGCCAGTTCATCGGCGCGATCCTTCAACGCGCGCATGGCCTTTGGCCGAAACCAGTTGGCTCCGATGGCCCGCAGGTCGCGGTGTAGTGGGTCGTCCGTGTGGATCAACGTCCGGATTCCGATCGCGGCCTGCTGCTCGTCACCCTCGCGGGTGACGAGTACCGGGCGCGGCGAGTTGGTGAAGATGTCGTTGGCACGCTCGATCTCCATGATGTCTGCGTGTTTGGTGATCGCCCAGAACGGGGCATACTCGTCTACCTCGACCCAGGACACCGGGGCGTTGACCCGGAGGTGGGCCAGGTCCGCGTGCAATGTGACTTCGTCGGTATACGCCGCCGGGCTGGCGAACATCTTGGCGACATCGTCGATCGTGCGGACGGTCATACGTTGCTCCTCACTGGCGGGCATTCGCGAAACTCCTGCAGCACCGCGTTGACGGTTTCCGGGGACACAGCGGTGGGAAAACCTGGCAGCACGCGGTCGATGACGCCCTCGCAGCGGCGACGCAACGCCGCGGCCAGTTCGGGGATCGGTGCGACCACGGCGAAGGTGCCGAGCACGTCGTCGTCGATGAGCTCACCCATCGCGTCCCACTGACCGGCCAGCGACAGCCGGTGCAGTTCGGTATGCAGATCACCCCAGCCGTGCAGCTCCAGGACTTTGCGGTAGGCCGGCGTCGAGCCGTAGAACGCGAGTTGCTTGCGGGTCGCGATGGACGCCGCGGCCATCTCCTCTTCGTCGGCGCCGGTGACCACGAAGACGGGGCAAGACAACTCGAAGTCGGCGCGATCACGACCGCTGCGGTCCATGCCGCGCTGCAACGCGACCGTGGTCACCTCGTCCAGATAGCGCCGGGTGGTGAACGCGTGGGCCAGCAGCCCGTCGGCCGCCTCACCGCACACTTCGGTCATCAGTTCACCCACCGCGGCCAGGAACACCTTGGGGAACGGCAGCGCCGACGGTTCCGGGGTGAACATCGGCGTCATGATCTTGTGGGTGTAGAACTCGCCTTCGAACCTCAGCTTTGTTCCGTCACGCCAGCAGCCCCAAATCGCGTGCAGCGCTTGGATGTACTCGCGCATGCGGCGCGCCGGGTGACTCCACGGCATGCTGAAACGTTTCTCGATGTGCGGCTGGATCTGGGTGCCCAGTCCGAGGATGAAACGTCCGCCCGAGTAGGTCTGCAGATCCCAGCCCAGCTGGGCCGTGGTCATCGGATTGCGCGCGAAGGCCACCGCAATGCTGGTACCGATCTGGATCCGCTCGGTGTGCTCGGCTGCGATCGCCAAGGGCAGGAACGGGTCGTGGTTGATCTCGCCGGTCCAGCATCCGTCGTAGCCGCTCAACTCGAGCTCACGGGCGACATCCGGAACTTCGGCGAGCCGGCTCGGGATGCCGCGGTCGACTTTGACAGCGACCGGAACGGGGTCACTCATCGGCGACAGATTCCTTTGCCAGTGTGTTGCACAATGCGCAAAGCGAGCACCTGATCGACGCTACAGTAAGCAATTCAGTATGGTCAACGGCGGTAGGCTGGAGCACCCAAGCTCGAGCGCTCGACAAAAGGACGGCGGCATGACGAACGACCCGGAGTGGAAGGAAACTCTCGAGGACCTTGCGCGTCGACGTGAGCACACCCGCGGCATGGGCGGTCCCGAGCGGTTGGCCAAGCACCACGGCAAGGGCAAGCTCGACGCCCGTGCGCGGATCGCGCGACTGCTGGATTCCGGCACCTTTCAGGAGTTCGGGACCCTGGTCGGCGGCGACATCGCCGCCGATGGGCTCGTAGCAGGTTCGGGCCGCATCGACGGAACGCCGGTGATGGTGGGCGCCGAGGATTTCACCACTCTGGCCGGCAGCATCGGCCCGGGCGGCAACGCCAAAAGGTACCGGTTGGCCGAGTTGGCGTTGCGCAACAAGATCCCACTCGTGATGTTGTTGGAGGGCGCGGGTTTTCGCCCCAGCGGCGAGCACTACGGACGCACCCCGACCGATTTGATCGCCCAAGCGAAGTGCTCGGGCAAGGTGCCCACCGTATCGGCGATCCTCGGCCCGTCAGCCGGCCACGGAGCCCTGGTTGCGCCGGTATGCGATTTCAGCATCATGAGCGACCAGGGGGCGATCTTCACCGCCGGTCCCCCGGTGGTGAAAGAGTCCACCGGAGAGGATATTTCGAAGGAGGATCTCGGCGGTCCGAGTGTGGCGCTGGCCAGCGGCGTGATACACAACTACGCCGACGACGACGAGACGGTCATCGACGACATTCGGCGCTACCTGTCCTACTTCCCGTCCAGCGCATGGTCGTATCCGCCGACCCGGCTTGCCGACGACACCGCAGACCCGAGACTCACCCCGGAGATTCTCGACATCGTGTCCCGCGACAACCGCCAGATCTACGACATGCGCGCGGTGATCGACGAGATCTTCGACCGGCCCGACTGGTTCGAGGTGCAACCGAAATTCGGTCGCGCGATCATCTGTGCGCTCGCCCACCTCGGCGGCTATCCGGTTGCGGTGGTGGCCAATCAGCCGCAGGTGATGGCCGGTTCCATCGACGCCGACGCCGCCGACAAGGCCGCACACTTCATCTCGGTGGCGGACTCGTTCCATCTGCCGATCGTGTTCCTTGCCGACAATCCGGGCATGATGCCGGGCAGCCGTTCCGAGCGCAGCGGCGTGCTTCGCAGCGGGGCACGCATGTTCGCCGCTCAGACCGCCGCGACGACGCTCAAGCTGCACGTCACGCTGCGTAAGGCCTTCGGATTCGGCTCGATGGTCATGTCGCTGCTGGGTTTTGACGACCAGGTCGCAACGTTCGCCTATCCCGGAGCGACGATGGGCGCGATGGGTGCGGCCGCACTCAGCGCCGCCACCCACGCCGGCGAGGATTACACCGAGGTGCTCAAGCGCATGGAACTCGAGGCATCGTTCCGATCAGCGGGCCACCTCGGGTTCGACGAGCTCATCTCCCCCGAGGAGACCCGCAACGCGCTCCTGGTCACCCTGCAGCACGGCATTTTCAGCCGTCAGGTGGTGGCTGAGCCAGTGTCCCGCACCCTGATCATGCCGTAACTTCCTCCCGCGAGCAGACGCAAAACTGCCCATTTTCACGCGAAAGTGGGCAGTTTTGCGTCTGCTCGCCAAATCTAGGCCCGCGTGGCCCGGTACTCGGTGACGATCGGCTCGAGCTCGTCGGGCGTGGCCCCGTGCATGATGACCGCATCGGCGCCGTAGTCGAACTCCTTGCGGATGCGGTCCACGCACTGGCTCGCCGATCCGGTAGCCGACGGTTCCAGCCATTCGGCGGGGATCAGGGTCGCGATGTGCTCGATCTGCTCGGCGCTGGCCTTGTGGTCGATGCCGCCCGGGATTGACGTCACGACAGAGTCCTCCCGGAATCGTTGCAGCACAGCCGGATCCCAGTTGTTCGTGCTCACCAGCAGATCGCCGTAGCCCTGCAGGTACGTGGCCAGCCGGGCCACGGTCTTCTTGAGCCGCAGCTCCTCGGGCAGGTGATCGCCCACGGTCGCGAAGCAGGACCACACCCGCACGCTGGCCGGGTCGCGGCCGGCCTGCTCGGCAGCGTCCTTGACCGTCTTCACCGCGCGCGCCAGGGTCTCCGGGGTGAAGTAGGTGTGCAGGATGACGTCGTCGAATTCCCGCCCGCCCAGGGCCAGTGTCTGCGGGCCGAAGGCCACGATCGCCATCCGGATGTCCTCGTCGAAGTCGGGATCGAGGAACAGCACCTGGTACTTGCCCAACGGCCCGTCGTGGTTGAAGATCACCTCGCCGTGCCACAGCTTGCGCATGACCTGCGCGAAGTCCTCCATCTGCGCGGTGGTCACCGCGGGCACCCCAAACGCGTTGTACATGGCTGCGATGCCTCGGCCGATGCCGAGCGTGAACCGGCCCCGCGACAGCCGGTGCATCGTGGTGGCCCACGATCCGGTGATCAGCGGATGACGCGTGTTGTGATTGGTTGCCGCCGTAGCGATCTGCATGCGGTCGGTCACCGCGCAGGCGGCTCCGACGAGCGACGACGCTTCCTTGACGTTCCAGCGCTCGGAGATGAACGCGGTGCCGAAGCCGAGTTCCTCACCGCGCCGCGCCTCATCCATCAGCGTGGCGGGGCCTTCACCGCCGGCGCCAGCCAACAGGTAGTAGCCAAGTTCGTCGAGTACAGGTTGGCTCATGCCCAAACTCCTTGTTTGTAACCACAATTCCACACTTCGGTGATCCGGCCGTCGACGACCCGGAAGATCTCCATGCTGCTGATCGTCATGGCGTTGCCATCAGGGAAGCTCATCGGCGATTCGTAGACGATCGCCACGTGTTCCCCGTCGTCGCCGGCGACCACGAGATTGAGGTCGAAGCGGACGGTCTCGAACATCGCCCAGTGGTCGATGATGCGTTGTACGGCCTGCTCGTGCGTGAGCGTCTGGGCCTCCCCCACATCATGACGAATCACACTGTCGCCCATCAGTTCTTCGGCAAGGACGAAGTCCCGCTTGTTCCACACCACCAAGTTGTAGAGGTCGACGACTTCGCGGGCACTGCGGGCGTTCACGCGAATACCCCCAGAGCATCGATGTCTTCGATGGTCGCCACAGCCCGGTCGATCAGCGTCAGGCACAGCCGCCGGGATCGCTCGGGGGCGCTGTCCCAGGTGAGCAGGGCTATCACCGGCATGTACATCAGCAGCGCGACGCCGAACCGGTAGTGCCGCCACGCCTCGTCGAACGAATAGTCGGTGACGCCGAGCTCGGCCATCCGCCGCACGTACTCGCCCACCAGCTGCTCATCGTGCCCGCGGCGCACCTCGGTCGGCAGCCCCTGACTGACCAGATAGGCGATATCAGCGGCACCCGCACCCCGCACCGTCAGCTGAAAGTCCACCACCTTCAGATCGTCGCCGCGGAAGAACATATTGTCGGCCCGGATATCGCCGTGCACCAACATCTCCCATTGCGACAGCGCCTCCATCGCGATGGGCGCGAGTTCGGTGAACTGCTCGGCGAACTGTGCCACCGCCGACGGCACCTCCTGGTCGGTATGTTCCAGGTACAGCTGCCAGCCCGGCGCAAACGCGGGCAGGAGAAGATCCCGCGTCAGCGGGTTGTCGATGGCCGGAAAGCTGTCCCGGACAGCACTATCCATCGTCTGCGACCAGGCGTGCAGGCCGGCCAATTGGCCGATGCACAACCGCGCCCGAGGTAGCGACAATCCGGCGAGGTGGTCGGCGTTCTCCCAGTCCCGCAGGTCTTCGAGCACCAGCACGAAGTCGGAACCGGACATCCGTGCGACATGGCAATGCGGAGCCGACAGCGGAGCGGCCGCCGCGACGTGGCGGTAGTAATGGAGTTCGCGCTGATATCCGCCGAGCAATTCCATGCCGCCCCGGGCCAACGAGTCAGCAGGCAACTTGACGATCAACGTTGGCGGAACACCATCTTCTCCGGTCAGATGCAGCCGGTACAACGCCGCGGAGAAACCGGTGTCCTCGGCGATCCGCTCGGCATGCACCGCGGTCACCGTCGCCGAGAGCGCCTCGGTCAGCCACTGCGCGCTCACTTCGTCGATCGTCGACGGCACCGCCTTGGCGGCGGGCACAGCGGCTGAAGTCATCCTTGACCTCCGATAGGGAAATTTGACGCCGAACAACTAAGTTAGTTGTCGACCGTCTAATATGCAAGGGTGCCGTCACCGTCCCTAGGCCTGACCCAACCCGAGCGCGTCGAGCTGTCGTCGCGCAGACTGTTGCAGGCCGCCGCCGAGCTGATCGTCGAAAAGGGCTGGGAAGCAACAACGGCCGCCGAGATTGGCCGGCGCGCCGGCTACAGCCGGGCCATGGTGCACGCCCGCTACGGCAGCAAAGACGCGATCCTGGAAGCCTTCCAGGATGTGTATGTGGCACGCCTGAACCCGGACGCCGAACCGGGCGCCACCGGACTGCAGCAGGTGCTGGCACATTTCGACCGTGTTCAAGAAATCCACGCCGAGGACCCGGCGGTGACCCGAGCCATGTTCGTATCAGCTTTCGAGGCGGTCAAGACGACGTCGCCGCTGCGCGACGGGGTGCGCACGCAGCTGAGCGCCGCTGCGGTCAAGATCGATACCGGCCTGCGCGCCGGCATCACCGACGGATCGCTGCGGCCCGATATCGACGTCGATATGGCCCTGCGTGACATCACCGGGGCGATCTTCGGGTTGGCATTCCAGTGGGTGGTACTGCCCGAGGAACACGATCTGGACCACGAGATCGACTGCGTCCGAGCACGGATCACGTCAAGCTACAGTCGTTAGGAACTGCTCGGTCACATCCTGTACCGCACCGGAGAACAGGTGCCCGACGTGACTGCCGTCGTGCCAGTGCAATTCACCGCCCCACCGCTCGTGCAGGGCAACGGCCGATTCCCGCATCGCCATCCGATCATGCCACGCCCCGACGATCAGGCGATGATCGGTGCGGGGCACGGTGCCCAGCGGATTGATCACCGAGGACAACGCCGTCACGATGTCGGATTGCAGCAGATCGCCCGCTTCCAGTCCGGCCGTTCCCCAGCGACCCAGATGCAGACCGATCATCGTGTTGAGACCGAGGATGGGTGTGTAGACTCCGACCGCGCCGACCCGCTGGTCAAGATGCGAAACCAGCGCAGCCACAGCACTACCCAGCGAAAGTCCGGCCACCGCGATCGATGATGCCTGCGGCTCGAGCCAGCCGATCAGCGCCCGCACTTCCGACACCGCACGCATCATGCCGGCGACATTGGCCAGCGGATCGCGGGCGGGATACTCCGGCCAGGACCCGCGCCGCGGCCCGTGTCCGGGCTGCACTGGCAGCGCGACATTGAATCCGAGTTCGCGCAACTGCCGTACCCGGGCCACCAGCAGATCCATCGGATCACCCTGCCCGGCCCCGTGCACCCAGATCAGCCAGGGCCGCGCCTCGTCGCCGCAGCGGTACAGCCGCACCCTGGCCGTGGCGGCACCACCGTGCCCATCGGCCAGGACCGCGTCCGGGAGCGCGGGCTCGTGGTCAAAGATCAGCTCGTCGAAGGTCAGCGCACCGAACCTGCGCGGCCGGATATGCTTGATCGTCAAGGCATCTGGGCATGGATGCGCCCCGTCGATCCCGAGCGCTTCAAGTTCGCAGGCGGCCGACTCGTAGTCACTGAGCGGCCGCGGCAGCTGCGGTGGTGGACCGGTCAGGGTCATGCCGGTGACCACCAGTTCGTCAAGAGTGACTTCACCGAGCTGGCGCAGACCAGTCACTGACAGCGCCCGCCAATCCCCAGCGCCTGCGAGTGCACTCACCGAGCGCGGCACCACGCCGCCGAGTTCCCAGGCGATCCGGGCCGCCCTATTCAAGGATGAATCCCGTATAGCCGTCAGCGGCGATCTCGTCACAGCGGCGACGGTACTCGGGGATGCCCGCGGTGTATCCCAGATACATCCGCTTCTTGCCGGGCACATTTCCGCCGTTGTACCAAGAGTTGCAGGTGGGGTGCACCAGCACGGTGGGTGCCACCAGTGCCGTGGTGTGCTCGACCCATTCGGCCTGCGCCAGTGGCGTCGCCTCGATACTGCGGTGCCCACGGGCCCTCAGGTCGGCGATGCAGTCCGCGATCCACTCCACGTGCTGCTCCAGGGCAGCCACGAAGTTCGTTGCCGCCGAGGGACTTCCCGGACCCTGGATGGTGAACAGATTGGGGAAGCCGGCCACGGCCAACCCCAGGTAGGACAATGCCCCCTCCTTGGCCCAGTACTCCCCCAGCACCAGCCCGTCGCGGCCCCGCACATCGATCCGGCTCAACGCACCGGTCATGGCATCGAAACCGGTGGCGTACACGATCACGTCGAGATCGAAATCGCCTTGCTCGGTGGAAATCCCGGTGGCAGTGACCTCACGGATGGCCCCCTTGCGCAGATCGACCAGGGTGACATTGTCTCGGTTGTACGCCTCGTAGTAACCCTGGTCGATGATCGGCCGTTTGCACGCGAAGGGGTGACTGGGCGTCAACGATGCCGCCGTCTGCGGGTCGGTGACGACGCGGGCCACGGCTTGGCCGTAGAGCTCGGTGGCCATCCGGTTGGCTTCGATATCGAAGAAGACGTCGCCCCAATTCAGCGCACCCATCACACCGTGTTCTTCGACAGCCTGTCGCTTCTCCTCGGGCGAAGCCGATTTCACCGGCGGCCGGGCGAGCATCTCGAGCAGCACCGAGAACGCGCTGAGGCGTGCCGCACCGACCGGATGTTCCCGTTGCGCGGCACGGATCTGCTGGTAGTCGGCCTTGAGCGCGTCGAGCTCGCCGGGCTCGAACGGGCGCACCTGCCAGGGCAGGGTGAAGGCCGGTGAACGCTGGAACACCGTGAGCTGCTCGGCCTGCGCGGCCACCACCGGGATCAGTTGGACACCGGTGGAACCGGTACCGATCACCCCGACCCGCTTACCGGTGAGGTCGACACCCTGACGCGGCCAACGGCTGGTGAACAGCGAGGTGCCGGTGAACTGGTCCATCCCGGGAATGTCGGGCTCGAGTGGCACAGACAGGATTCCGGTGGCCGCCACCACGAATGGCGCGGTCAGCGTCTGCCCCACAGCGGTTTCCACCGCCCACTGTGCAGCGCCCTCGTCGAAGGTCATCGAGACGACGTCAGTACCGAACGAGATGTCGCGACGCAGGTCGAGCCGGTCGGCGACGAAGTTCAGGTACGCCTCGATCTCCGGTTGGGCCGGCATCGTCTCGGTCCAGACCCACTCCTGCTGGATCGCATCGCTGAAGCTGTAGGAATATTCGATGCTCTCGATGTCACAGCGCGCACCCGGATACCGGTTGACCAACCAGGTACCGCCGACGGCGTCGGCCTTTTCCAGGACCTGCACCCGCAGGCCCTGTTCCCGTAGCCGGTGCAGTGCGTACAGGCCGGAGAATCCGGCGCCGACGACGATCGCATCGAAATTGGCGTTGCTCACAAGTCGATGACCTTCTCGTTGCGGTTCTTGCGGTCGACGTAGAACTGGGCGGCCCGGCCGATCGATTCCACGGTCGGCGCGGGCTTCCACCCCAGGTCGCGTGTCGCCTTGCTGTGGTCGGCCGGCGACGTCAGCCACAGCAGCCGGGTGGCGGTGAGGTTCGTCGGAAAGTCAGTGCCGAACAATCGATTCGACATGCCGGCCAGCCACCCGAAGACATACAGCGGGGCCATCGGGATGCCGAATCTGGGCGGCCGCGCGCCCACCGCGTGCGCAGCCGCCGTGAACATCTCCCGCTGGCTCATATAGCTCTCGGACACGATATAGCGTTCGCCGATCCGCCCGTGCTCAGCGGCCAGAACGAGTGCCTCTGCCGCATCATCGATTCCGACTACCTCGGCACCGACACCACGGATGTACACCGGCATCGTGCCGAACGCCGCCATGGCGATGAGCGCGCCCTGTCTCGGCTGCCAATCCGGCGGACCGTACGGGTTCGACACACACATCGCCACGGCAGGCAAGCCACGTTCGCGCGCATAGGACAGCACCAGATCTTCGGCCTGGCGCCGCGATTCGATGTAGGGCCCACCCTTGCCGGCCCAGTTGAACGGGGTGTCCTCGTCGACGGTTGCGCCGTCGTCACCGATAGCGATGGTTCCGATGGTGGAAAGGAACACGAAGCGCTGCAGGTCGACGTCGACCGCGACGTCGAGGACGTTGCGCAGACCCTCGACATTGGTGGAGAACAGTGGCGCCGGGTCGGCGAGATGGGCACGCGTGTCGACGACGCAGTAGAAGACCACGTCCCGGTCGGCCATCGCGGCCGCGACCGCCTCGGTGTCGAAGATGTCGCCGTAGCTGCGTTCGACCTCGACATCATCGATGCCCTTGGTCGAACTGCTCTTACGCAGCAGTACCCGCACATCGTCGCCCCGCTCGACAAGTTGGCGGGTGACGCACGCGCCCACATTTCCGCTTGCGCCCATCACGAGTACTTTTCGCCGGCCGGCCATCACTACCATCCCATCTGATGATTACCGATGGATGTTACGGTAATGGTTTCAGTATCGCGCCAGAACGGGGAGATCGGTGAAGTACACCCTGGAGTATCCCAGCGAACTACCCACCGCACCTGACGATTTCCTGCAACCCGAGGTCATCCGTGCGGTCGCCACGCAGGCCGAAGCGGCGGGTTTCTCGGCGGTAGCTCTGAGCGAGCATCCGGCCCCGTCGGTGAAGTGGCGCAACAACGGCGGTCATAACACGCTGGACCCGATCGCCGCGCTGAGTTTCATGGCGGCAGCTACCACGCACATCCGGTTGATGACCAATCTGTACGTGCTGCCCTTCCGCAACCCGTACCTGTCAGCGAAGGCACTCGGAAGTCTGGACCTGATATCCGGCGGTCGGTTGATCGCCGGGGTCGGCGCCGGCTACCTGCGATCGGAGTTCTCGGCGGTGGGCGTGGACATCGAGCGTCGCGCCGAGCTGCTCGACGAGGCGCTGACATCACTACTCGCAATCTGGACCGACCCCGAAACACCAATTACCGGTACCGATTTCGCCGCAGTGGGGACCGTGTTTCTGCAACCCCCAGTTCAGCGACCCCATCCACCGATCTGGATCGGCGGGAACGGCAAGGCCGCCATCCGCCGGGTCGTCGAACACGGCAACGGGTGGATGCCGATCATCGCCGCCCCGGGCATGGCGTCGGCGATGCGTACCGCGACCATCGAGAACACCGAGCAGTTCGGTGCCACCGTGCAGCAACTACGTGAGCGCCTCGCCGACGCCGGCCGTGACCCGCTGTCCATCGACATACAGGTGGTGTGCCCGTACACCGATCTGGAGGACGAAACCTCGCTGCGCCGCGCGCGCGAGGTTCTTGCCGAACTGGCCGGCCACGGCGCCACCTGGGCCGTCGTGCATGTGGACGGCAGCAGCCCGCAGTCCGCGCTCGACTACATCAAGGCGTTCGGGGCGGAGATGACCGGATAGCGCGCTACACCCGTTTCGGAATGCCGGTGGCTTTTGAGAAAATCGCGTCGGCGATTGGCGACGGCAGGATCCGGGTGTAGGCGTGGGCTCGCGATCCCTTGCCGACGAGATACCTCGCGCGGGGGCGCCTGTCGGTCAACGCGCGTTCAATAGCCACCGTGATCTCCTCCGGAGAGGAGATCACGCCGTCCATCAGGTCAATTGCCTTGTGCATACCCTCGGAGTGCTTGGCATACAACTTCTGATGCTCGGCACTCATCTTGGCGATGTTCTCTTCATGCTGTTCGTGCGAGCCCTTGCTCATATCGGTGTCGATCTGCCCAGGCTCGATCAGGCTGACCCTTATACCCCAGGGGCGCAGTTCATTTCGCAGTGAATCAGCAATGGCCTCCAACGCGAATTTGGAAGCCCCGTACGCGCCCAGTGACGGGGTGGCCACTCGCCCACTGGTCGAGGAGATGAACACAAGGCGTCCGCGGGCATTGCGGATCAGCGGCAGAACGGCCTGGGTGACGCCGCTCGAGGATTACCTCGACGGGGATGAGCGGCTTGGCCATTTGTCGATGGTACAAGGCCGGTGAGCTGGCGTTTACCGGCGACGCGGCCGCTCACCGGGCTAGGCGGTCTTGAACTTCAACAGGGTCCGGGTCAGGTGCAGGCTGGTGATCTGCCATGTGCCGTCACGCTTTTCGTAAGTCTCGTGATAGTGGCCGGCCCCATGCAACTCGTTGCCACCTTCAAAGAACAGCATGTCCTCCATGGCCCAGATGCCCGTCGCGGTGGTGTCGGACGTCAGCATGATCTCGGGGGTGTGGCAATGATGCACCGTCGCCGCA
The DNA here is from genome assembly GCF_011745145.1 of Mycobacterium sp. DL440. NCBI lineage: Bacteria > Bacillati > Actinomycetota > Actinomycetes > Mycobacteriales > Mycobacteriaceae > Mycobacterium > Mycobacterium sp. DL440. Next base: position 1,214,234 of record NZ_CP050191.1, on the reverse strand, counting down.
TTCTGCACCCCGCCCCAGACCACCGGAAAGAACTCGTCGAAGCCGTTCAGCGGCGGCGCGGTCTGCGGATCGGCACCACCGGTCGAGACGGCCATGTCCAGTTTCACCACGACGTCGTCGACGAACAACGCCCGCCACGCGTCGATGTCCTTGGTGTCCAGGAACCGGCAGTAGCGGGCCTTGAGCTGCTTGATCGCCTCGATGTCGTCGGACAACGGGTCACCTCCTGGTCGACTGCGGTGGACTATACGGTAGGCATTTCAGTCGACCGCCGAAACGGTATTCCAGCAGAAGAAGTGCGAGAGAAGACCTGCTGGAATGCCGTTTCGACGGGCGAGCCCACCTTGCGCGCTTTCTATGCAGAAACCGCTACTGTAATGTCTTCCGTACCTATGGCGAGAGCAGTGAAACAGGAGGGCAGCGAGCATGAAAGTGCCGTTCACCTGGAAGGTCACCGGCTGGTTCATGATCGGCTGGTCAGCCGAGTACGAGGTCGGCGATGTGAAGGCGCTGAAGTACTTCGGCGAGGATCTCGCCGCCTACCGCGACGAGTCAGGCGAGCTGCACGTCCTGGAAGCCCACTGCAAGCACTTGGGCGCGCACATCGGTCACGGCGGCAAGGTCGTCGGTGACTGCGTCGAGTGCCCGTTCCACGGTTGGCGGTGGGGACCCGAGGGCAACAACACCTACATCCCCTATCAGCCCGACAAGCCCAACCGCGGACTGCGCCTGCGGTCGTACCCGGTCAGGGAGCAGTACGGTTGCATCTTCATGTGGTACCAGCCCGCCGGCCTGGAACCGCAGTGGGAGCTGCCCGACATCTTCCACAAGTTCCCGCAGTTCGAAACCGACCCCGATGCGTACTACCGGCCCTACCCGGAGTTCTCCAGCCGGGCCGACGCGATCCCGGTCCACCCGCAGATCGTGGCCGAAAATGGTCCCGACAGTTCACATTTCCGCTATGTCCACGGCGCGACCGTGACGCCGGTGTGCCTGCACTGGGAACACGTCGACGAGGAATGGCGGTTTCTGACGGGCTGGCCCGACGCACGCAGTGACGATCCGGACGAGATGGCACTGCGGATTCACAGCCACTTCTCCGGGCTCGGGTTCGCCATGAGCGCCTTCGAGGGTTCGTCCAACCACCGGTTGATCTTCGCCTGCACCCCGGTCGATGACGAGGTGTCAGACATGTTCTACTCGATCTGGTGGCCCAAAGTGCCCGGTGAGACCTCCGACATCCCGCCCGAGCAGGTGCGTGCCAAGGTCGAGAAGCAGTTCCTCAAAACCGTATGGGAGGACTGCGACATCTGGCGCTACCAGAAGTACGTCGAGCATCCCCCGCTGGCCAAGATCGACGCCAAACCGTATATGGCCATGCGAAAGTGGGCTACTCAGTTCTACGAGGTCCCTCCCGTCGACACAGTCGCCCACGCATGAAGGTCAACCTGACCGAACTGGTCGCACCCGAGCACACCGCGATCGTCACCCAGGAATGCCAAGGGGCGGTAGTCGGTCCCGACGCCGGGCTGGCCGCACTGGCCGACGAGGCCCGGCGGCAGGCGCTGCCCAACATCGCCAAACTGCTGCCGGCGGCCCGGGCCGCCTCGGCCCGGGTGGTGCACTGTCTGGTGCAGCGACGCCCGGACGGGCTGGGCTCCAACCACAACGCCAAGATCTTCGCCATCGGCCGCAATGACGTCGGCATCCTGCCCGGCAGCCCGGGTGCCACGCTGCTTCCCGAATTCGGCCCGGAGCCTGACGATCTCGTTCTGTCCCGCTGGCACGGCCTGGGCCCGATGGGCGGCACGGACCTGGATGCGGTCCTGCGGAACCTCGGAGTGCGCACCATCGTGGCCGTGGGCGTCTCGGTGAACATCGCGATCATCAATCTGGTGATGGACGCGGTCAACGCCGGCTACCGCGTGGTGCTGCCCCGCGACGCGGTGGCCGGAATTCCGACGGCCTATGCCGACGCGGTCATCGACAATACGTTGTCTCTGCTGGCCACCGTCACCACCACCGAAGACCTGCTGCACGCCTGGCAGCGCTGACCGCCCAAGAGGAGAAACCCGTGCAGTTCACCGTTCCGGCCGTCGCCGAAGCCGTCGCCGCCGCCCTCGGAGACCGCCCGCTGATCGTCCAGGGCGACCGGCGCTATACCTACCGCCAGATCGTGGACCGCTCGAATCGGCTGGCTGCGTATCTGCATTCGCGCGGACTGGGTGCACAGACCGAACGCAGTGAACTGGCCGGCCACGAGGTCGGCCAGGATCTGCTGGGCATCTACGCCTACAACGGTCCCGAATTCGTCGAATCCCTGCTCGGTTCCTTCCGGGCCCGGGTCGCCCCGTTCAACGTCAACTACCGCTACGTCAAGAACGAATTGCAGTACCTGCTCGCCGATTCCGGTGCCTCAGCGATCGTGTACCACGCAGCGTTCGCACCGCGGGTGGCCGAGATCCTCCCCGATCTGCCGGCACTGCGGGTACTGATCCAGATCGCCGACGATTCCGGCAATGAACTGCTCGACGGCGCAGTGGATTACGAGTCGATCGTCGGCTCCCCGACACTTTCGCTACCTCCCGTGCAACCCAGCCCCGACGACCTCTACGTGCTGTATACCGGCGGTACCACCGGTATGCCCAAGGGCGTGCTGTGGCGCCAGCACGACATTTTCATGACCGCGTTCGGCGGACGCAACATGGTGACCGGTGAGAAAGCGCAGTCCGTCGAGGAGATCGTCGGGCGTGCGGTCGAGAATCCGGGCACCAAGTTGCTCATCCTGCCGCCGCTGATTCACGGTGCGGCGCAATGGGGTGCGATGACGGCCGTGACCACGGGACAGACGGTGGTGTTCCCCAGCGTGGTCGACCGATTCGACGCCGACGACGTGGTGCGCACCATCGAACGCGAGCAGGTGCTGGTGGCGACGGTGGTGGGTGACGCCATGGCGCGCCCGCTCCTGGATGCCATCAAGGGGGGCACCGCAGACGTGTCGTCTCTGTCGGTCGTGGCCAACGGCGGCGCGCAGTTGACCCCTTACGTCAAACAGCAACTCATCGACTCGAAAGCCAACCTCATCGTCATCGACGGCGTGGGTTCGTCGGAGACCGGCGCCCAGATGAGCCACATGTCGGCGCCTGGCGCGGTGTCGACCGGCACCTTCAACGCCGGACCCGATACCTGTGTGGTGACAGAGGAATTCACCGCCGTCCTGCCCGCCGGTCACGATGGGCTGGGCTGGCTGGCGCAGCGCGGGTTCGTGCCCCTGGGGTACAAGGGAGACGCCGCCAAGACCGCGGCCACCTTCCCGGTGATCGACGGCGTGCGCTACGCGACACCGGGCGACCGGGCCCGCCACCTGGACAGCGGGGCGATCGAACTGCTCGGCCGCGATTCGGTCACCATCAACTCCGGCGGCGAGAAGATCTTCGCCGAGGAGGTCGAATCCGCAATCGCCTCGCACCCGGCAGTGCAGGACGTCGTCGTCACCGGCCGCCCCAGTGAACGCTGGGGACAGGAGGTGGTGGCTGTCGTTGCGTTGAAAGAGGATGCCTCTACAGACGCCGATGACCTCATCCGGCACGCGGAATCCTCGATCGCCCGCTATAAGCTGCCCAAGGCCGTGGTCTTCCGCCCGATCATCGAGCGCAGCCCGGCCGGTAAGGCCGACTACCGGTGGGCCCGCGAGCAGGCGGTCAGCGAAACTTCTTGAGCCTCGAGGCGGTTCGGCTACGGGCTCGACGCAGACTGAGGTCCGCGCTGACCCGCATGGACGCGCTGAACGGCCTGGCCGCCTGACCCGTGACACTGAACGGCAGGTCGCTGCCGACCACGGTGCGGTAGTGGCTGAACGCATCGAAGCCGGCCTTGCCGTGGTAGGCGCCGGTCCCGCTGCGGCCGACGCCGCCGAACGGGGCACTGGACGGAATCATGTGCGCGGCAAAATCATTGCGGGCCACTCCACCGCTGCGGGTGTGGCCGACGAAATGCCTGAAGTCGGCGTCGTCAGGGCCGAACCAGTACGCCACCAACGGTGACGGGTTGGCGTTGATGTGGTCGACCGCCTCGGTGAGGCTGGAGTAGCCGCGAACCACCAGCACCGGCCCGAACACCTCTTCGCTCGCGATCCGCATCCGGTCATCGACGTCCCGCACGATGGTGGGAGCGATCTTGCGGGACACCGGATCTGGCAGCACCTCCCCCGCCGGTACGAGGGAATCGATCCGGGCGCCGTGCGCACGCGCGTCGGCGATCAGGCCGACGACGCGGTCGAAATTGGCCTGGTTCACCGAGGAGCAGTAATCGGAATTGCCCACGATGGTGGGAAACAGATTGGTCAAGGTCTTGCGCGCCCCTGCGACGAACCGGTCGACCCCAGCCTCGGGAACGAAGACATAGTCCGGGCATACACACACCTGACCGCCATTGACCATGCGCGCCTGGGCGATTCGGTTCGCGGCCCGTTCGATGTCGGCGCCGGGCGCCACCACCACGGGGTTTTTACCGCCCAGCTCCAACGTCACCGGAACCAGGTTGTGCGAGGCGGCCCGCGCCACCAACTCCCCGATCGAGGGTGAGCCGGTGAAGAACAGGTGGTCGAACGGTAGGCCGGCGAACTCGGCGGCGACATCCGGCCCACCGGTCACGACCTGCAGCTCGGCCGGATCGAAGTACTTCGGTGCCGTCGCCGCCATCAGCTCGGCGGTGCGCGGGGTGACCTCCGACATCTTGATCATCACCCGGTTGCCTGCTGCGAATGCCGCTGCCGCGGGCAGCACCGTCAGTTGGATGGGGAAGTTCCACGGACCGATCACGCCGATCACGCCGAGCGGACTCGGCAGTACTTCGGCGCGCAGGCCCGCGAATCGGGCGGCCCGCATCAACTTCGTCGCACGCATCCATTGCGGCACATGCGCTCTGGTGTGCTCGATGACCGAAAGCATGCCGAGTATCTCGGCGAAGAACGCCGCCGACCGGGAACGTGATCCATAGTCGGCCGCGGTAGCGGCGACGAAATCCTCTGAGTTGTCGAGGATCATCGCGAGCAGCCGGTCAATACGGTTGCGGCGCAACGCGACATCGGGCGGACCATCGGCGATGAAAGACCGGCGCTGAGCAGCCAGCAGCTCATCCAAGCCGCCGCGCTGCGGCTGCACCGCCGCACGCTCCTCGATCGCACTCATCGAATCCGTCTCCTTGGCGATACGTTCCGGAAGCCCCTCCCGGAGGGCTAACGGTAGCACTGTCCGGCCAGGCCGACGACGATTGTCCAGCCCGCCCGAATTGTTTACAGTCATCCTTACTGTCGTTCATTCAGTGAGGGGTCGGCTCATGTCGCAAGCACGCAGAATCATCGTCGTCGGAGCCGGGTCCGGGATCGGAGCGGCCACCGCGACGCACTTCTTCGAGCAGGGCGACCATGTACTCGCAGTCGACGTGCGCACCAATGACACCCCGGCCTCGGAGCACGCGACCTGCGACCTCCGGGACGCCACCGACATCGCCCGATTCTTGAGCGAGATCGGTGATGGCTGGGACATGCTCGCCCACGTCGCCGGGGTTCCGGGCACCGCACCCGCGGCCGACGTCCTCAAGGTCAACTACCTCGGCATGCGCCTGATGACCGAGGGCATGCTGCCACTCCTGCGGCACGGCGGCTCGATCGTCACGGTGGCGTCGACCGCGGCCCTGGGCTGGCAGCAACGCATCGACATCCTCGATGGGCTTCTCCAGCTGACCGATGGGGATGCGGTGGCGCAGTGGCAGACCGGACAGGATCCGGATTTCCCCGTCTACACCACCTCCAAGCAGGCCGCGATCCTGTTCGCCAAGCGGGTGGCGGGCCCGGCGTGGGCCAAGTACGGGGTCCGGGTCAACACCGTCAGCCCAGGGCCGGTCGAGACGCCGATCCTGACCGATTTCGAACAAACCATGGGCAAAGACGTGCTGGATCTGGTCCGTGCCACAGTCGGCCGGCACGCCACCGTCGACGACGTGGTTCCGCTGATCGCCTTCCTGGCCTCCCCCGAGGCGCGTTGGATCAACGGTCAGGATATCCAGGTCGACGCCGGTTTCATCGCGTCGATGAGCAATGGGGCACCGATCCCACTCTGACCGTTCAGCCCCGCGCAGATTCCGATACTGTAATCTTTACAGTAATATGCATCAGTGTGATCGGTCCGTTCCGAATGGTGGGGTGAGCTGTGGATAGTCAAGTGCAGGATGTCGCTTCCGGCGAAACCGCAGACGAGTCCGTCGTCGACACCGCCACCCTGCTGCGCGATCCGTACCCGACCTTCGCGCGGCACCGGGCCAGGCACGGCGTGTTCCGCGGCTCGGTGATGGACTGGTCCAAGACGCCGGAATCCCTTCTGCCCGAACATCAATTCGCAGCAGTGTCCTTCGACGCGGTCAACACAGTGTTCCGGGACGGCAAGTCGTTCAACTCGAAGATCTACGACAACACGATCGGGCTGTTCATCGGCCCCACCATCCTGGCCATGGAGGGCAAGACCCACCGTGACCACCGCAACTTGGTCTCGGCCGCGTTCAAGTCACGCTCGCTACAACGCTGGGAACCCGAGATCGTCCGTCCGATCTGCGAGGCCCTCGTCGATGAGTTCATCGAGGCCGGCAGCGCTGATCTGGTGCGCGACTTCACCTTCGAGTTCCCCACGCGGGTGATCTCCAAGCTGCTCGGGCTGCCCGAAGAAGACCTGTCCTGGTTCCGTCAGCGCGCCGTCGAACTGATCAGCTACACCGTCAAATACAAGCGGGCTTTCGAGGCCTCCGCGGCGCTCAAGGATTATTTCCTCGGGCAGATCGAGCTACGCCGCTCCCAGCCCACCGACGACATCATCGGCGACCTGGTCACCGCGGAGATCGACGGCGAGAAGCTGACGGACGAAGCGATCTTCTCATTCCTGCGGTTGCTCCTGCCCGCCGGACTGGAGACCACCTACCGCTCCTCGGGCAATCTCATCTATCTGCTGCTCACTCATCCCGAGCAGTTCGCCGCGGTGCATGCCGATCATGGGCTGATCGACGCCGCCATCGAGGAGGGGCTACGTTACGAAACCCCGCTGACCACCGTGCAACGCTCGGCCAGCCAGGACACCGAGCTCGACGGGGTGGCCCTGCCCGCCGGCGCGGTGATCGATGTCTGCATCGGGTCGGCCAACCGGGACGAGAATCGCTGGGAACGGCCCGAGGAGTTCGACATCTTCCGGAAGCGGTTGCCGCACATTACCTTTGCCGCTGGCGAGCACACCTGTATGGGGTTGCACCTGGCCCGGATGGAGACCCGGGTGGCCATGGAGAGCCTGCTTTCCCGGGTGCGCAACCTCGAGCTGGTCACCGACGACGACCCACACATCTTCGGCCAGCCGTTCCGCTCCCCCACAGACATCCCCGTCACCTTCGAGCCGGTCCGCTAGGAGGCGCCGCCATGGTCAGACCCGCGAGCACCCGTGGTCGTCAACGCCGCGAGCGCGGGTCGATCAGTGTCGACGAAATTCTGCGCGGCGCTTTCGAAATCGCCGACGAGGTATCGATCGACAACCTCAGCATGCCGCAGCTGGCCCGCCATCTCGATGTCGGCGTGACCAGCATCTACTGGTACTTCCGCCGCAAGGACGAGTTGCTCGACGCGATGACCGAGCGCGTGCTGCGCGATTATGATCTCAGCGTGCTGTCCATCGAGGCCGCTACCTGGCGAGAATCCCTGCGCGCCCACGCGCACCGGATGCGTGAGATGTTCACGAGCAATCCAATTGTGTGCGACCTCATCCTGATCCGCGGCACTCGAGGCATCCCGGCGGCGCGCACGGCACTCGAGAAGATCGAGCAGCCGGTGGCCGCACTGGTGGCGGCCGGGCTCACCGCGAAACAGGCCTTCGACACCTACACGGCCATCTCCGTGCTCGTACGTAGTTCCGCTGTGCTGCAACGCTTGCAGACCCGCACCGCCGAGGTTCAGTTTCCCCGCGAGTACTGGGAACAGGTGATCGACCCCGATGCAATGCCACTGATCGCCTCGATCCCCGGGCGTGGCCACCGCATCGGCATGGCCGATGACGGGAACTTCGACCACATCCTCGACAGCATCCTGGATCGCGCCACATCACTCTGCCGAGCAGACGCGTAGGTACCTCAAAACGCGCGATCTCGGGTACTTTCGCGTCTGCTCGCGCCATGATGGGTCACTGCCGGGGCAGCCGCCAGCCGATGGTCTTGGTCTCGGTGTACTGCGCGAACCCCTCGATACCGCACTGTCTTCCGACACCACTGTTCTTGTATCCACCGAAAGGTGCGTCCGCGCCGTAGTACATCCCACCATTGACGCCGATGGCCCCGGTACGGATGCGCCGGGCGATCCCCATCGCCCGCTCGGACGACGCCGACATCACCGCACCGGCCAAGCCGAACGCGCTGTCGTTGGCGATGCGCACCGCCTCTTCGTCATCGTCGAACGGGATCATCACCAACACCGGCCCGAACACCTCGTCCTGGGCGATCGACGAGCGCGGGTCTGCCCCGACGATGACGGTGGGTGCGACGAAGTGTCCGCCGGCCAGATGCGCAGGCAGTCCGTCGGGTACCCCGCCGCCGACCACAATGTCTGCGCCGTCGCGGCGGGCACCGTCGATGGCGTCGAGCACCCGTTGCTTGGCAGCCGCGGTGATCAGCGGTCCCACCAGCGTGGTCGGCAGCGCCGGGTCGCCGACGGGGACCGCCCCGAACGCCATCGTGACATTGGCGACCGCTTCGTCGAACAGGCTGCGGTGCACCAGCATCCGGGTATTGGCGGCACAGGCCTGACCGGCATGCACGCATGCCCCGATCGCGCCGGGGATGACGTGGCCGGACTTGGCGTCGTCGAGGACGATGATCGCCGACTTTCCGCCGAGTTCGAGGAAGGTGCGCTTCATGGTGTCGGCGCCGACCCGCATCAGATGCCGGCCTACCGCCGTCGACCCGGTGAACGACACCATGTCGACACGAGGATCGGTACCCAACTGTCCGGCCACCTCGTTGGACGGCGTCGGCACCACATTGACGACGCCGGGCGGCATGTCGGTGCGTTCGGCGATCAGCCGGCCCAACCGGGTGGCATTCCACGGCGTGTTCGGATCGGGTTTGAGGACAACGGTGTTGCCTGCGGCCAGCGACGGGCCGAGCTTGTTGAGGATTACCTCGATCGGAAAATTCGACGGGGTGATCGCGGCGACCACACCGACCGCCTCTTTGACCACGGTGCGGGCGTTGCGCTCACCGAATAGCCCGCCGCCGTCGAGCGTCCGTTCCCACCCGAATTCGTCGATCATCCGGGCCGGGTATCGCAGCGCATCGGCCAGCGGCCAGTCCAGCTGCGCATTCTCCGTCGTCATCGCCGGGCAGCCGACCTCGGCGATCAATTCCTCACGCAGATCGTCCTTTTCAGATTCGATGGCGTCCTGCAGCTGGGCCAGCACATGCTTCCGCAAGCCGCGATTGGCACTCCAGTCGGATTCGTCGAATGCGCGCCGGGCCGCACCGATCGCGGCGTCCATGTCCGGCGTACCTGCGGCCGCGGTCGTCCCCAGCACCACGCCCGTAGCCGGGCTGAGGTTGTCGAATTCGGCGCCGGACGCCGCCGACACCAGCTCGCCGTCGATAAGCATCCGCTTCTCGGCGCGGCCGGCGGCGCGCCTACCGATGTCCACACTGGTGACGGCCTCGTCCACGACTTCGCTCACGCGTACAACTGTAACACTTACAGTAATGTCCTCCGCCGCCGAAACGGCGTTCCAGCAGGCGAGTACTCGTACTTTCCCTGCCGGAATGCCGTTTCGCGGGACATCAGCGGGATTCCACCTGCACCGGCACACCCGTCAGCCAGGACATGCCGGCCAGCGCCTCGACATCGGCCGGATCGCTGGACATCAACTGGTTGACGTTGGCACCGCCGGCCTGATTGGCGATCCGCCAGCCACCACTGCCTTTGTGACCCCATCCATGCGGTATCGCGACGGTGCCGCGCACGATGTCGTCGGTGAGCGACAGTGCGATGTCGATCTGGCCGTAGGGCGATCGAACCCGCACCTCGTCGCCATCCGCGAGGCGACGCACCGCAGCATCCTCGGAATGCATGAGTGCGCGGTGAAACCTGTTGCCGCGCATGAGCAACGGCGAATTGTGCAACCACGAGTTCTCCGAGCGTGGCTCACGCATCCCGATCATGCGCAGCGGAAAGCCGTCCGGTGCAGCGCGACGCGACATCGCGGTGATCTCCGACGCGATGTCCTCATGTGCGAGCCGTATCCGCCCCTTCGGATACACCACCACCTCGCCGAGCACTCCGGTGCGGAGATTGGGCGCCACCACGACGCCGTGCGGATGTTCTTCGGCCAGGCGGCGGAATGTCAATCCGCCATGGCGCAGCCCGAAGCGGTCACCGCCGTCGGCCATGCGAATCATCATGTCGATCATCGGCCGGGGACTGAGCCGACGGCCGCGTCGGACGGCTCGCTTGGCCGCCAGCCGAATCGCGACGAAAACCGGTGTACGAACACCCATTCTGCCGATCAGGTCAACGACGATGTCCCATTCGGTGCGAGCCTCGCCCGTCGGTTCCACCACCGCGTCGGTGGCCTGACGGAACGGGGTGGCCTGGAACATCTGGAACGTCACGGCGAAGTCATCGCGCTCGTACATCGTCGTCACCGGCAGCACGTAGTCACAGTGCGCGGTGGTCTCGTTGACATAGAGGTCCAGCCCCACTGACAGATCGACCGCGCCCAGCGCTTCTTCCAGCTCCGCTCCGTTGGGGACCGATAGCACCGGGTTTCCCGCTCCGATGAACATCGCCTTGACCTGCCTGTCACCGGGCGTGGTGATCTCCTTGGCCATGAACGCAGCAGGCTCGGCCCCGATCACGGACCGGAACCCGCCAACCCGAGTGCGTTTGGTGCGGTAACTCCTACGGAGCGAGACGCCCATCGCCATCGAGCCCCACTTCTGACCGGGGATGCCCAACGTGCTGAACACGCTGCCGCCCGGGGTGTCCAGATTGCCCGCGACGAGGTTGACCGCGTCGAGGAGGTAGGTGGTCAGCGTGCCGTTGCGGCCGACACACGTCCCCAGCCGGCCGTAAACCGCCGCTCGCGGGATGGACGCCAGATCGCGAGCCAACGCACGCACCGTGTCCGGGTCAATACCGGTGTGAGACTGCGTCGCTTCGGGAGTGAACGGCGCGCATTGCCCGTGCAGCCAGTCGAGGCCGTCGGCCTGGGTCCGGGCCCTGGCACTTACCGACCCCTCGGCGAACAGCACTTGCAGAATCGACAACAGGAGGTACGCATCCGCATCCGGGGTGATGCCGAGCCATTCGAACTGGGCGGCAGTCTCACTGCGCCGCGGATCGACCACCACAACCCGGCCGCCGCGCTTGACGATGTCGTGCATGCGGTCTTTGATCCGCGGCGCCGTCAGAAAACTGCCATGGGACACCACCGGATTCGCGCCGAGCATCACCAGCAGATCGGTCCGCATCAGGTCTGGAATGGGCACTGGGAACGGCGCGCCGTAGAGGAATTGATTGGCCAGCAGCCGGCTGCTGGTGTCCTGGGTCGAGGAGCTGAAGAAGTGGCTGTCGCCACCGATCCCCTTGGCGAACGCCATCGCGGCGAACAGGTGTGAGTAGCTGAAGGCCGCGGGATTGCCCATGTACCAGGCCAGAGCTCCGGAACCGTGCCTGCGGTGGATCTCGGTCAGCCTGGCAGCGATGTCGTCGAGCGCGGCGTCCCAGCTGACGGGCTCGAACCCGCTCTCGGTGCGCTTCAGCGGCGTGGTCACCCGGTCCGGATCATTGACCACCTCGGTGAACGCGATGCCCTTCTGGCACGCGAAGCCCGCCGAGAGCGGATGCTCCTTGTCCGGGCGCAGCGCGGTGAGGCGGCCGTCTTCGACGGTCGCGATCATCCCGCAGAGCGGCTCACAGATGCGGCAGAAGGTCGGTTTCTGCTCGACGGTTGACGGTGACATCGATACCTCCGAACAGGGGCTGGAACACTGCCCGATATACGCTACTGTAAGAATTACAGTTGGTGTGCGTAGTCCGGCGATAAGAGGAGCTCACAATGCAGAAAGCGCTGGCCCCAGAGATCTCGACGTGGCCCGACGCCGAACCCCAGCTGATCGGCAGCCGCTGCACCGACTGCACAGCCACCACATTCCCAGCCCAGGCCCGCTGCCCCAAATGCTCCGGCGGTAACACCGAACAGACCCGCCTACCCCGGCGCGGCACCGTCATCGCCTGGACCACCCAGGGCTTCCCACCCGGCGCCCCCTACAAAGGCCCCACCGGAAAAGCCTTCGTCCCCTTCGGCGTCGGCCTCATCGAACTCGCCGACGACACCGGACCCGTCCTGCGCGTCGAAGGCCGCCTCACCGAAAACGACCCCGCCAAACTGCAATTCGGCATGGACGTCGAACTCACCATGATCCCGTTTGCGAAGGACGAAGATGACCCCGATAGCCCGGTCGACATCGTCACCTTCGCCTTCGCGCCGAAAGGTTCCGCCCAATGACCAATGACGTAGCCATCATCGGCGTCGGCCTGCACCCGTTCGGCCGCTTCGAGGGCAAGTCCGCGATGGCGATGGGTGTGGATGCCATCTTCGCCGCGGTCGCCGACGCCGGAGTCGACTGGAAAGACATCGGCGCCGCGACCGGAGGCAGCTGGACGGTCGCCAACCCCGACGCCATCGTCGGGATGGTAGGCCTAACCGGCATTCCGTTCACCAACGTGTTCAACGCCTGTGCCACCGCCGCCAGTGCCACAAAGGCCTGCGCTGACGGGATCCGGCTCGGCGACTACGACATCGGCATCGCCGTCGGCCTGGACAAGCACCCCCGCGGCGCGTTCACCGAAGACCCGTCATTGGTCGGGATGCCCAGCTGGTACGCCGAGAACGGCCAGTACCTCACCACACAGTTCTTCGGCATGAAGGCCAACCGCTACCTGCACGAGCACAACATCTCTCAGCGCACGCTGGCCAAGGTGGCCAACAAGAACTTCCGCAACGGCGCACTGAACCCGAACGCGTTCCGGCGCAAGCCGATCAGCGAGGACGACATCCTCAACTCGACGATGCTCAACTATCCGCTGACCCAGTACATGTTCTGCGCCCCCGACGAGGGCGCGGCCGCAGTGGTGATGTGCCGAGCCGACATCGCGCATCGCTACACCGACAAGCCGGTGTACCTCAAGGCCGTCGAGGTCCGGACCCGCCGCTACGGCGCCTACGAGGTCAACACCACCTGCGCGCCGGTGGAAGAGGACGTGGCTCCGACGGTGTACGCCGCCCGCGCTGCGTTCGAAAAGGCCGGGGTCGCGCCCGAAGACGTCGACGTCGTACAGCTGCAGGACACCGATGCCGGCGCCGAGATCATTCACATGGCCGAATGCGGATTCTGTTCCGATGGCGACCAGGAGAAGCTGCTGGCCGACGGCGCCACCGAGATCGGCGGGTCACTGCCGGTCAATACCGACGGCGGCCTGATCGCCAACGGCGAGCCGATCGGCGCGTCGGGCCTGCGCCAGATCCACGAGCTGGTGCGCCAGTTGCGTGGCGAGGCCGGTGACCGTCAGGTGCCCGGCAATCCGCGGGTCGGCTTCGCACAGCTGTACGGAGCCCCCGGCACCGCCGGCGCCACCGTCCTGACCCTCTGATTTCATCGCCGAGCAGACGCAAACCCGTACCTTTTCGGGCAAAAACCTACCGGTTTGTGTCTGCTCGCCGGATAGGGAGACCACCAACATGAATGAACAGTTCAGGGACGCACCAATTTTCGATGCCGACCAGCATATGTACGAAACCGCTGATGCGCTGACCAAATTCCTACCCGAGCAATACAGTCGCGCGGTGCAATACGCGCAGTTCGGTCGTCAGACCCGGGTGGTCATCAACAACCGCGTCACCGACTTCATCCCGAACCCGACCTTCGAGCGCGTCGCCGCGCCCGGTGCGCACGAGAAGTTCTTCGCGGGCGAAAACGCCGACGGCCTGACGTTACGGGAGATGCAGGGCAAGGCGATCGAGGCGCCCGCGGCCACCCGAAACCCGGCGGACCGCGTCAAAGAGCTGGACCGCCAGGGTGTGGTCGAGGCGCTGAACTATCCGACGCTGGGCAGCCTCGTCGAGCACTCCAGCGCCGACGACCCGCAGCTGACCCTGGCCATCGTCCACGCCCTCAATGAGTGGATCCTCGAACATTGGGGCTTCGACTACGAGAGTCGGGTGTTCTCCACACCCATCATCAACCTCTCCGAAGTCGATGCGGCACAACGGGAACTGGAGTGGATCCTTGCCAACGGCGGCAAGGTGGCGTTGATCAAGCCCGGCCCGGTTAACGGGCTGCACGGCTGGCGCTCCCCCGCGCTGCCGGAGTTCGACCCGTTCTGGCGTGACGTCGAGGCCGCCGGTCTGCCCATCGTGCTGCACGCCAGTTATCCTCCGCTCGACGAGTACGTCAACAAGTGGGAACCGCCCTACACCCAGAATTTCATGGCGCAGAGCGCATTCCGCTGGATGGTGCTGGGCCACCGCGAGATCGCCGACATGCTGGCCGCCCTGATCTGCCACGGCACCCTGACCAGGTTCCCCAAATTGCGCATCGCCAGCGTCGAGAACGGCAGCAGCTGGATCTTCCCGCTGTTTCACGATTTCGCCGACCTGTACAAGAAAATGCCGCAGAACTTCCCCGAGCACCCGCATGATGTGTTCCGCCGCAACATCTGGGTCAGCCCGTTCTGGGAGGGATGCGTTTCCGACGTGGTGGAAACGGTCGGCTGGGACAAGGTGCTGTTCGGATCGGACTACCCGCATCCCGAAGGCCTGGCCGAACCGAAGGGTTTCTGGAAGTACGCCGAGGGCATGGACATCCGTCGTACCTACGACTTCATGGGTGACAACGCCCGACGGTTCATGGGCCTGCCCATCGCCAACCCCGATCCGGACGCGGTCAAGCCGCCGGCATTGGTCGGCACATAGCGCTTGAGCCGCCGGCCCTCACCGGCAGTTGGAGAAACGAAGCTCGCGATCCGCCGGAGTGGATGACATGCTGGCCGCTGTTCTGCGGGATGTACTCCCGAAGTCCGGGCATCCACGGGCCGAAAAGATCCTTGGCGCTGATAACCAGGCGCAGCTGCTCGCCGGGGTGGAACACCATACCGATCGGGGACAGCTCGATCTCGACATCGACGACGTCACCCGGGTTCAGCTTCTCGACGCGGTCGAAGCTGTGGACAGGGACTTCGTCGGTCGATGCCGTCTGGTCCAAGTGCCGCATCGACACGCGTAGACGACCGCACGACCCCTTGTACCGAAGGATCGAGGCCCCCTGTTCGGTCACGTCGTGGATCATCGCCGACTGGTTGGGCACGGTGAATTCCTGCAGGGCCGTCCCTTGCGCGTTCAGTTTCTGGACGAAGACGAAGAGATCCATGTCGTCACTCCCGTTCGCTTCGACCCATAGCCGCGCCTTGGGATAGCCGACCATCGTGGTCTCCTCGTCAAAGCGGACGATGAACGAGACCAGGCCCGGATTGGCTTCCGCCTCATACGTCGTCGCCACGTCCCCTGCCGGTGCGTCCATATGCAGGGTGCGTGTGCGACCGTCAAGGTAGTACTTCGTGTAGACGACGCCTTGCGGTGGAAACTTGTCTGCCGGCAGGTTGACCTGATTACCACCTTCAAGATCGAGGACGGCGTACCGGATGCGCGGAGTCTGCTCCCAGCCGTTGTCTTCACTCTTCAGGAAGTGATCGAAGAACCTGCGCAGGTCCTCCCTGTTCGCCTCGTCGTAGTAGTCCGGCCATTCCTGGCTGTCGTGGATACGCAGCCACTTCTGTTTTGAACCCAACCCGCGCCACGCGCGGAATGTGCCCACCGTATGCAGAGAATTGGAGTAGCTGGCCACTACGTACGCCGGCACGTTGATGTAATCGACGCGTGGGATCTTGTTCTGCCACAAGGCGTTCATGAGCGGATAGCGCTCGGCCTCGGCGAGGATGTCCTCCTTGCGACTCTTACCCCAATAGCTGTTGTCGCGGAGCTGTCTGGCGAACCCGGTGTCGGGCATGCCGCCGCGCATCACGAGATCGCGGTAGACATCGCTCACGCCCTCCCACGGATTGATCGCGGCCAGGTGGGGCGGCCGCTCGGCAGCGGCGAACCATTGCGCGACAGCGAGATAGGAGGTTCCACTCATCGCCACCTTGCCGGTGCACCATTCCTGGACGGCCAGCCACTCGATCAGATCGTGGCAGTCCTGACCCTCTTGGCGATCCCATAGAACACTGTCGCCCTCTGAATCTGAGACACCGCGAACGTCCGGGTTGCAGATCGCATAGCCCTGGGCACACCAATACGCCGGGTCGGGGCCCTCAAACTTGTGCAGACCGGAGACGATTCCGTTCTCCAGGCCGACCAGCCCGAACACTCCCATGGCCGCTGGGGCACTGCCCTCGCCCTTGCCATACGGGCTCCAGGCCACAATGACCGGCACTTTCGCGGCGCCGGCGGGCCGCAAAATATCGACATAGGTTGTCACACCGTCCCGCATCCGGACGGCCACGTCCTTATCCAGCACGATGTCGACCGGCAACGCCTTGAATGCTGGTGCGAGGCGAAATCCCGCCGGCAGAGTACGCATACCCGGATCGAATCCGCTCAGCACTCCGTACCTGTCACCAGGTTCCAACGGACGGGACGGCATGAATACTTTCTCCTGGGCCATATCCACCCCTTTCAGTCACCCCTCGATCGGGGCATGATCGCCCGATCATATCAACACACGTTGATATTCTACACAAGGAGCGGTAAATTGCAGCCATGAGCGCGAGGATTCGGCCGGCACCGGAACAGCGCCGCGGGCGGCGGCCGGGTACCAACACGACTCGGCAATCCATCCTCGACGCGGCCCGCAGCCGGTTTGCCAGTCACGGATTCGCCGCGACGACCATCAGGCAGGTGGCGTCCGATGCCGGGGTTGATGCCGCCCTGGTGATGCAGTTCTTCCGGTCCAAAGATGAGCTGTTCGCCGCCGTGATGTCGATCTCACCGGATACCTTGGCGCGCTTGACCAGTGCGTTCGACGGACCTCACGAACGCCTCGGAGAACGAGTTGTCCGCACCTTTCTGGACGTGTGGGTGGGTGCCCCGGCGGATTCGGAGCCACTCATGGCGATGCTTCGAGGCGCCGTGGTCAACGAGCAGGCGAACACTCAGCTGCGCGAATTTATCCAGGCACGGCTCCTCGATGCCGCCGCCGCGGGCGCCATCGACGACGACGCGGTGCTGCGGGCCGGGCTTGCGTCGTCGTTGCTGGTCGGCCTCGTCATGGGGCGCCAGGTCGTGGGTGTCCCCGTGCTCGTCAAAGCCGATATCGCGACGCTGGCGGCACTCGTCGCACCGGCAATCCAAAGCGTGCTGACATCGAAGCCATGACCAGGATCGAAGGAGCTGACCTGATGCGCATCATCACCGTCGAAGAACACTTCGAGCACCCTGAGGTCAGTAAGCGGGTCCTCCAGTTGGGCGGTCCGCCCAGCGGATTACCCGTGGACGAACTTGCCGAGTTCGGTTCGGTTTTCAACGACGACCGCGATGCGGCAACTCGACTCGGTGGGCATCGGCTGGCGCACATGGACGCGGTGGGCATTGACGTTCAAGTGGTTTCGCACGGCAACGGCAGCCCCGGCACGCTGGCCGCGCCGCAGTCGGCGGAACTGTGCCGTCAAGTCAATGACTCATTGGCACAACAGATCTCCGAACATCCCGATCGATTCCGTGGCTTCGCCACCCTGCCGCTCTACGATCCTTCCGCCGCGGCGGAGGAATTGCGTCGCTGCGTCGGCGATCTCGGATTCGTCGGCGCATTGATCGCCGGAACATTCGACGGACTCTTCCTCGATGACGCCCGTTTCGATCCGATACTCGCCGCGGCGGAGGCAGTGGACCTGCCCATCTATGTTCATCCTGGGCTACCTCACCCGCAGGTCTCGCGGCCCTACTACTTCGGCGACTGGTCTGCCGCCATCGGAGTGATGTTCTCCGGTCCCGCATTCGGCTGGCACGCGGAAGCCGGTATCCACGTCATCCGGCTGATCCTGTCCGGTGCGCTGGACCGGCACCCGCGCCTGAAACTGCTGAGTGGCCACTGGGGGGAAGTGATGGCGTTCTGGCTCGAGCGCCTCGACGAAACCTTCGCGTTGGTTCGACCAGGCCATGACCGCAACGTCAGTGACTACTACCGCGAACAAATCTGGGTCACTCCATCGGGAATGTTCAATCAACACCAACTTGACCACGTGGTGGCCGACCTGGGGGCCGACCGAATCATCTACTCCGAGGACTTCCCATACGTCAAGCGCGACAACGTCAGCGAATTCCTCACCGGTTCCGGGCTTTCCGATCAGCAGATGCACGCCATCGCCCATAACAACGTCGAGTCCCTGTTACGTATCTGACCGCTCAGATGCAATCCGCTCTGACTTAGCCGGGACCTTGCCCCGGCAAATATGAGTCGGCGCCGAGGTTGTTTCACCGACCGGCCGAAGCGCACACTATTTGTATTCAATACAGGTGATGCACAGCTACCGCGTCGCATTCGGTCGCGGGGCCTGGCCTACGGGGGCACAGCAATGCCGAACACAACGACACTCGCATTCACGCGGACGAGCACTTTCGCGCGCCGACTGATGGGATCCGCAGCAACATTCGCCGCCGCGGTGATGTTCATCATCGTGGCGCCGAGCGGGGTTTCACAGGCCGAACCCGGCGTGTGGGACATCGAGGACTTCGACTCCTGCACTGACATCCTCAACGACGGTCTCGACGAATCCATGCAGGAGAAGATCGACGACACCAAGGGTTGCTGCCGGCACAGCGGCGGGGTCTGGAACGAGGGCCAGCAGAAGTGCGAGGCCCCACCGGCTGAAGCCGGCGCGGCCGGTCGAGTTCCCGAGGGTCTCGTGCCCCGCGGCGATCTACAGGTGGCACCGTCGGCTCCGCCGCCGGTATTGGTTCCCATTCAACCCAGCCTGGCACCGACCGGCTAAGTGCGGCTGCCCGGTAGCGGCGGGAGCGGCTGCGCGTCGGCTGGATTGAGGGCATCGAGCATCAAGCTCAGATACCGACGACGCAATTGCGGCGGTTGATCGAGTGCCACGGACGCGGCCGGAGGCCCACGTGCACGGGCACCGCGGCGATGACGCGGTGACGGGTTCACCCAGGCCAGCCGCGTCGTGGTGGCGGCCGCGGTGATCATGATGTCGATGCTGGGCGAGACGCCCGCCTAGCTGCCGACCAGACGCGTATGTACCCGACACACCCGGGGTTTGGGTACATATGTGTCTGCTCGCGCTAGGACACCCGTGCCTTCGGCGCCGAGTAGTTCGGCTTGCCCAGGCCCAGCACGTGCTGGGCGATCATGTTGCGGAACACTTCGAGCGTCCCGCCGTAGATACCGACGAGCGGCGCGAACCGGTACACGTACTCGCTGCGGTCGTCGGCTCCCCCGTCGGCCCCGATCGGCAGTGCGGCCACCGATCCGGCGATGTCCATCAGATCCGGGGCAATGTCACGCATGGTCTGTGCCAGCGCGACCCGGCCGAAGATGCTGGGCGAGGACAGGGAGGCCTCCAGACGAGCCACGCTGCGCCCCAACCGATATGCGACAGATCCGTCGTCAACGGCACCCGACCGGCCTACCAACGCGGCCACATTGTCCGCCGCCTCGGCCATGAATCCGGCCTGATGCATCATGATCGCGACGTCGGCCAGACCGTCGTCGGCGGCCGCGACGGCCCCGTGCTCGGCGTCGAGCGGTTCACGCACCACTGTCCAGCCGCCGTTGACATCGCCGAGCCGGTACTTGTCGTCGACCCGCACGTCCGAGTAGTAGACGATGTTGGTGCGGTCACCGTCGACGGTCCGGATGCCCTGGATCTCGATGCCTGGCAGATCGAGCGGAACGAGGAACATGGTGAGGCTCTTGTGTTTCGGCGCCTCCGGATCGGTGTTGGTGATCAGGAAGACGTACTGGCAGTTGTGTGCGCCGGTGGTGAACATCTTGGACCCATTAATGATCCAGCTCGACCCATCCGCTTCTCGTACCGCACGGGTCTTGCAGGTGGCCACATCGGAACCACCCTCAGGTTCGGTGTAGCCCAGGCACAACCGCACGGTGCCGTCGAACACCCCACGCAACACGTCGTCACGGATCTCCGGGCCGGCGAACTTCGCCACGGATCGGGCGACCATCGAGGTGGTCCCCCACGTCACCCACGGCACCTCGGCCCGGCGCTTCTCCAGCTGCCAGATCCGCGACTGCACCCGGGTGAACCCACCATCGGCCTGGGACTTGAATTCCTTCTCGAGGTAGCCGGCGGCGCCGAGTGCCAGGTGCACGCCCTCGTCGAAGTTGTCGCCGGTCTCGCGGTCGCGACGGATGACGTCCTCGGTCACGACACTGGACAGAAATTCGCGCACTTCGGTGCGGAACGCCTCGTCCTCCGCGGACAGTTCGACTGTTGAGAAATCCACGCCTGCTCCCCTAAACCTTTGCCGCTTCACGGCTCTCGCGAGCCGCGACGATGTGAGCGATGTGCACCGCGGTGGCGCCCGGGTCACCACCGGCCAGCGCCCACCCTCGCGCCCGCACCAGGTACGCGGTGGCGGCGGCCTCCGCGGACACCCCCAGTCCACCCTGAACGTGTACCGCCATGGTGGCGGCCTTGGCGGCCTCCTCGGCCATGAAGACGAACGCCGACGGGGCGAGCTCGGCACGCTCGTCAGGCTCGTTATCGAGGAACCATGCCGCCCGCCGAGCCAGACCCCGCCCGCTCTGAACAGTGATCGCGATGTTGGCCAACGGATGTGAAATGCCTTGCAGCGTCCCGATCGGCACACCGAGGGTGTACCGGGACTTGGCGAACTCCGCGGCGATCGTCATGGTCTCCTCGACCAGACCCACCAGCACCGCCGCGGTCAGCAGACGCCATTCGTCCAACGCCCGTTGATATTCCGCCAGGGCGTCGGCACCGCTGGCCAGCACGACCCGGGTGTCTGCGGCGGACGGGTCCACCCACGCCATCGGCAGCTTGCCGATGTTGTCGACGCGGGCAGGCCGCGTGGAGAATTCCAGCTTCACGACGTCGTCTCCATCGCGGACGAAGATGTGGTCGGCGATCGACCCGATCGGGATGAGCCGGGCGCCGGCCGGCGCCACCTGCTGTGGATCGAGCCCGACGATCTGGGTGCCCTGCACGATCTCTTCGGACTCGCAGGCCCCCAACCTGGCGAGCAACCGCGCCGCGACGACATGGTCGATCCACGGCACCGGCGCCAATGAGCGCCCGAGCTCCTCAGCCACCAAGGTCAGGTCGACCAGGGTTGCCCCGTCACCGCCGACAGATTCCGGAAGCGCCATTGTCGTGGCGCCCATGGCGCACAACCGTTCCCACAGACTTTTGTCGAAGCCCGACGGTTCGGCCGCGCGCACTGTCTCGATGTCGGAGTGCGTCTTGAAGAACTGCCGGTACGCGGTCTGCAGGTCGACGTGGTCCTCGGTCAGGCTGTAGTCCAGCCTGCGCAGTTCGTAGCGGTCCATCCGTGCTCCTTTCTCGGCTTCGCCGAGGGCGTCCTAGTCGTCTCTGCCGAAGAAGAACTCCGCGGCATTGTTGTAGAGGTAGTTGTCCAGCACATCGGCCGGCAGGTCGAGCGCCAGGGCCTCGGGCACGACGCGCTGCATGCGCAACACCGGGAAATCCGAGGCAAAGATGACTTTGTCCTTCCCCCGGGTTCGCATGAAGTGCAAGAGGCTGTCCGGCAATCGTTTCGGCGACCACGCCGACGTCATGAGCCGCAGATTCTTGTACTTGATCAGCATTCGGATCGCGATGTCCCACCATGGATCTGCGCCGTGGATCATGCACAGCTGCAACTCCGGGAACCGAACGCACACGCGGTCGAGGTGGATGGGGTTCTGCACCTCGCCCGGAATCGGCGGGCCGGGAATACCGGTGTTGACACACAGCGGCAGTTCCAGCTCGGCGCACTTGGTGTAGAGCGGGTAGTACACCGCGTCGCTCGGCGGGTACTGCCCGTCTCCCCAGAAGCTGGGTCCGACAACGGTATACGCGACTGGAAGGTCGGCCACGACGGCTGCGAGTTCACGCAACGACGGGATGGGGCGCAACAGGTTGACCCCGCCCATCGCCAGCGCGAAGCGGTCGGGATGCGCCTCGACGAACTTTCGCGCAGTCACCGATGGCTTGACCAGGGAATCCATCAGGATTGCCTTCCGCACACCGTGGGTGTCCATCTCGTCGAGCATCTCCGACAGCTCGATGGGGTCATACATCGACGTCGGGCCCTTGAAGTAATCGTCGCGCACCTTCTTCATGAAGGTGGGCTGGTTTTCGGTCTCGCCGAAGTGCACATTGGCCAGACAGTCAATCACCTGCTGTGTCATGCCTTGATCCCCGCTTGTTCCGAGGCCAGGCTCTTGGCCCAGCGATAGTCGGCCTTGCCGTTGCCAAGTCGGCGAATGTCCTCGACGAACAGCACATCCTTGGGAAGTTTGAACCGGGCCAGCCGGGTGGCGCAGTGCTCCCGGAGCGCGGCTGCGTCGACCACATCGCGGATCGACACCAGCGCAACAACTTCTTCACCCCACCGCTCGCTGGGCCGACCCACAGCCAGCGCATCCACCACGTGAGGATGAGCCCGCAGGACTTCTTCGATCTCTTCGACGAACACCTTTTCGCCACCGGTGTTGACCACCAACGAGTCCCGCCCCAACAGGCGGAGGGTCCCGTCGGCGTCGAGTGAGGCGCGGTCACCCGAGACCACCACTCGCTCGCCGGCCACCTCGGGGAAGGTCTTCACCGTCGCCGCCTCGTCGTTGAAATAGCCGAGTGGGATCCGGCCGTTGCGTGCCACCCAGCCCACCTCGGGGTCACCGGGGTCCAGGAAACGGGAGTAGTCGTCGGCCAGCACCAGCCCGCCGGCCCGCAGCTGGAAGGTTTCGGCGGTCGGGGTTTCGCGTTGGGTATGGCCGAATCCCATGTTGCCGGTCTCCGACGAGCCGAACCCGTTGATGATGGTGATCTGTGGGATGTGTTCCAGCAGTGCGCGTTGATGTTTCGGGTTGGTGGCCGCGCCACCCGTGCCGATCGCGAACATCGACGACAGGTCATAGGATCGCCGGCCCAACTCTTCGATGATCGGCGCGGCGTAGGCGTCACCGACCATCGTCATCAGCCCGATCTTCTCCCGCTGCGCCGTTTCGAGCACCGTGCGCGGGTCGAAGCGCGGCTTGGTGTCGTGCAGCACCACGGTCTGGCCGGACAGCAGCCCGGAGAACGCGGTCCACATCCCGGCGGCGTGCATCAACGGCGACACCGCGAACCAGGGTGGGCCGGCATTGGCCACCTTGTCGTGGATCTCGCTCACCTGATCATGGTCGGCGCCGTTCATCGACGACACGTAGATGTCGCCCTGGCGCCACATCACGCCTTTGGGCCGGCCGGTCGTCCCGCCGGTGCAGACCATGAGCAGGTCATCGGGTGACGGGGTGACGCCGTGGTCGGTATCCTCCTGAGCCAGAGCATCTTCCAGCGTCACCGAGCCCGGCAACTCGGCACCGTCGCCATCGTCGATGGAGATCAACAATTCGGCCTGCAGCGCTTTATCCTCAAATACGTCGACGAACTTCGCCCCCAGGGAGCGGTGGTAGATCACCGCGCGGGGCTTCAGGTACGCCAGCAGGTCGGCCACCTCGCCCGGCGAGTAGTAGTAGTTCACGTTCACCGGGACCGTGCGCGCCTTGAGGCAGCCGATCACCATCTCGGGGTACAGGTCGTTGTGCATGACGAGCGCGACGACGTCCTGACCGCATTCCCAACGGTTCAGGTCCCGACGCTCCCGGTACGGACCCAGCCCGCGCGAGGCCAGAAAGTTGGCCAGCCGGCGGGTCAGGTCAGCCCCCTGCGCGAAGGTGGTGCGGCGGGCGCCGCACACCGTCATCTCCCGGTCGGGCACCGCCTCGGCAATCGCGTCGACGACGGCGCCGATGGTCCATTCAGCCATGTTGGCGGCTAGACCGACACCAGGCCTGCGACACCGGGTGCAGTCCGGGTCGGGTCGCCGAGGAGTTCGAGGGCGTTGTCGCGCATGACCTTCCGGGTGTCTTCGAGACTGAACTCCGGGAACTGCGGGATGTCCGCGGTGAAGGTGGTCGGATCGGCCAGACCCTCTCCGTGCGGCCAGTCCGAGCCGAACAGGATCTTGTCCACACCGATGGTGGCGGCGAGCAGCTTCACATCGTCCTCGTAGTACGGCGCGATCCACACGTTGTTGCGTAGCTGCTCGACCGGATCCTCCGTGAAGTGGTATGGCGCATTGTTGGCCGCCTTCTTCAGCCGCTTGATCAGCCGGTAGACGAAGTAGGAGCCGTTCTCGATGCTGCACACCTTGAGCTTGGGATGCCGAGTGAACACCTGGTGCACGATCATCGAGGCCATGGTGTCGTGGATCGCGCGGTCGTCCATCAGCACCATGTCGAGCGGATCACGCTTGCCGAATCCCTTGAAGACGCCGCTGCCGCCCCACAACGCCGGGACTGCCATGTACCCGGAGTCCGACAGGTGGAAGACCACGGCGACACCTGCCTCGGCCAGCCGGGCCCACACCGGATCGTGAAGCGGGTCGCCCAACGACCGCGGCCTGACCGCCCCGGGCACCGGCGCCGGCCGCACACACACCAACTTGGCGCCGCGGCCGATCACGAATTCGACTTCCTCGACGGCCTTCTCTGGGTCAGCCAGCGAGATGATCGGGGCGGACACAAAACGCCCGTCAGGTCGGTCGAAACCCCAGTCCTCGTCCAACCACAGGTTGAAGGCGTGCACCGAGGCCATGGTGGCTTCGATGTCGTGCTTGAGCCCCTCCTCCACGCCACACGCGAAAGTCGGCAGCATGAACACGGTTTCGAGGCGCTGCCGGTCGAGCACCTTGAGCCGGGCATCGCGATTCTGATACTCGGGGTGCTCGGACAGGCGGTCCACCTTCATCAGCGATGCGGGGTTCACGCCTTCGGGAATCTCACCGCGGAACAGCAAGTCCAGGCAGCCCGGTTCGATGATCGGGTCGAAGGTCGGGTTGGGGATGAAGTGGTTGACCGTCCCGCCGAACACTGCGAGGGTCCGTTTGCCGTCCTGCACCATCTGCACGCCGCGGCTCTTGAATTCCTTGGGCAGGTGCCGGGTGAAGGCATCTACCGGTTCGTAGTAATGGTTGTCGACGTCGACGGCCAGGTAGGGCAGACGCTCTGGTGTGTCGGTCATTTCATCAGCCTTTCAGGGGCGGGAAGTTCGGGGACCGTTTCTCGAAGAACGCGGTGATGCCCTCGATCAGGTCGGGCCGCACCATGGATTCGTGCATCAGGGCCTCGGCACGGGCGCTGACATCGCGCACGTGGTCATGAGCATCGCCGTAGAGCTGACGCTTGATGACGGCCATCGAGGCGGGTGAGCAGTTGCGGGCCAGGTCTTCGGCGTACTCAAGCGCCCGGGGCAACAGATCTTCGGGCG
The DNA here is from genome assembly GCF_011745145.1 of Mycobacterium sp. DL440. Classification (NCBI taxonomy): domain Bacteria; kingdom Bacillati; phylum Actinomycetota; class Actinomycetes; order Mycobacteriales; family Mycobacteriaceae; genus Mycobacterium; species Mycobacterium sp. DL440. The sequence goes on along the minus strand of NZ_CP050191.1, from coordinate 1,188,586 downwards.
CCACAACCTCTTTCACCAAACCGAGCTGCAATGCTTCCTCTGCGAAGAAGGTCCGACCGCTCAGCAGCAGATCCGCCGAGGCACCCCAGCCGGCCAGCCTCGGCAGGATCCAGGTGATGCCGTACTCGCCGATCAGCCCTCGACGCGGGAAGGCGGTGGCGAATTTCGCTCCGGCAGCTGCGAACCGAACGTCGCACATCAAGGCATGCGTGAGGCCGATGCCGACGCACGCGCCGTTGATGGCGGCGACGACCGGCTTGCGCAGCTCGGTGAGGAAATGGGGATGACGTTCGCCGACGATCTTGCTGACGTCCGTGTCCTCGTTGATGCTGGCACCCAGATCCTGCATGGCGCCCATGTAGGCGCCGGCGCAGAACCCTCGTCCGCTGCCGGTCAGCACGATCACCCGGACCGACGGATCGGCTTCGGCGCGATCGAAACTCGCGTAGACGCCGGCGGAGATGTCCGCACCCCAGGAGTTCAGCCGATCGGGACGGTTGAGGGTGATAACCGCGACCCCACCGTCAGAGACCTCGTAGAGGACCGCCTCGGTTCCCACACTGTCAGCGACCGTCATCCGCCGATACCTCCCGATGCCACACCAGCCGTTCAGACATAGATACTGTATACCTATCGGTAGTGCATTCCGCAAGCCCACCTTAGGGCCTACCACCTGCACAAAGACGGGTCAATCGTCGATCAAACCAAGCTTTCGGTAGGCAGCCTCGATCTGGGCCTTTCCAGCGTCCGGCAGCAATGCCTGGGGCGGACGGGAATGCGGGTAGTCCCCGACCGGCAATCCGAGGACCGAAGCCGCGTACTTGAACGCGTCGGCCCAGTGGGTGAAATAGTCAGCGCGGCCCGGGTAACAGGTGAACCAGGACCCCATGTCCAGACTGAACTGGTCCAACCCGGACTCCCGGGCAAAGTCCATCGCCTCGATGAGCCGATCGGCATACACCAGGTCCCAGTACTCGGTGAAGATGCGCCGTTGCGGGGTTTCATACAGATAGCCGGCGGTGCCCAACTGGGCCGGGCAGACGACGCCCTCTCGCAGCCAGCCGGCCCGGTACACCGTGGTGTCGCATTCCCAGACCGCGAGATACGGTGCCAGCTCATGCAATCGACGGCTCGCCGCAGGCCGGAAGGCGCCCTCCTTGGTCGCGCACACCGCCGGGATGGACTCAGCGATCCGGGCGCTTTCGTCCGGTGTCAGCACGTAGCCCGAGGAAGGTGAATTGAACATCCCCAGGGCGATATCCGTGCGATCGGCGATGTAGGAGAAGAACCGAAGAACGCCCTCTCCCCCGTGTGCCTCCATCATCGGCGTCTGGATGTAGACGATGTCGGCGCCCGCCTGCTGCGCGTGCAGCGTGAGCTCCAGGCAGTCCTTGGCCGACGTTGCCGCGGTGCAGGCCTGAACCACGACATCCGGGTTGGCCTGGCGTCCCTCTTGGATCGCCACCTCGAGCAACTGCTTGCGTTCGGCGAGGGTCAGCGCCCAGAACTCGGCCAAACCGCTGGTACACCAAAGCATCTGGTGGCCAAGATCGCCGACGCAGTAGCGTACAAGGTATCGGTAGGCGTCCCAGTCGATATCGTCCCCATCGGTCCCGCAGAACGGGGTGTAGAGCGAATTACCGATTCCGCGCAGTGCACCGCGGGCCCAGTCCCGCGCTTCGGCTGCCGTTGCCATACCGCCCCCTAGATGAAGTCCGATCCGCCGTCCACGTTGACGTTGGCCCCGGTCATGTACGAGTTGGGCCTGGAGGCCAAAAATGCTGCGACAGGCCCGATTTCGCTGGGTAGCCCGGCCCGCGGAAGGTGGGCGGGATGTCCGAAATGCTCGTCGATGGCCGCCATCAACGCATACGGATCATCGCCGTCGACACCCACCGTGTCGGCCCAGCCGCGCAGCGCCTCCGACGAGATGCTGCCCGGGGAGACCACATTCACCATGATCTCGTCCTCGGCCAACAACAGCGACAGGTTCTTGGACACGCTGTTCACGGCCGCCTTGGCCGCGGTGTATGCCGGCAACCGGGTGCTCTGCCGCTGGGTGGAGTGCGCCGAGAAGTTGACGATGCGCGCCCATTCGGCCTTGCGCAGCAATGGCAGGGCGGCCCGCACGCAGCGCACCATGCCCATCAGGCCGGCGTCGAACGCCTCCTGCCACTGCCCGTCGGTCAACTCTTCAAAGTTGCCTGCAGCCCCAGGGCCTACCGTGTTGATCAGTGCGTTGAGCTCGCCCCAACGTTCGCCCACCTCGGCGAAGGCCCGCTCGACCTGGGTGCTGTCAGAGGTATCGGCGACGATCGCCACCGCCTCTGGCGACCCCAGGCGGGTCAGCTCCGTTGCAGCACTGTCGAGTACGTCCCGGGAGCGCCCGACGATCGCGATCCGTGCTCCGTCCGCGGCCAGGCATTGGGCCGTCGCGAAGCCCATGCCGCGGCCACCGCCCACGACGACGGTGGCCGCTCCTGCGAATCCGAGATCCATAGGATCGTCAGGAACCGGTCCAATTGGGGGCACGCTTCTCGGCGAACGCGATCGCCCCCTCCTTGGCGTCGTTCGAGGTGAACACCGGACCGAGCAG